>JARLIE010000217.1 GCA_031291875.1 Minisyncoccota bacterium | reverse complement strand
TGAAAGCTAGTTCATCATCAACAAGAAAACCAACAGCCGCGAGATAGACTCTTAACGCAAACCTAGCGCATTCCAAACACAAACCCAACACAAACCTAACACAAACCTGACGCGGCCGCCCTCGGTCCGGTCCGGTCGTCGGCCCGAAGCCCGAGGCTCGGTCGAGACCGAAACTTTGTTCCGGCCCGATTGAAATTCATATGGCGAATGTGGTCCCTCCCCCCATCGGAGGACTTTGATCCTGACCGATTTCCAACAAATTTGACACAAACTTGACCGCCTTGCGCTTGGGCCTGCCTGTCTTTACCGGACTGGTTTGCACCTAGTGCTTCGACTCGACCTTGTTTGATTCGGCATGTGACTCGCAAAGCGCGTGGGCACAGGCCGTCCCATCTGGACGTAAGAGTGACGAAAAGAGGCTTGTTTAGCTTTGATCCGCCTTTCGAGCTTTGAGGCGGTTTTTGTCGACTTGTCACGACCTAACGCGACTTGATTCAACCTGACGCGCTTTACTGCAACTCGAACCATCCGCACGATTGACGTGGGTTTCGACCAGCGCGGTCACCAGGTAAACACTCGTTAGACGAGCCAACTCATGCAAAGCCTCCACAAGGCTGACAAAAACCGTGATCAACAACGCTGCAGCCAAAGGACTTGGGACGATGCGCGATTGAAAGAGCAAGCGGGCGAGGCAAAGGGGGCAATTTATGCGCGAAGCGCTTGTCGCGACCTGGCGCGACTTTGGCGCACCTGCGGCGATGTGAGCACGTTCACGTCGAATTTGACCGATTCCCACCACGAGCCGCGATCAGCCAGCCACGTCCGCCCTGTCCACGTCTGGTCGCTGTTTCCCTGAGCAACTTTGGCTCTTTGATTGACCTCAGGAAGACATGAGCGACACACAACGTGCTGTGGCACATTGATGACGTTTGGCCACGCTTGTCCTCAACCTACTGCCTTGGAGTGATTCGTGCCAACAGCTGACTTCAATGACGAGCAGCAGTTCCCGACTGGCGCGACTTTGAGCTTCGAGTTCTTGGCCGTCGGATCCATGCAAGAGCGACCGGCACGCATCACTCGTCTTGCTCAAGGCCGGGGAACACGCCGAGTCCCAAGCGCAAATCGATCAGCTGCTTCGACCTGTTTGCCTGTAAAGTCAATTGGAGTACAACCAAGTGCGCTGCCGGTTACCGTCGTATTGGCTTGAGCGCTCTCGTGCTCGTGGTTCCAGCTGGCGGCAATGCTTCGACCGACGGCAACTAGAAGCGACTTGCGACGACTTTTCAATGTTTACGGGCTTTCGCACTCCCTTTGACCGGTGCTCCAACTGCTGATGCAACGTCGATGTGACTCGAAGGGCATGCATTCTCACCAACTAGCTCTTCGAACCCTTTCACATCTTTGAGATGGGCCACATCACTCGTGGTTGCCAACGCGTGGCGTGCAGGAAAGGCACATCGCAAAGCGCGAGTGAGGGTCACTCAAACAGACTCATCGCGACTTGACGCATCTGATGCACATTTGTAACGCCTTGAAGCGACTTGGTAGTTTCGCGCGATCTTAGTCCCAACAGCAGGTGCGGTGCGCTGCTTCGGACCACCAGCGTGGTTTGCACTTGACCTTTGTGCCCCCAAACTTGCTGCCTTGCTTGCGCATGCTCGCACAAAGTTACACAAACGGCAGGCAAGGCAACTCATCAATTCTGCGAGATTTCGAGCGTCGCAACGAGTGATGATGTTGAACAATGCGTTGGGCAGCCGCTCGTTCAGCGCGACCAGGCCGCTCTTCAGTGGTTGCGATGCGGCATACGGATCCGGAAAGGAACCGGCGTCGAGCCACTGCTGCAGCAAAGCGATGGCAGCGGCGAGCTGCTTGTGATTGAACCGGGACGCCGAGCTCTCCAGCGTGGCGCTGACGGCGAAGCGAATCATGAAGCTGGTGATGCCGTGCGATTTACCCCACCCCAGCACGTCCTTGAGCCGCTTCAGCAACTTGACCAGGTCGCGGTAGCCCATCACCTTGCGCTCGGCGTCGCGCGAGAACTCCCGGTCGAGGTCGATCACCGTCTGCATGTCGCGTTGGATGGGGTTGGCTTCCCATGCGTCGTCATTCGGGATGATGTGATGCGCTTGCCCATCGATCTTGTACATGAACGCAGGGATAATGTCGTAGCTACGCTTCTTGGGACCAAAGTCTTCAAAGGTCGCGCCGCGTCGAGAACGCTTCACCACGGCGTTGTCGCCCACCACCTCACGCACGATGGAGCACATCCACTCGGCGGCAGCGATTCCATCAAGTGGGAACCGGAAATTGCCGAGATTGTTCGGCTCTCGCGGGCCGTCGAGCGGAAGACCACCGAAGGTCAGATGCGCGCCACAAAACACGCTGCGTGGAAAAGCAAGGTGAGACGCCTCTCGGCTTGCTTTCGCACCACACGACGCGCGACCCTGGCATTCGACAGGAGGAAGGTTTGTTCGCCGAGCTACGCGGCACCGTAGTCGCGCAAAGTCGTCGCGAGACCGCACTGGGTTTGTGCCCACTCGAGCAAGGCGGAAGAACGACGCGAGAGAACGCCCGGTCGACCGCACCAGACGGACTCCACCGCGCGCATCGGCACACACACCACCCCCACCTCCGTCCGTCCTCGCCATGGATGCCACCGGTCAGCCGCTGAACCCGGCGGACGCGTCGAACCTCGCCGGTGATGCTCGCGTCCCGCAGGAGGTAATCGACATTTCGGTTGTTCATTCGTTTGCGCAACTTCGCACCGTTTGTTGACGAACTTCCTCAACTTTCGAGCGACCTCATGTCGCGAATGACAACCCTAGAGATTCTCGTGCGATTTGAGCGGCTCCAGTCCCCTTTCCTGTCACCCATGGCCGTGTATATTGATCGATGTCGCGTGATTGGGATTGCTCAATGAGTGTCGAAACCAACGCCATCCAGACTTGCGCCCGCAAGGTGACCGACCTTGACCTTTTTCACCCCGAAGCGACTTTTTCCACCTTGCGACAACTTGTGACAGCCTGTGACAATTTGTGACAACGGGTGACGCCTAACTTCGTCATGGCGCCAAAGCAGTGGTCGTGCCCAATCGTCCGGGCCCGCTTTGGCTTGCGGTTCGCATAAACTCAGGCCGAACTCGAGGCGTTGTCAGCGCGAGGCGAAATCCGCCTACATGCTGCAAGCTTAATCCAAAGTCGCTTCCAGTCGAGCCAAGTCGCACCAAGATGCGAGATCAGTTTCCAAGTCGTCCCTGGTCGATGCAAGGCGCACAAAACGCCTTTCAAGCGATCAAGCGGAAATCGAGTTCAACATCTCAAAGCAGGCATAAGCGGGGCCAAGTCGCCTCTAGTTCACCAGGTCAAGCTAGACGTGACGAAAGCAATGTATGCCATGCGAGGAAACAGACGTCAGTTGCGCGGGGCGTTCAAACATACGGCCGTTTACTCGATTCGGTCGCCGCTGCCGGCTCAGCTCCGTCGGCGTTGCTCGAGTCGTGCGCTTGGACGAGAGAGGCTGGCGCGCCTTGATCGTTGTTCTTTCGTTTCCTGCTCGTTGAAGGATGCGTCGCGAGGGCGGCAGGACCGCTCGCCGTTTGCTGTCCGGATGCTGGCGTGGCGGACGGCTCAGCCCCGTGTTGGAATCGCAGCTGAGGCACAAACACCTCCCCCTCTTTGCGTTGTTGGCAATAACGCTGCAGGAGGAGCAGCTCGGCATAGGAACCGTCGCCATAAAAGTCCGACCATGGGCCATGTTTGGGCGTGATATCCTGGGCTTTGCACCACCTGCGGAATGCTTGCTTGATCTGTGTGATGGTGACGGGTGACGCCGACGCATCCTCGAGCGCGCACGCTTCCATACATTCGTTGAAGAACACATCCCAGAGGGGCATCACACGTTTGAACTCAGCCTGCCACGACCCAT
>JARLIE010000029.1 GCA_031291875.1 Minisyncoccota bacterium | reverse complement strand
GTTGAAGGCGATCAGCCACGACATGACCGCGGCGACGATGATCACCAGTTTATAGAGATCGAGGGCGAGAATCAGGACGTTGAGTATGGCCCGCATGGACGCTCCTTGTCGGCCTATTCCCGCTTTCTTTCGTTGACACCCCCGGGGCGCGCACGTAAACAGCCGCGCGGACGGGGCTGTAGCTCAGATGGGAGAGCGCTGCAATCGCACTGCAGAGGTCAGGGGTTCGAATCCCCTCAGCTCCACCAGCCCGCCATGTAGATATTGATTAACCAGGGTTTTCGATTAATCAATGCCTTAGGCCGCGTGTGTGCTACACAAATGTGGTACACAAAGGTCGCGTGATGGCGCGAAAGAACCACATCCTAGTCCGGCAAGGCTTCTACTATTATCGACGGCGAGTTCCCGACCGGCTTGTGGCGCGCGTCGGCCGAAGAATGATCCAATTTTCGCTTCGCACAAGCGACAGAGCGCGGGCCGCAAAACTCGGCGAAATCGAAGACGTAAAGTGGTCGGCGCAATTCGCCGATGCGGCGTCGAAGATCGGCGCGAGCGATCCTGCTTCCGATGGTCCGTCCACTGCCAAGGCCAATCCGCTTTCGCCGCATCAGGCGATGCGATTGGTCTGGGATTATGTCGCGAGAATGGATTCGAGGAACGCCGAGGAATTCAAAAAGGACGGCCCCGCCAGCGACAAAGAGCGCGAGGAAATCAAGACCAATCTCGAAATCGAATTGCAAGCCTACGAAAGCTTGGATGACCCGACAAGCCGGCAATGGGCGTATTCCAGTGCCGAGAAAATCCTTGCCGCGAACAAATTGCCTCTCGACGATCCTGCTGGCGTCGGGCTCGAATTTCTAGAGCTGGTTTGGCGAGGTGTGCGTGAGCTTGACCGACGGCGACTCGCGCGGCTCGATGGCAATTACGCGCCGACCGTTGACCCGCTGTTCGATCCGGGAAAGCCGCCTTCGCTGACCGTCGGCGAGCTTGCCAAGGAACTACTCGACGAAAAACGCGAAGACGCCAAAATCAATGGCGGGACGAAAAAGTCATTCGAGAAGCACAAGGCGAGTCTTGCGCTCATCGTCGAAATCCTCGGCGATGACCGGTCGGCTTCGGCCGTCAACTATGACGATTGCAAAATGGTGCGTGCGACGCTCGCTCGCGTGCCGACCAATCGCACGAAGCTATTTAGGGGCCTAACCGTCGAGGAGTCCATCGAAAGAGCGGAAGCCGAAGGGTTGCCACGCTTGTCGCCAATTACACAACAAACCTATCTCACGGCGCTTCGTGAGCTGCTGGAACTCGCGCGTATGAAAGGCATCGTGAAAGCCAATCACGCTGCGAGCATGAGGTCGCTCAAGCGCGACCCGGTGGCCGCTGGCGACAAGAGAATGCCACTCACGCTCGATCAAATTGCAAGATTCTTCAAGAGCGACTTCTACGCAGCGTGCGCGGCGGGCGGTCGAAAGCCGTACGCCGTCGCCGACAAGGATTGGCGGTTTTGGTTGCCGCTTCTTTGCTTGTTCATGGGGCTGCGGCCCAATGAGGCCTGCCAATTGCGCAAAGGCGACGTGCGAGTGACTTCGATCGGCGTCCCGTATCTCGATATCGTCGCTTCGCCTAACGACGGCGACGAATCAATCTCGAAAAAGACCTTGAAGACCGAAACGAGTCGACGACGGATTCCTATCCATAGCGAATTGCTCAAGCTCGGATTCATGGATTTCGTCGCGACGAGAGAGTCGCACGAGGCGCTGTTGTTTTCGGTCCGGCCGGACAAAGACGGCAATCATGCGCGATACGCGCTCAAGAGGTTCGCGGAAACGTACTTGCCGGCGGCCATCGAGCTTGCGCCACGGCAATCGTTCTACAGCCTTCGCCACTCTTTTCGTGACGCGCTGCGTCGATCAAACGCACCGCCGGAAATTCTGCGGGCGTTCGGGGGCTGGACAGACGGCGCGTCTGTCAGCGACGCTTATGGGGACAAATACGACCCTGATCACACAGTCGCACACATGGCCAAAATTAGCTTTCCGGGTCTCGACCTCTCGCATCTAGCGGTCAGGGCATAATTGCCGCAGCGGTTCGGGCGCGTAGGCGCATGCAATGAGGACGGCACAGCTCTTGACTGCCGAAGTCCCGCCCCTGGCCTTTCTGGGCGATCCTAGAGGCCCCTGCCGGCCGACTTTCCCAATCTAAACGCGGGTTTGAGAATCCTGATCGACGACATGCGGCTTGGTGTTGTGCGCGTTCGCACCGTTAAGCACATCGTGAGGGTAGCAAGCGACTGCCCTTGTGCACTTGTGTGCACGTATCACGCTATACGGCCAGCGCATAGAAATGCACAGTTGCAAGTTATCGTATAGTTGTTATACTGTGTCGCATCGAAAACGTTGCATCTATATTCGGCCAGCACATCGCCGGTCCTTGATGCCCGTTTCTCTTAGTCTATAGCAAAGAAAAACCCGTGAACACGCGAATGTTCACGGGTCGGAAGCATTAGGACGCCAGCTACAGCGCCACGGCCACTATAGGGTCGAATGGCGCTCGATTCAAGGAAAAGCGCCATGAAGCTCATCGAGAATTCGTTTTCCCACACAGACAAGGACAACGTCCAAGGCGAAAAAAATACTCATGTAACGGGACAAGGCGGGACAAAAATACTCACCAAGTGGGACTCAAAAGTCCCGTCCATCGTCTCGCGGAAACCCCATGATTCTAAGGCTTCCAAGCGCGATTCGCATGGGCCGCTTGTCCCGGTCATAAGCAACGAACCATTACTCATGTCCCGTTCGCTGAGTAATGCTCTCTCGGCGAAGCTATCGAGTGCTTATGAGTGCGCAAGGGCGAAGTGTGTCGCACTCTGCGACCGCGTTCTTGCGAAGGACATGCGCGTCCGCGACCTTCAGCTTCGTTATCCTCGCGAATTCAATTCCTATCGTAACATGGTTCAACGAGCTACCGATTTGGACCACTACGTATGCAATCGTTGGAAGGATGGTGGCTTCGTCGTCTTTCTTCGCGACAAGGGGCCGATCCCCATTCCTAGATGGACCCTAGATCGCGTTGACCCTCGCGACCCTGAATATTCGCCCGACAAAACTCATTGGGCTTCGAAGCGCGTTCAGACTCGCAACCGCATGAACACGGTCCTGATCGTTGATGCTAAAGGCGTCGCTCGCACGCCGGCAGAATTAGCGAAGCACTCGAAGGGGCGTTTGAAAGCCGACACGATCCGCAAGAACAAGCGGCGGGGATGGACCGACACCGAAGTCATCGAAGGCAGACCTCGCGCTCGGCTGCCGCAAGTCGCAACACCCGACTCGATACCGGCCCTGCCGACGGCTTTCAAAGCGGCGAAGTCACCTAATGAGCTAGCCGACCGTTGGGAAAGCACTATGCACGAGTTGAAGCCGGACGAAACCGCCCCATTGACCGGCAAGGAACGGGGCCGTCTTCGCGAATTCGACAAATACCTAGTCGAGGCCGACTTGCATTTCAACAAGACTGAAATCGTTGAGTTCATCCTTCGCAATTGGGTTGACGCTTGTCAAAACGTGCTTGCGGATATCGGCTGGTCCAAAGCCCCCGCGAAGCCGTCGCCAGACTTCATCGCCAATCACGCCCGGCCCTTCGTCAATTACGTGAAAACCGCTTACAAGCGCGAAGAGATTTCAAAGCTGCAATTCGCTAACGACGACAAGCCGAACCGACCTGAAAGGAAACCCGCTGGCGCGCCGTCGAGCAACAAGAAACAGCCAAAAGGGGATATCGCAACCCTCGAAGAGATACTTGCCGATCCGCGCGAAGATGCATGAACGGACTCTTCTCGCGCGTGTTCGGCAACGTATGCACGCAAGTGCAATTGAATGAGGCCCGCTGCGTCTTGTTCGAGCTATTGCACGCACTCGACGCTTACGATGACGCCGGTAAGCTCGGCCTGTTCAGTCCGAGCCTGAATCCGTGACCGCGATAAGTGAACGTCGCAGCTTCTGGGTTTGCGCTCTTTCGAGGAAGGGGCATTGCAGCCGCTAGGAAGCCCGTAGGCGGCCATCGCAGGATCGGTCGCTCAAATTGTGCGCGGAAACTAGGAACGGCCCTGTAAGCGCTTCTAGGTGTGAGTCGCGAGGTCCGAAGGTCCTACCGGCGCATGAAACCCCGTGAATATCGCGTTACGTCGGTCAGCATATCGAGCTGATTCAACCGTTTCCAGATTCGTACGACAGACCCTTGGAAAGGAAAGCGCACCGATGCCTCGTTATAAAGTAAAGGTAAATGACAACTTCCATTACATGGATTCGAACTATTGCTATGAGCAAGGCATGTATGAAACGGTGAAAGACGCGATTGCCGCGTGCCGCGAAATTGTCGATCAATCGCTTGAAGAGTTACAACCCCTCGTCTCGGCCGAAGAGCTGTACCGAATTTACGTGAGCTTTGGCGATGACCCCTTCATCGAGGTTCTTGACGGGACGGATGCCAGTGCCAAGTTCTCAGCTTGGGACTACGCGAAACAGCGCAGTCGCGTAATCATCGAGCGCTTGGGCGCGCCGAATCCGGACTGACTCGGCGACTTCATTTGCACACAAGTACACGGGCTATTTGTACCCCCTAGTGATTTTGGATTTGTGAATCTTTTCAACGGTCCGAACGTCACGAAAGTGGCTGTTCTCGTCGTGGCGGATTTGGCCATTCTGAAGGTGTTGCGGCCGTACTCAAGGCGCTTTGGGAACCTTCCTCGCCCCTTTGTAGTCGCGACGCACCGTCTGCGTAGTGGACGCAGATTGAGTGACTCCCTTGAACTGCGCCCCTTGGGTG
>JARLIE010000216.1 GCA_031291875.1 Minisyncoccota bacterium | reverse complement strand
AACCGCCGCGTAAGGCCACGGCGCTTGCCTCGCGCACGCGCTCTCACGCTGCACAACCGCGCGCATTCTCGCAGGCGCTTCGTCTTCTTCCCATCGCTCGCTTGCTGTAATCGCGTTGCTCTAGCATCTAGCATACAATTCATTGTGCAGTAATGTGCTCGTCGTTGCCGTGTGGCGCTTGCATTCATACATGAGACCATCAGTTCGAACAAACGACGCGAACGACCACTTCGAACTGATTTGGGCGACCTTTCGGAAGCCCTCAGCGACCCAACGCGACTTGCAAAGCCTTGCGCAACTTTCGCCTGCCTATGCGCAGCGGCCGATTGGTCCAGTCAATTTTGCACCGACAGAAATGAACCGTCAGAAGCTGACTCCTTCCCTAGCAAAGTGGCGCTTGTGTGTGTGCTTGTGGAGCTGTATGAAAGCTAGTTCATCATCAACAAGAAAACCAACAGCCGCGAGATAGACTCTTAACGCAAACCTAGCGCATTCCAAACACAAACCCAACACAAACCTAACACAAACCTGACGCGGCCGTCCTCGGTCCGGTCCGGTCGTCGGCCCGAAGCCCGAGGCTCGGTCGAGACCGAAACTTCGTTCCGACCCGATTGAAATTCATATGGCGAGTGTGGTCCCTTGCCCCATCGGAGGACTTTGATCCTGACCGATTTCCAACAAACTTGACACAAACTTGACCGCCTTGCGCTTGGGCCTGCCTGTCTTTACCGGACTGGTTTGCACCTAGTGCTTCGACTCGACCTTGTTTGATTCGGCATGTGACTCGCAAAGCGCGTGAGCACACGCCGTCCCATCTGGACGTAAGAGTGACCAACTCGATGCGGCTTTCAGTCCATTGAAAGGCAAGTTGGGCGAAAGCAAGCCGAGAGGCGTATTGCTCATCTGTCGTCGTCTCACCTTGCTTTTCCACGCAGCGTGTTTTGCGCGAACGGCGACTTGGGCGTACTCTTTCGCGCTCTTCTGACTTGATGTCTGGGTTCATTTGATGAAGCTATTTTACCGTTTCGTTAGGCAACGTATTCACGTTTGTTGCACCACACGACGCGCGACCCTGGCATTCGAACCAGGAGGAAGGTTTGTTCGCCGAGCTACGCGGCACCGTAGTCGCGCAAAGTCGTCGCGAGACCGCACTGGGTTTGCGCCCACTCGAGCCATTTCGGTTGTTCATTCGTTTGCGCAACTTCGCACCGTTTGTTGACGAACTTCCTCAACTTTCGAGCGACCTGATGTCGCGAATGACAACCCGTTGTACATAGCGCACCATGCATGGATACATTCTCAACCATTCTTTCGGTGCAACTTGAATCCACTCGTCGCCACGTTCGAAGCGGCTCGACGTGCATTGCGAAAGCGTAGTCACTTGCAGGCTCGACAAAATCGGGCGAGCACAGCATGGACTATCGATCGGAAGGCTGTACGAAACCACACGCAGGGCGAGCGAAGCGCGGCAGGTCGACGGAAGGCGCTGCAAATCGCGTCTTGGACCCAAAAATGCGACGAAGTTGCTGCAAGTCGCAAGAGGTCGAATCTTCCCCCAGACTGCAAGCCGCGGTCACCCCGAGAGGAGTTGTTCCGAACCAACTTTCCGCCACGGTCTTCGCAACCGCCTCGGCGGACAATCGGTCAAGAATCGGTCAAGTTTGCGTTAGAAGTCGGTCAACTTTTGCACCGTTCGACGTGGGAGGGGGAGGGGGTCGGCCATATGAAATCGGAGGCGGTCGGTCCTGACTTTCCATCTCGACCTCCGAGCCTCGACCCCTCGAACCGGCAGGCCGACCGACCGAGGTCGTGTTAGGTTAGGTTTGAGTTAGGTTTGAGTTAGATTTGCGTTAAGTTTGTTTCAGGTTTGTGTTAAAGGTCCATTACGCGTGTAGTTCGCGTTGTTGATGGCGTGCTTTATCTTGAGCAGCTGGATGAACACACCACGAGTACGCCCGCATTGCCCGTGTGGTTGGGTGAAGGTTCATTTTGGTCATCCATTTCTGTCGGCGCGTCGAGTTT
>JARLIE010000215.1 GCA_031291875.1 Minisyncoccota bacterium | reverse complement strand
AGGCCCAATATTTCTCTTTTTATTCAGCCGAATAAATGTCTCTTGGAGCGCATCTTCCGCAAGTTCCGCCGACCCAACATGTTTCGTCAGCCGCTTCTTCAGCGCCTCGTAATTGGCCAGTAGCAGATCGATGAGATTGCCATGGGCCGCATCGACCATCCTGCGACACCCCCAACGTTTGTCAAACAGCCGCAATCATTCATAGCCAACCTTGATGATTATAGTCTTGCCGGGTGTCAATCACACGACGACCTCTATGACCCACATCGCCGCGCAGACTCGCGCTTGCGATTTGCGATTTGCGATTTGCGATTTGCGATTTGCGATTTGCGATTTGCGATTTGCGATGAAGCGAGGCGACTCTGTGAGATCGACGAACAATCGCCCATTCATCAGCAAACACGCATAAATGTTTAAATGGTCTTTTTTCCATATCTGTGAAATTTATGATCCTCAAATATGTTGTGCAGTAGAGTGTTATTTTCAACAGCGCGACCTGACGCACGCCCTTCTCCATACGAAGCTCCCGTCGAGGTAAGCAGACATGACAACGCTGGCGCTTGACGAGCCAGTCGCGGATCGGCGTGGCTTTTTGGGTTGCGTAATTGTCGCAATCTTTTCCCGATTTAACGGGATCGCGAAACGCTTTCGTTTTTTGGTTTACGCACGTCTTTTTCGCAAAACCTATGTCCACTTTTGCGCGACGCTAACGAGACGGACGTCGAACTTGACCGGCACATTGGCCGCGATTTGATCGAGGAACTTTCAGCGTTCGGTCGAACGATGTTTGGATAAAGCCGACAGACCACCGCACCAGCGTCGATGTCGAGTGCGGCGAACAGGAACGTCGCGCCACGGCGCTCGTCCCCTCCAACATCATGCCGATCGCGAGGAGCTAAACATCCACCTATGATCCTGCGCTTGTCGCGCTCGCATCCTGAAGTCTCTTCTGGAATTCCTTGAAAGCAGGATCCGTGGGATCGTCGAAGCTTTTTTCCAGTTCCGTCTCTGCTTCCGCGAAACGGTTTTGCGCGATGTAGGACTCAAGAAGACCTCTGTGCGCCGATTTTAGCTCTGGCGCCAAAGCCGCAGCATGTTGAAATGCAATCTCTGCCCGTCGCGGCTCGTTAATTGACATAAGTGCTGATCCAAGTGTGCAATAGAAATTTGTTGATTGAAGTTGGTTAAGCGCAATTGCCTTCTCAAAAAAAATAAGGGATTCGCGCGCCGCCCCCATATTGAACAAAGCGATTGCGCAAGTCGCCGGGACTTCGGCTTCTTCAGGCGCTTCTGCGAGCGCCGCCGCGATATGATCTCTGGCTGTCGCAAAGTCGCCTATGGCCACACAAGTCTCAATCAAGCTCAGACGGCCGCGAAGACGTTCAACCGGCAAAAGATCGCCATCGTTCAAACGTCTTGTCATCTGGACAATCATTTGCGTCGCGCGCTCGGAATTTCCACACTGATGCTCTAGGACCGCCACACTCCCCAACGCCAGATAGTGCGATGCATCGATCGTCAAAAGATGGCGAAATATTTTTCCAGCTCGACCGTGTTGTCGGCGCGCTTGATGCCGTGTCGCTTCCGCAAACAGCGCGTCACACAAAACCGACCGATCAAGCGCCGAAAGGTTAGACCAGCCTGACTCTTCCAATATATCGCTCTCGCTTCTCGGTGTCGTGTTCGCCGCATCCGGAATGCGCGCATCGACGAAGTTGTCATATGCGAGATCATCCAAACCGCATTTCATGAGAGCCTTGCCGAGGCCGATATTCCAATCGGAATTGTCTGGATCAAGGGTCAAAGCAGCCACAAACGCCGCCACGGCCTGCGCGGCCTGGTCTTCAAGAAGCGCGTCCCCAAGAATACCATGCGCCTGCGCGTTGTGCGGATTCACTTCCAAGGCAGTCTTGAGAAACCGCTGCGCCCGCTTTCTCTGACCCAGCCCCATAGAGACCACGCCACGTAAGAACGCCACCTGCTCGATGACAGAACTTTCGCCACTCAATGTTTCCAACAAGACCTCGGCACTATTGAGCTGCCCCTCGCTAATCATCTTGACGGAGCGATCAAGAACCGCGCGGATAAAATCCGGATGCCGTGTGGGTAGGGATTTCTGCTGGGACATCATATCTCACGTCAGCTACAGGTCACGCTCATGCTTATTGGCTTCCGGATTAGCACATCGCGCGACGCACCAATCGCTCCAGAGACGCCTCAACGCGGCCTCCAAATTTTGACCAAAACGCACCTGATCATTCAATGGCGACGCAACGATTTGCTCGCGCAGTTTTCCCCGCAAGATCGCGAGTTCCTCCGGTCTCTCCGCCCATGCAACAGCGAGATCTACATAGGCATCGACAGACGTCGTGCAAAATTCGGAAAGCCCCGCTGCCGTCAGATGGCTGGCCGAATGCCGCCCAGCGAATGTATCGCCGACAAAAGTCACGATCGGAACGCCCATCCACATCGCTTCTAGCGTCGTCACGCCACCGGAATAGGGAAAGGGATCGAGCCCGAGATCAACCCGATCGGCATAGGCCGTCAGAAGTATTGGCTGCTCCGAGCCTCCGACGAGATCCACTCGGTCTCGGGAGACGCCGCCGCTTTCGAGGATCTTATAGACCGCCTCCTGCGTCGTTGTTTCGCCAAGGCCGCCATAAACCATCAGAATGCGGCTGCCAGGCACCCGCGCCAGGATTCTCGCCCAGGCTCCCGCAACCTCGCGATTGACCTTCGCTGGACGATTGAAGCAGCCGAATGTGAATGTGCCTGTCTTGCTGTACGGGAGCGGACCCGGATCCGGCGCGACCTCTGGCGGATGATAGCAGACATAGCATTCCGGGAGCCGAACAACTGGCTCAACATAAAAGGCGTCGTGATCGGGAGGAATTTCGACAGAATCGGCGATGATGCCGTCATAAGTATCAAGTCCAATCGTCCCGACATATCCAGCCCAACTCAATTGAACCGGTGCAGCCCGCATGGCGAAGACCGAAAGCCGATTTCCCGCTGTATGACCAGCGAGATCAAACAGGATATCGATTCTCTCCTCTTCAATGAGATTGGCGAGAGCCTTATCATCGAGATCTGAAACATCGCACCACGACTTTGCCGCGGCCTTATACCGGTTACTGAAATCGTCGTCTTGCCGCTTTCGATCCGTCTTATAGCAATAGATTTGATGTCCGAGACGGGCCAATTGCTCAATCGCACGAATGCTTAAGAATGCGGCCGCGTGGCGGTGCAAATCCGCCGAAACCAGCCCGATGCGGAGTTTGCGATCGGGATCGGGAATGTT
>JARLIE010000214.1 GCA_031291875.1 Minisyncoccota bacterium | reverse complement strand
GTGTGAAGCTGCGGACCGCCCGGAGTTCCCGTTGCATCTGTGGGAGCAGTTCACCCACATCGTGAAGGCGCGATTCTCTTCCCCTCAAGGGCGCACACATTATGCGACGGGACGGAATCTATTGAGTAGCCCTCATCCTGAGGAGGGTCCGCAGGACCCGTCTCGAAGGATGAGTTAAAGTCCTCGTCCTTCGAGATGCGCCTTTCAGGCGCTCCTCAGGATGAGGACTGAGAAACGCCGCGAGGCGCATCATCAACGAAGTGCGCGGCATCAATCGTGTGGTCTATGACGTGACGAGCAAGCCGCCGGGGACGATCGAGTGGGAGTGGGGGGTTTATTTTCGCTTGCTCGCTGATCGTTTCGGTGTCGCATCAATTACAACGATTTCCGACGCGCGCTCTCCATTGTTTAGGCGACCGCCTTGGATCGCCCTAATCTCGTTCAGTTTGTTACCTAAATCGCCGTAATTGATGATGACAAATATGGCAAAGTCAGTTTGAGAAGCGGTTTTGTAAAATTCAAGTTGCTTTTCGTATCCATGAACGACCGTTCCACCCGATCGTTTCATCTCGACCAACACCCTCGCGCTGTAGCCGCGTGAGAATTTAAAGTCGATCGGGCCACCTCCCATGTTTGCTTCTGGCGATATATCGAGATCATTTGCTTTGCAGAAAGAATCTGCAATCGCATAATAGATCAACTGCGATGCGCGCTCTTTTTTCGGCTTATCACCTATCCAAAGCTCCTCCCATAAATTGCCAGCTTCGACGTGCCGTTTGAATAAAGCAATCGTATCATACACCACGCGCATAATTTCATTAGCGCCTATTCCTAGATTATAACCTGCCGCACTCCGGAGACCCGGAAAACCATTAGCGATTATTGCTTTGACTTTGTAATAGCCAAGTGCATCTAGATTTGGATCGTAATAGCTGGTGTTCTCCTTGACCGCGGTTAAAAAGAGATCGAAATCAGCAGAGGATTGAAGAGCGGCATCACGGAGCGCGCGCTTTCGCTCTGCCACGGTAGGCTGGATTATGCCGCCGAGAAGTCCATTTACCCGGTCGCGTATTCTAGCGTTTTCCATCGCGGCACGCTCGATGTCAGACCAGTCATTAGCGATGGGTAACTCACGGACTATATCTTCCGGCACAAGGACAAGGGGCGAGCTACGACCTCTGCTATCGACATACCTAGGCAGTTTGTGAGTAGCGCAGATATCGAAGTCATACAGCGGAATGTCCTGACCTCTGCAAAAGTCTTCTGTAATCTTGGCAAGATCATCCAGAATGACGGTTGTAGTCAGATCGCTGATGGTGTCGGGACCAACGTCTTCTTCAAAAAATCCCATGAGTGAAATCATTTCCGGATCGCTTGCACCCAAGGTGATGATTTCTTTGCTCGTGCGAAGGATCGCCTCGCGAATGTCGTCTGGCCGCGAACTTCCGGAACGGCCGCTGCCACCATAGCCGAGCCCGTTCTCAGGCGGTTCGCTCAAGTCGAGCTGTCGCCGTGCGCCTTTCCACGCGGCATCGTTTTCGTTTTGGGAAATAGCCAGCATTCGCACCAAGACTTGGAAATGATTGCGAAATCGCTCAATTGCCGTTGTATTAATTGTGTCGTTGCTGGATTTTTCCAATAGTACCGGATCGATAAAGAGCGGAACGTCGACGTCTAGGAACGGATCAATCAATCCGGCCGCTGCCAATGCTTCGAGGGGCACACGGAAGTAAGAAGAAAACAGGGTAGGATTTTTTACTTGCGCCATGAGTCAATCATAACCGGCGCGGCATGCACTTTAAAGCACAGTAATGTGGAGAACGAAGAGTATGAGGCGCGCAGTTATCCGAGAAGGCCGGAAGACATCAGTGATGTCTCTGCGCGCGGGCGCATGTGAACACGCCTCGCACAGACGCGTAATCACCCCTCAATCATCCCCGCCGTCGATCTCTTTGCCGACAATCGCGATCGTCTGTTCATAGACGGTCGCCGCGTTCCAGGCTTGGATCGCCGCGAAATTGGGCTCGCCCGGCTGATAGCCGGCGCCGCGGTGCCAGCCATGCGCCTTGAGGTAATTCGCCGTCGAAGCCAGCGCGCCAGCGGCGGTGTCGAGATTGCCGACGCCATATTGCAGCATCGTCTTCGGCAGGAATTGCGTCTGGCCGATTTCGCCATGCATGGAGCCGCGCGTCTCGGTCGACATGCGCCCGTCAT
>JARLIE010000213.1 GCA_031291875.1 Minisyncoccota bacterium | reverse complement strand
GTTCGACGTACGTTTTATGAGGCGGAATCATGGGTAGGAGAATCTCCAACATCTGACTTTTACAACCCAATCTCTTGAAGATCGGACGCTTGAACGACATTCGGGATTCTATACATTTTATAATCTTTTATGTTGTAAATAAATAGTTAAACAAATAATTTTTATTTATAATCTTTCGTTATATAAATGAGTCACTCCGATGATTTCGTCACTCCAAAACGTTGTTGTTACGTCTTCCGCCAGGGAAAGAATAAAGGAAATCGATGCTCTTATCACGTTTCAAAGAAGGATATTAAGGGACCTCAATGCTCACAACATTATTACCGACACTGTCCTCCTCTGCCGGAGATTAGTGAAAAGGAACCTGTTCCGACTACTGCTGACGAGAAGAAGATTACAGATCGAGATTCAGATAGCGATGAGGATAGCGATGAGGAGAAGGAACCAGTTGATGATCAATTCTCCGGTCCAAATGGAAAGCCGTCGTCACTGACATTCCCAAACGGGCAAACAATAAACTTCGAAATACCGCCTATGATTCACTATGATTTGGGTAAGTCATGTGTGGTTCATCTGGAGGGAGTGAAGAGGAAATATACCATCGGAGAGGGTGGTCTTCTCCAAGATCTGATTCAAACTGAGGATAAAGAGAAGCGATGGGAGGAGCGATACCTGAAGGAAAGAGAACAACAGCAAGAGGAGAAGGATTATCGTACCTGGAGAAACAAGCGAATGGCTCGCCCTTAATTTTTTTATAACCCGAATCAGAGTTATAAAAATAATAGTCAGTTAAACCAAATACGGTCCGAAATCAAATGACCAGGAGGTCATTAAGGTGAGCAAATTCTCCGTGATACTTTACAGCAGCTGTATTGTACGCTAGAGCTGCTTCTTCTTCACAATTAAAGTTTCCAATATTCAATCTCTCAGTTCATGTTCGAATACGCACTCTCCAACATGAGTTACCTGTATCACACGTCACTCCGTGATACTGAGATGTACCCATGACTTTTTTCTTATTTCTGTTGTTCTCCTGGAAACTACACCATCTCATGTTTGATAATGTATTGTTCAACCTATTTCGATCTTTATGGTCAACGCATGGATGATTCATCGGATTTGGTATGTAGGTGATTGCGATAAGGCGATGCAGTAACTGATGTAGATTTCGTTTGTGTTTCTGCAAAGAGAGGGCTAGATATCCTGTCTGGTTGATATAGGTTTTGACAAACCTCTTTGTTCTGTAAGAATACACAAGTCCCGTCTCACTAATGCCGTACTCTTCAAACCCTGGAATATCAGTAATGAAAACAAATTCTATTTCAGCCATGATCTAGTCTAATAATATGCAGTGGTCCTTATACTACTAATTCATTTTTTCAAGTTAAGATCATAGGCCCGAAAAATTCTCTCGGTTTGCAACGCCCTCTCGTTCTTCTCCTCCTCTGTAGATTCACCCTGTTTCTCGACTCCCTCCTTGTTCATTCTCCGAGTGATTCTCCTCTCCACGATCTGTTCCGTGTGACTCTTCTCCTCCTCTCCCATTCGGTCGTCCACCACCTCCACATTCTCGCTCTCGTTCACCTTCAAGAGATTCTCCTTTCTGTAGGGTTCCACACGATCGTCGACATAGATATCGCTTCCCTTGATCTCCTCCACGGTATGAATTGTCTTTGTCCAGACACCAGTCGATCTCTTCTCAAACAACGCATGCTTTCTTCGTAATCTCACCTTGTCTCCAACCGAGAACCTCTCCTTATAGGTCTCCTCCGATGCATCCAATGTCTGATTGAACATGTGTGATGTCGCTCCTGTTCCCTCGATGGCCTCCTTCGGTGTCTGTCCATCCAACGTCGAGTGAACAGTCGTGTTGTAGTTCGTCAAGAAATCAGGGATCACACTCAACCAATCGGTGGTCTTATAAACCGTCTTGTATCGATTCAGGAACATTCGAACCGTACCGTTAAATCGTTCTACAATACCGACTCTATGTTTATCTCCAACCGGAACGAGATTCTGCGTGATGTCGTTCGCTTTCAATAACGCTTTGAACTGACGAGACATAAAAGAACTCTCGGAATCGGAGTCGATCTGATACGGAACGATACCGACCTCTTTACAATCCTTAATGAGGGATTTCAACGATTCCAGATAGCTCATATCCGACTTCGATGTCTGAGGAAAGCAGAATGCGTAACGACTGAACACATCCACCGCGCAGAACAACCACTTTCGTCCCTTGTTCTTGACCGTATCCTCGTTGGACATGTCCATCAGATCGATCTGTATTCTTCCCGGTTTAGTTGCTATCAGAGGGTAGAACCTCTTAATCTTTCTCGGCTTGAAAACCTGAGTCACATTCTGCTTGGAGAGGAACTCCTTCACCAGCGCTCTTGTGATGGTCGGATCGATTGCCTTTGCTTTGGAGTAGAGACTCGAGGATCTTAATCCGGTCTTTGTGTCGTAGAAGAGTTTCTTCAAAGTCTCCATTTTCCGTAGAGAGTTAGGTTCTTAAAGCTTTTGTTTGCTTATGTTGCAAATACGACACGAAACTACACAGTTCGATTTTGTGTGAGCGAAGGAGTCGTTGATACGATCGATCGAAAAGGTGTTCATGCTCGAGGTAGTCAGTCCGTAGATCTGATTGCAATGTGGACATGTCAAATTGCTCGAGTAGAACCTCTCCATGACCCAGTCGACATCCACGTAGTCATTATCCTCACACTCTCTCCCCTTCTTCTCGTCCTCGATCTTGTGTGACGCGATGCGCTTACGAATTCTCTCCTTCAATTTGGTAGAGTCTATTCGCATCGACTGACCCATGTAGATCTCCACCCAACTGAGATTGTTCGTACGACTGATGGCTGTGCACTTATCGTTCGGCTTACAGCACGGAGAGTTGAAGTCGAAGAGAGTCAAAGGAGAATCTCCGTAGGTATCACCCTGCGATGAGAGAATCGTACTGGCGTATCTGTACTGGAAGGATTCGATACTCTTGGCGGGAATGAAGAACTCCTGGTTAGTCAAGTCACACTTCATCCTCACGATCTGACTCTGTACCTTCATCGGCTTTCCTCGTTCTCTCTTCCCATTCTTGTCCACACCTCTCGCATCGATGAGATTGGTCTCCACACTCTGGACGCGATAAGAGTAGTTCGTGTAGAGTCGCTTCCCGGAAATGGTACGCGGCGCGATTGATCAACTCCTGCCCCGGATAGAGAAGAAAACCGTTCACACTCGTCACCTCCAATGAGGGGTTCTGCTTGATGAACTCGGCATGTATCAACTTATTCACGGTGTCGACCGTGTGGACGTGGTAGCAGACAGCGTGTCCAATGAACTCACCGTTGACCACGTGACGCGTGACGGCGTGTATATCCGTGAATGTTTTCAGATGCGGAATCGGATGAATGTCCTTCGTCGGGAGAAACGAGAACTTTGGTCGTGAGTCGACAGTCGAGAAGAGATGCGTTTTGATCTCCTCGAGTCTCATCTGCTGTTTCGGATCGTTCATTCGCTTGTTGATCTTCAGCGAGATTCCGGTCGCGAACATCGAGTCGATAATCGCTTTGTAGTAGGAGGCGGTGTCGAAATCGGTGATGTTATTCACATCGGAGAATCGTGACTGGATTGCATCCCCAGTGGCGATGATTCTCAGCTCAGGGTACTTGTCCATAATCTCGTGTTTGATGAGGGAGAGATCGCTCGTGGAGAAGCAGTAGATCTCGTCGATCAAAAGAATGTCGACACCTGCCAGTTTGTTCACGACCTCTGCACCCTCCACACGGAGATTGAGGAGCTGATGAACAGTGAACGCACTATCCTCTCCCAGACGCTCTCGGAGTTTGATAACTCGTTTGTTCATCAATGCACATCCCAAGCTGACACTGTCCTGTTTGCTAAGGAGGTAGTTCTCGCACAGTGTGGTCTTTCCCGCTCCTGCCTGCTCTCCGAGGATGAATGTTCGCTGCTGCGAGTCGATGATTGCGAACGCCTCTTCGTGATATAAGGAGACATCTGTCTGCCAGTACTTCTCGTTGTCGAGTGAGATCATATTGACCGATTGCTTCTCGCTGATCTGATCTAGTAACCCCTCACATTCGAGAGTCTTGTCACAGAACGCGTTGTAGGGAACTCGGTCCTCTTCTTTTAGTTTTCTCATTCTATACTTTCCAATATTCTCGAAGGACGAGGAGTCGTAGGTATCCGCCATGATTACGATGTCATCCGGTTCGTGGAAGTAGATACAATCAGTTTTTACCGCCGTAGGAATGAGTCCGAGACTGACGACGTGGTTGTACATCAGGTAGAGCTCGTATCTCATGATCGAGTAGATCGCAAGCTTTACCGGATACATTCCACGAACGAGCTTCTTAGACTCCTCTTTCTGAATAACATACACACCGTTTGAAGAGGCTTTCTGGTTGAGGAGTGGATTGTTCTTCTTCGAGGAGGATTGAATCACGAGTGACGAGGGAGGTGGGATCTGGAAGTCGTATATCTCTGTCTTGTAGCGACGAGAGTAGGTCAATGCCTCGTCGTAGTCCTGCATCAGGAGACATTTCTTCTTCTTGTTCATCGACTTCTCGATGGTTCCGAGTGTCGACACGATGATGAACTTCTTCTGCTCCTCGGACATGATCGAATCGTCGAAGATCTCCTTGATCAGCTTAGCGGACTTGTTCTGCTTCGTAGAGGAGACCACCATCTCTGCCACAATGAGAATGTGATCTTGGAATTCGTTGTAGAACTTTGCTAGTTCCTCTCCTCGTAGCTCTGTGTACTTCTGTACGAGAAGCGTGTCGCGAACAGCATTCGGCATTGGATGCTCGCTGGAGTCGATTCGTTTAATGAGATAGAATGATGTCCAGTTGATCTGATACATCTCTGTGTCGTTGTACTTATAGAGAGTGTAATGATCGAACTGGTTCAGACTCGGAATGGTTGACATCTTCAGATGACAGGAGGTGTAAGCCTTGATCATATCGAGGTAACCGGTCGTCTTCAGCTTGGACGAGAATTTATAATGGAGTGGTCGAGGCGCGAACGCCTTCATCAGATCGATCTCGCGGTGAGACGACTGGTGTCCGATCGTGTTGATGCATTGGCTGAAGAGGTTCTTGTACGTCATGTACTGCCGAAATTGCTCATTATCGTCGTCAGTCTCGAACTTGAGCTCTCCGACGACGGCATTGCCCTCCGGGTTTATGATCTGTGTATCCTTTCCCTTGATCTTGATGTTGATACAGGAGATCATGTCGGTTCCATCGCGTCGAATCTCTCTCGGTAGCCGATTGCAGGTGAGAGAGGAACGAGAGCACATCATCCAATGGCGTCTCGACGGTGATTCGCATCTCCTTCTCCTCGATTTCGTCGAACGGAAGAGTGTGGATGTTCTTGAAGTCAGGAAGGTACGCGATGTACTGAGACGGATCCTTCTGAGACGGGACAAACAACTTATCTCTGACGTGAAGCGAGAAGGGCTCCTCCTGAGAATCGATATCGGGAGAGATGAGTTGACTGATCTTATTCAAGATCGTCTTGTCGTTGATCAGTTGCAGGTGACCGTTGGTGGAGACAACACGCAGAGTGTACGGGTTGAGATTCTTGTTGATCTTCGGGGACGAGAACTGGAAGATGATATTTGACATCGCGTCATACACTACGAAGGAGAGATTGAACGGCTTGAAGAACTTCTCGATTACGAGATCGAATGAGATACCGGATTCCAGTTCCTCGTCGGAGATACCGAAGAGACCCTGAAGGTATTCGTACGAGAGAGCTGGTCTAGGTTTCTTCAGTCTTCCCTGATACGCAGTTCACGACTTGGAGTAGGCTTCGATGATACAGTCCATGACACACCGGTTGGGAACGAAATTCTGCTTGAGATACTCGTTCGTGAAGACCGGAATGAAGAGAGACGCAGGGTCTTCTCTCGCTTTCTCCTCGTCGATGTGAATACTGATGTATGGATGGCACTGGGTGAGGACTGAGCTGTCATCTCCACCTCTGTGTTTGCGCCTCTCGATGTAGTTCTCAGGAATCTCCTTGGTCGAACTGGAATGGTCGCGACTCACATTGATGATCTCGATGAAGTCAACGAGCTGGTACTTGTTGTAGACGAGTCCAGTGAGCTCATAATCCTTCAGGCCAAAGAGGTTCATGAGGTTCAACCACTCGTCGGTGTACTCACCCTTTCTGTTGTACCGTTTGATGATCTGCCCCGGGACTAGCGATTTCAAAAGATTCAACTTGGTGTTCTTCACATTCTCGACAGCGCGAGAGCGGATCGCTTTGTAGTAGGCAGTCTCTCCACTCTCGTCGACGTTGATGAGATGATCCTTTCCTTGTTTGATCGATCTCTTGTTCTTGGAACGCAACGCTTCCTCTTCGCTGATCACACCACCGAAGATCTTCATCGTGACTTCGTAGTTGTTCGGTCGCTTCGTCACCGGCGTGTGACGAAAGTCGAAGATGTTCTGATTTTCGGAGATGAACGTGGCCAGTGTCGCCTTCGCAACTCTTCGTCTGTTTTTCGGAACAAATCCGAGCGATACGGCCTCACCGAGCAGTTCATCGTAGGCCTCTCCGTACGCACTTCTAACTTTGGTCGGAGATTTCGACTTCCTCTTCTTCTTCTTTTCTCTTTTCGGAGGAGGACGTTGTTCCTCCTCAAATACAATCTCGACCTTGTTCTTTTTCGGAGGAAAGAGATCCTTCAATCGATCATGCCGAATATCAGGAACATCGTCCTCCTCAAACACAATCTCGACCTTCGACTTCTTCACTTTCGGTTTCTTAGCCTTTACTGCGGGACGCTGTTGTTTTAGCGCGTTCAACTCCTTCGTTGCGTCAGAGATGATACGTTCGAGCTCGGTCTGTGAAAGTTTGGTTTTGGTTTTCGGAGGCATCTTGTCGTATGGTTGGTTACTATAAAGCAAGATAATTTATTTAAGTCAATTTTATCACTTTTATTCGAAACAATTGTAAGCATCTCCACACATTAGTCGGAGATGAATGTCGGTCTTCATATGAGCCCACAGTTTGGTTTTCACCATCGATTCTCCACATTCACACTCAACGATGATGTTTTTATTTCTCGCATAGTTCTCTCTTTGTTTGATTCGATGTCTCTCCTTCTGTTCTTCCGAGTAAACATACTTCATACGAGATGTGATGGTCAACCAGCGTTTATACTGCTCAGGTTTAGTCTTCTCCCATATTGCTCTCGCTGGTAGCGACACACAATGTCGAAAGAAGAACGCCATGATTGCATCGTAGTACTCCTCGCCATTAGGTTCACTTGTATCGATGAAGAGAACGTCTTCCTCCGCATGGTGTTCCTTTGGAGGAGGAGTATTACACGATCTATCCATCCAAGCAAATCCGGAATCTGAACAATGGTGAGAACCAAATCCCATCTTCTCTCGTCTATATGATATAGAAGAAAGATAATAATTTTAGACATCATTTTTTTTCACTTTTTTATGATTTCTAAACAACAACGACTGGGTGAAATATGACAATCATCGAGGCCTTCATGTTCGCTTGATTACATTCTGGTCTTTGAGGACACGTGAATTTGATTCTTCCTTTGATAAACCTGTACTCGGCGTGTGGATTCTTGTATACGAATTCGTGAAAGGCCTTTGTATCGGTGCAGGCGTTTATCAACATCACACTCAATCTTTCTTTGCGTGATTCCTCGTAGGCCTTCTCGATCCATTTTGACGTTTGAGAGTAAGGGGGATTGACGAAATTTGAGTCCTTCCAATCGATGGATAGTCCGTCCGGGTGTGTGTCGTGCTCCCAGTCGATCGGACATGGGTCGAAGACGAAGTGGAACTCCTTGTCTAGTTCAGAGTAGAGCAAGGCGGGCGTCTGTCATTTGTCTGTGGATTTCTCTCGCTTTCGGATTTGGTTGACGAGCCTCTTCGACGCCATTGTTCTTTAGAGAGAGATTTGATTAAGTTACTTATTTATATATATATATATATATATATTTATTTATTTATATATTTGTGTGTGTGTGTGTGTGTGTGTGTGTGTGTGTGTGTCTCCCTTCGCTCTTCTCTCGTTAGGCAGCGCCACCCAAGACGTCTCTGGGTACTTCGTGATACCCAGAGACGTCTCGATTCCTCTTTTCCCCTTACGGTACGAGGGACTGATGATTGTTTCCCCTTGTGTAATCGACGGCCGAGTGGTCTGGTGGTAGGGCGTGGAGATTGGTGTCTCGTTGACAAGAGTTCAATCCTCTCTGAAGGCGATTCTCTCTTTTCTTTTTTGCATTCTTTTTTGCAGATGTTCATCCCATTCTCCATCCGGATTCCCACCACCTCTTCAGGAAAAGATAAAGAATTTTATATTTATCTTTTTACGCGAACCCCCTTTTCTTTTGCGAACGCTCTGAAGTTTTTCGGAAAGTTCGGCGGCCCTATTTCTTAAAAGTCGCGAACGCAAAAGTGGTGGCGGGTACTAACTTCCAATAGAGGACGCCTACAGCCACCTGTGGCTCAAAGGAAAGTCGCGTCCTAAGAAATTTTCTTAGGCGGCAACTTTGTCAGAGGCCACAGCCTCGACGCCTGGGCGCCCATCGGATGGAGGGTGGATCGGAGCAGTCGAGGCTTAGATCTGCTGGTCCACCAATTTACAGAGCTACTGTGCATGTACTGCGGGAAGGAGGTCATTCGAAATTATCGGCCGAATCCGCCTGTTCGAAATTCTCCTGCTCACGATAACGCGCACAGCGGGTATCGAGATACAGGTGACGATACCACTTGCTGGGGGCTACCCGTCGGTAATACTTGCCTCATTCGATTAACAGTTGCGAAGTTAGAAGCGAGAAGGTTGCGCCTAAGAGTGTCAGCGTTTGCGGATAACGACAGTAGCGCCGGCTGCACTGCAATCGATCACAAACTTCATGCAACACGCAGCAGGGAGTTGTGAAACAATTGCGCGTGTGTATGACAGTCGGAAACGAAAATGGTGACACGGGGGCGCACTGCGAGCGCTCGCTACAGCGCGGATGTGAGAGCCACGTCGCTTGGCTCGCTGGCGTCTCCCAGGAATACCGAGCATATTGCGCACGTGCAGAGCACTCCGCTGACGTCCATCAGCACTTGAATGATTGGCCCGGCGTGCGCCGGGTCGAGCTTCATCCGCTGCAGCAGCAGCGGGAGAGCGGCGCCGACGATGATGGACACAGTGACGATGACGTAAAGCGACGCCGTGATGGCCACCGCGTACCGCCAGTTGCCGCCCTCGAATAGGTAGACACGACTGAACCCGACCACCACCATGAGGAGGCCGATGACGCCGGCGACCTGCAGCTCCTGCCGCATGATCTGAAGCGGCTGGATGCGACGAGACGACGTCGCCAGCAGGCGAATCACCAACACCGAAGCCTGGTTGCCGGCATTGCCGCCGGCGCCGACCAGCATCGTCAGGTACAGCTGAGGACAAAACAACACGACGCCAGAAAGGAAGATGTCAGCATCGATGGGGATGTTGCTGCTGGGCAGGACGAACTTTCTCCCTCGCTCCTCTGGCCGTCGACCGACCGTCACGATGACGTGCTTCTGAATGAAGTCGGCGAAGTGCGACAGGATGAGTGACGAGCAGCTCTGCAGGAAGAGCAGGCCCGCCAGTAGGTAGAATCGATCGAGCACGCTGCGCCACCAGGGAGACAGCTGGCTGTAGGCGGAGGCCACCGTGTGCAGGAGCGACGCCGGATGGTCGGCGTGGTGCAAGCCGTTGCTGGATCGCGACTTGGGTAGGCTGGCTGAGGTGGTTGCGGTCGATGTATCCCGGTCGACTTCTGCTCGCACGTAGGCCGCGAAGTGTGCGCGGTCACGATGGGCGACGCTTTGCAGGAGCCGATCGAAGCTGGCCTCCGCACTGCTGAGGGTAGTCTCGCCGGCGCCACCGCCGCTCAGGCAACTCGCCTCATAGTCGTAGTCGTCGTTGAACTCGGAAGACGCAGTCGACAGCAGCTGCACCGGCGGAGACGTAGACGCCGATGGGCCGCGCTGCTGCAACGGATGCGACTGCTGGCTCATCGAGCGAGCGACAGCACGACCGGAGGACACGCGATCGGAAGGGCGACTAGAAGGAAGCTGGAACCCGCAAGATGATGTCAGCAGGCGGTGAGCGAGCGCAAATTCACAAAACTCCAGCGGTGCCACCTGCTGGTCGCATCGTGCTCCCTCCTTCCCAGTGACGCGTCAGTCGTCCGTGCGCCGGCGTCCATTGTGCGTGGTGTTCCCCGTGTGCTCCCTCGGAGTCTCGCCTCTTCGCCTGTCGCAGCCACTGCCGGGCGGCTTCGAGTCCCGCCAACCACCAGCGGATCGCGGCCCAAGAAGGTCGAACACCAAGCACCAGGAACAGGAGGCCGCAAGCGGACGGACTCGCACAGCGACACAGACGGACACACGGGAGGACGAAGTGGGACAAGCCAAGCGGGCGGCATTATCGATGCAGATCGATAGAACCCGGTATTTGGGAGGACGAAAGAGCAGGAACTAATAAAACAGCTACTTTGACTATGGTGCCAGAAGACGTCTACTAAACTATATTCTTTTATCAGCAGCGCATAACATGTGTACTCCTGATCCTGGCCCCATGCTGTGCATTTGACTTTTCGACTGCGATCGTGTTGGCTGGCCTTGTGTCCTCCTGTTGGCCTCAGTTCGCTTTGCCCGCCGCGCGACTTCGGTTCGTCGGTGCCAACGCGGACAGGCACCCGCGCGCCATGGTCTGCTCGTCTACCCGGCGTCGGGAGTCGTGCCGGCTGGCGGACTCCAGTCGGGTCGGATGCGTCGAGTGCGGACAAAGGCCGCAGCTCCTCGACGAGATGGCCGACGAAGAGGAGGGGGACTGTCTGTTGTGCGACGCACGGCGCGGTCGCGCCAGCCTTCACGCACTGGCAGATGCGAGTGGAGTGGGCGCGCTGCTGCTGATTGGTGAAAGGCAAGAGAGGAGCGCCGCCAGACCGAGCGACCGACAGCGACCAATGGCGCGTACAGATCGATGGGCGCCCTCTCGCCTCGGCCGACGTGCGCGCGCGTTGGTCGGTTGTCTCATCGGGCGTCGCTCCCGCCATCGGTCGGCAAGGCGACGGCAGCCGCAGCGCAATGCATCGACCGTGCGTGACGGAGCGCGCCCACGAGCGCTTGTAGAAGGACTCCCGGTTGCTCACTCGCTGATGGGTCGCTCGTGTTGGTAGTCGCTGCTGTTTCCTTCCCAGCCGATGCGTCGCTTCGCTCCGCCCGTCGTTCGCTCGGTGGCCAGCCAGCTGACCGGCCAGTCGCCCGCTGGCTCGTTCCACGGCGTCTTCTGCGTGTGCAAGCCGGCCGGCGCCACCAGTGCGAATGTCGTCGCCGCGCTGAAGAAGGTCATCTCGCCTAGGGCGACGCTCGAGGCGCCGGACCGCCCGCGGGCGCGCTACCCGGATCGGCGCTCCGCGTCCTCGTCCTCCGGCTCCGTCGTGCGCATCGGTCACGGCGGCACGCTGGATCGTCTGGCGACGGGCGTGCTCGTTATCGGCGTCGGTCACGGCACGAAGCAGCTCCAGGATTTCCTTGCGAGCGAGAAGGTCTACGTGGCACGCGGGCGACTCGGCGTCGAGTCACCGACGTACGACCTGGACGGAGTGAAGGTCGACGACCTCATCCACCAGCCCTACGGCCACGTGACCCTCGCCGGCCTGGAGTCGTTCCTCGCCGAGCAGTATCGTGCGCGCATCGGCGGCATCGTCCGCCAGACGCCGCCGCTCTACTCGGCGCTCAAGTTGGACGGAAAGCGACTCTCGGGACTGGCACGAGCCGGCAAGGGGGACCAAGTCGACCTGGAGCGCAAGCGGCGTGATGTTCAAGTCTACTCGATCAAGGTGACCGACTGGCAGCCGCCGTTCTACACGGTCGAGGTGAAGTGCGGCGCCGGTTTCTACGTGCGCTCGCTGGTGCACGACATCGGCGCGCACTTCGCCTGCGGGTCGGTGCTGGTCGACCTCAGGCGGACGCGCCAGAGCGGCTTCGCACTCGACCAGCAGCACGTCCTCCACATGGGACACATGCGCGTCACGAACGAGGCGTGTCCGGATCCGGCGGTCGATGCCGCTCCAGCGTCGGCCGCCTTCCACCAGGCGGCAGCAGCGGCTGGGGGACACCATCTGGCGTGCACGCGCGACGCCATCGCGGAGGTGCTGTCCATACCACTCGAGACGCGACAGGCAGCCGTGCACACCGTGAAGGCGGGCGGTACCGCCGCCGGCGTCTGATCGGCATACTGGAGGAGGAGCTGCAGCCAGTTCGTCCTGTGGGAGTTCCGCGCGGCCCAGGTCCACTTTCGAGATCAGCAGCTGCCACGGCGATGCCGGCGACGAGTGTGCTCCGACAGGTGAGCCCATGGAGACAGCTCCCATTGCCCCCGCGCTCTCCATCGCGTCGTCCACCTGGTGTCGGCTCCGTCCTTTCCGATTCGATTCGCGCACGCGTGATTACCAGCTGCCGAAGGCCGACGCGACGATCGCCGTCAAGTGCAAGGAGTCGAGACTGGACGACGAGCGGAGATGGCGGCGGCAATCGGCACGCCGCCTGCACATCCTGCGTCTGCATGAGCTCATCGGCCACGCTGGTCGAGAGCCGCGGCTTCCTCCCGCCCGCACACGCCTGTCCCCCGACAACCGCGACGGTAGTGCCAAGGCAAGTCACCGCGGGCTGTGCCCACACATCGCCTGGTGCAGATTTCAACTTCCACCCGCTTCTCGCTCGCTTGCTTGGCTGCATCGAGCGAGCTCCGCATCGAGCCGAAGGCTGCTTAGCGCTATCTGAGCGCTACCTTGCCAAGCCGTTGGCAGGACCTCCCCCCATGCGGCTGGTCAGTTCGGCGTCTGTGCGGCGTGTCCTCCCCGTCGCCCGGCGTGTGTGTGTCAGTCGCTCAGGTGGTGGTCACATGAGCAGCGGCGAGTCCCACGGCTCGGGCCGTCACCGTGACTTGGTGCCGCTTGTGGCCTCAGCTGGTGGTCGGGGTGCGGACTCCATCCAGGCAGCCAGGTGCCCGCGGGTCCCACGCGTCGCCTGATGCAAGGCGAGTCGATCGGCGAGCTTCGGGCGCTGCCACTGTGCCGCGTGCCAGCCAGCCAGCCGAGAGCAGCCTACCAGCAGGAGGACGAGGAGCGGGTGGGCCAGCAGGCGCAGGCGCAGCGCGCACACTCCGCCGTAGGGGGAGACGTATGACGGAGAGGCCGACTAGGGGGCGGCCCGGTCGGCGCACAGGCGATTCGAGAGCGCCAACTTCCAAGTCGATCGCCGACTCGGAGTGGGCACCCGGGCCTGGGACTCGCGATCGACTCGGCAGGGCGCACAGTGCGCCACACGGGGAAGGGAGCGACACGAGGCGACACCGCACGCGAGGACGAACAATCGAGCGTCGAATGGGAGCGGGGTGCGACGCCACGAGCAGAGCGCTGACGACCGTGCTCCTGCTTCAACAGAATCAACTCGCTCTCTCGTTCTCCTCCTTCCGGCGTTGCATCTTCAGCCAGCTCCACTCGTTCGAGCTCTCGCGCGTGGACGATCGGCCAGCCACCGCCCTCGTCCCCACATCTGGCCACGGGCCAGAGGCGAGGCAATGTCGCTGCGGTGTTCGCCACTGGC
>JARLIE010000212.1 GCA_031291875.1 Minisyncoccota bacterium | reverse complement strand
CCAAACGAGCGAAATTGATGGTTATCGAATTTGATTTTGGCGCGATCCCAAATTCAAGCCTGTCCAGCGGGTTCACATCGGACGCGATCGAGAACACAACGAAAGCAGGCGTGAGCGACGACACACATCGATCGTCGACTACCTAGAGACCATCCTGAACGGCAGGTTGTCGTTGGAACTCGTCACGCTTGAGATTCGACGACGACACGATTGCGGCCCTCGGACTTCGCGCGATAGAGCGCGTCGTCAGCGCGCTTGACGAATCCTTCCGCCCATTCCTCTGCACGAAGTGCGGCGATGCCGAACGAAGCCGTAACCGTTCCCAGGGCGGCGCCGCTTGAACCGAGCAACCATTTCTTGTCTTGAAGTTGTCTCCGAATCTGTTCGGCGATTCTGGCCGCGTCATCGAGCTTCGAATTGGGAAAAATGATTGCGAACTCGTCGCCGCCGATCCGGGCGACCGTATCTTCGCCCCTCACGCTTTCGGACATGATTTTGCTAAATTGCGTCAGAACTTTATCGCCGACCGGGTGCCCGAACTTGTCGTTGATGGCCTTGAAAAAATCCAGATCGCAAACCAAGAGACACAGCTCGCGCAATTCGGCGCGCGCCTCGATGAGCGCTTGATGAAGCTTCTGCTCGAAGAAGTGCCGATTACGCAAAGCTGTCACCGGATCTCGTAGGGCTCGCTCGTTTGCCTCGGCGAGTTCGGCGCGCAGTCCATCGATCTGCGCGACAGACTCTTCCATATTCCGAGATAGCTCGTCCGCTCTTGCCTGAATCGTTTTGTTTTCTTCAATCAGCGAAACAACGACCGCACGAACTTGCTCGGGTCTTTCGAGCAATGGAAGGTCGCGGTTGGCGCGACTCAACGAATTTGAAAAGCCGGAATTGGCCCGAAGATAGGACTCAAGAACCCGAACGATTTGTGCCAACTCCTTCGCCAGACGTTGCCCCGCAGGCCGGAGCGTCGCTTGAAGATCGTCCCGACTTGGAGTTGCAGAGTTCTGCACCGCAGCGGACGTCGAGAATTCGCTCAGCCCAAAACCGATGGCGCCAAGAGCCATAAGCCCGAGGACACCGGCTCCGACGATAGCGTCGCCCGCCGCTTCATTCCGGATGATCGCGCCGAGGGCGATGATGCCCAGCAGCACCGCGAGTTGTAGCGCGCGCCTGAAATGCGAGCCCATTCTTGGTCACCTCAACCCAACGCAGGGGTTCTAATTGACCAAGCGCTCGCGGCCAAGCCAGTCACGGTAACAACGCGAGTGCGACACATTGGTGCGGCTTGCGTAGAACCCCCGGTAGCGACTCCGGACGCAACATTGCGCCGCGGATTGATCGAATCGCCTCGTTTGTGGGGTCCCAATCGATGTGAATCGGGCTGCCGGCGCCCACTATCACAAAAGTCGTATTATTGCGCTTCGAGAGATCCCGGATGAATTCCGGCGCGATCCGCGTTAACGCGCGCTTCACCCGTTTCTGTTCCTCATCGTTTCCATGCCCGGAAACGACGATTGGCAGGCTCTTCGACCGACGGTGGCAGTCCAAGACCACCGCTTCGCCGTGAGCCTCATGGAGCACTTGATCGTCCCGACATACGTTATCGGCGCCGATTCGAAGGTGTTGATTTGGAATGAGGCGTGCGAGCGCTTGACCGGCGT
>JARLIE010000211.1 GCA_031291875.1 Minisyncoccota bacterium | reverse complement strand
TCATCTGAGCACTAAATTGGAACTGTCATCCTGAGCGAGCGCAGCGAGTCGAAGGACCTGCGGTTGCTTTTCGCCCGTCCCAGAAAAAAGCCGCGCGTCGGCGAACCAGCCTAAGGCTCATCCGACAAACTACGCTGTATATCCTGCGCCACTTCATCGATTGAAGTCTTCTGGCCGAGCAACTCAATTTCTTTGCTGTTCTTGATCTCCGTCAATCCCACCTTGCTTGCAATTTGCTGATTCATGCTCACCACCGCCGTCACTTCCTTTTCTGCGAGCAGAAGAATCTGCAGCATCTGGTGTTCTCGTTCCTCGGCACGTCGCGCCAGTCGCGATTGCCGGGTGCCCCCGGTCCCTCGCACTTGGGGACCGGGGAATAAAGGGCGAAATCTGTACCATTTCCGATGCTTCAAAGCACGCAAAACACGCCAAAAACACGCCAAAAAGCCCCTAAAAGTGCGCTAAAAGCGCCTTTTAACGCGCAAAAAACACGCTTTTAGCGTGTTTTTGGGTAATTCTATGGTTCCACTGGCTCTGAAACGGAACTTTCCTGGGTTTTGAAACACTCAATTCGCAACTTTTCTGGGGTAAGTATCTCGAAAATCGTAACCACTTAGACGACCATTTCGACGCGTTTCGTAACCATTTAAGCGACCATTTCACCCTGTTTGGGTTGTATATTTGCGAACATTCAGCAGGTTTTGTAACCCTGAATGGTTCCATTTCACGCTGTTTCGTAACCATTTAGACGACCATTTCGCGCCCTTTCGCAACCATTGAGACGAACGTTTAACGTTGTCGAAGTACCACAAATGGTTCCATTTAGGTCGCGATTCGTGAGCCGCCTCACCCCCCAAAACCCCACTTAAAACAAAACTGAAAGCTGAGAACTGACAGCTCTTCACTTTTCTTCCCTGAGCCAGCGCTTCGTATTCAGCAGCTGCCGGTTGTCGAGCGACCACACTTTGCCTGTCAGCTCGTCGGGGCCTTTTCCCTCACGTGCTGACTTGTCGAATTCGCTAGAGACCGCCTGCATCTTCGCGTCGAGATCGTCCACAAAGTTGAGCGCCAAGGCTTCGGGGATCATGGGCAGCTTGGGTGAACCGAACTCAAGCTTGCCGTGATGCGACAGGATCATGTGAATCACCAGCGTGCGCAGCCGGCTGGGAAACCTGGGCAATGCATCAATCGTCTTCTCCACCAGATCAATCCCCATTTGGATGTGCCCAAGCAGCGTGCCTTCGATCGTGTAGTCGAATCCAACGCCCCAGGACAGCTCGCGGATTTTGCCAATATCGTGAAGGACCACGCCTGTCAAAAGCAGATCGCGATCGAGCATTGGATAGTGCGCAGCAACGCGATCCGCAAGTCCCAGCAGGCT
>JARLIE010000210.1 GCA_031291875.1 Minisyncoccota bacterium | reverse complement strand
GCGGATCGCAGAGGAGAGGAGGCGGATTCGGCGCGATACGACTGCAGCAGCATATCCGCCACACCTTGAGAGGCGACATGAGCGTTGCCGACTTGGAGAGCCGAACTCAGCATGCGATCCGCATGAGCCAGAAAGGCAGCCAGTGATCGATCCACGGAGTGAGCGGACAGACGCTGCAGGAGTTGCGTCGCCTCGGTACCCTTTGCTCCCAGGCTCTCGAGCGCAAACGGCACGAGCATACGTTGCCTAACGAAAGGGTGAAATAGCCTCAAATGGACCCAGGCACCAAGTCGACTTATGCCCATCGAAGCCCAGAGGAGCATGAAAGAGTACGCCCAAGTCGCCGTTCGCGCGAACATGCCGCGCGGAAACGCGTGGTGAGACGACGAAAAATGATGCTTTTCGCCTCTCGGCTTGCTTTCACCTAACTCGCTCTTCAATGGACTGAAGCCGCATCTAGTTGCTCTTTGTGGACAGAAGTCGGCGTAGGTCGCGAAAATCGCAACATGTCGAAGCAGGCGGTCATGCTCATGGTCAGATGCGGGCAAGTATGACAAAGCCGCCGCAAGTACGCGAAAGTCGCAGCACGTCGCGTCAAGCCGCACCAGGATTTCTCACCCGTGGAAATCGCGTTGCGATTTTCACTTTGAACCACGCATGGTCTGATCTGCTCCTGCCTCAACGACCATTGCTCTCCGCCATGTCGAGGCTGTTGAGGGTCAGCCATGTGGAGGCTGTGGAGGGACCAGCCCGGCTGGTGGGTTTTTGCTCAAGTTTTTGCTCAAGCAGTTGTCAAATCGCTCAAGCCATGCAAGCGTTCGAGGTGGCGCAAGTCGTCGCAGGTGTGCAAGAGGTGTGAAACGTTGGCTCGAGTCGACTCGGCGTGGAGTCTCGGCGGCCGACATTGATGGGAAACCAAAAACAACTCGGTCCACCTGCCTCTCTTTTGAGGCACTTGACGCGACTCGCGATCAGGCCGCAACCTCGCCTCCCGTACGATGGCGTCTCATTTGATTTTCCATTGCGCCACCAGGAGGCGTGGCCTCTCGAGCCCACTGGGTCTCTATGGTGAACTCATCGACCAAGATGCGTGTTCGGTCGAGGCTCGGTCAGTCGCTGGTTCGCCAAAAATTGATTCTCGACGCGTGGCCAGGAGGCATGCGATCAGGTAGATCGATCTAGATCTGAGCAAGGCGCTTCGACTCGGTGAGAGAGAAACGCGCAGTGGTCGTCAAAACCACGTCGAAGGTGTCGGATTCAAACACAAAGCGCCTGTAGTCGCCCGTAGTCGCTCGTAGTTGCCCGTAGCTGAGCTGGGTCAAGTCAATGTCTGGTGGCGAGCAATCGCGCACGAGTTCGTCAAAGT
>JARLIE010000209.1 GCA_031291875.1 Minisyncoccota bacterium | reverse complement strand
TACGGATAGCCAAATCCCTGAAACACTGAATGCTAACAATAACGGAATTGATTATGAATCAAGAGATCATAACCTTTCTCAAGGCAGCTCTGGAATGCAGTGTTTTCCTCGATCCCACGGATCCGGGGTTGAGTTATGAAGAAATTCTTGAAGTCGGGAAGAAAGTCGGTTGGCAGCCGGGTGAAATCGGGGACGCGTTGCAGTGCACGACAACGCAATTCATCGGCTCCAAACGGCTGCTCCCCGACCGCAACACTGTTGCGTCATGGGTATTCCTCTCCCGCGAGGATCCGGAATATCGAAATTTCGACGCATTCGATTTTGTCGTCTTGGAGCTGAATGTCCGGGCGAGAGCCGATGGCGCCGCGAATGCGCGAATTGAACGAAGTCTCGTGGTGGAGCGTGCCGTCGCGATAGGCATACCCCGCAGAGATATCGAAGTCGCAATCACCTATCAGGTCATGGCCAATATGCTCACAGACAAAGACGGTGTTCTGGGCTTCCCCCACAACAACGGTGTCCTCGGGCTTCCGAGTGAGCAACTTCAAACGATGGGAGGTGGCAAACCTAGACGCAACGAGGTGCGTGCGCGCGCCTATATTGTCGTCAAGGACGTCATCGAGCGCCGGACTGACGGTCGGCCGAAACATGTCGAATCTCTCGATGCGTTCGCAGAGGAACTTCATCGGCTTGGCTACGGAGGGTTCCGACTTTGGTGGACGCAAACCGTTGCCGAGCTTCGACATGGCGATGCGCATTCCTCTCCGGTTTCGGTGTCGGTGCTGGCCGCGGCACTTGTCGAAGGCGCGCTGACGTTTGTGGTCAAGCATGCGCGCAATCTCGGCCTCGGGGTTTTCCAATCAAAGGATTTCGAGCGCGACGCGAGGACCTGGAAAATCGACGATCTGGTCGCGAGTGCTGCCTTCGGCAGTGATAGCGCCGTCCTCGATCCGCAGACGAAAAATCGCGTCGAAACTCTCATCCGCACGCGGCAGCGAATCCATGCGGGTCGAATG
>JARLIE010000208.1 GCA_031291875.1 Minisyncoccota bacterium | reverse complement strand
TTTGTTTGGTGGCCTCGTAGGCCACGTTGTGGAGAAAGTCACCATCGATTGGGTAACCGTCACGGTCGGCATCGCGATCTATTTGATTTATCGATTCACCGAAACGGCGACCACGGCCATTCTCGCTCTTCGCAAGAGGCGCTTCGATTTAGCGCTGTCAGATCAACTAGAAGAGCGAATGCTCGCAAAGCTGACCTCACTCGATCTCGGTCGGCTGCTCGATCCGTCATTCATCGAATTGCAGCGTATGGCGCGAAATCGAGGCCTCTGGGCTGTAGGGGAGTTATGGCAGAAGCAGCGCGAGCTTGTCGGGTCTGTCGTGGCGTTAGGTACTGGATCACTGGTGCTCCTGGGCCTCGATCCAATCATCGGCGTTCTCGCCGTTTTAACTGCCGTGCCGATGATCTTGCGGGACTGGTTGATCGAAGCAAAGCGACGAGAACTCGAAGAGGCTGAATGGCTGACTCTGCGTAAAAAAATAGAGGTTAGTTATGAGCTCATCTCAACAAACGCCGGGTTGCGTTCTCGTCTGTGGAAGCTGACCGGACCCTACCATACCTATTTTCGTGAGCTCGTCGGAGAACTCATAAACAATGCGATGACGCTCGCGAGATTCGACCGCCGTTGGAATCTCATCGTCGGCCTGGTCGAGGTTTGCACGTTTGCAATCCTATGCGGATATTTCGCCTCGGGATTTGTGGAGGGAAAGTACACTTATCTCCAATTGGGCGCGATCATAGGGAGCCTTTCGATGCTCGTATCGGGAGTGCACCAATTTGGTTCGTCGCTCACACAGTTGGAGCAGTCGCGTCTGAATTACGAATATCTTACGCGCGTGCTCGCGACGCAACCACTGATCGACGAAAATCACGCGGAAGACCTCGAGCTTACAGAAACTCCCGAATTGCTAGTTGAAGAGATCTCGTTTGCCTATCCATCGACAGGCATTCCGGTCATTTCCGGCTGTTCGCTTATGATTCGACCTGGGGAGAAGGTCGCCTTGGTGGGGCGCAATGGCAGTGGCAAGACGACGCTTCAGCGGTTAATCGCCAAGATCTATGTGCCTACCCAAGGATCTATTTGGATCAACGGCCATGAAATTCGTAGCGTTCAGCA
>JARLIE010000003.1 GCA_031291875.1 Minisyncoccota bacterium | reverse complement strand
TCGCGGGCTGCAGCTCTTGGCAAGAGTGGCCTGGCGCGGTCGCCCACCACAACCCGTGCTCCCTTCGAGTCGCACGACCCACCATTCGACGCCGCTTGTCGCCGCCTCTGTGCCTGGTCAGTCGGCTTGGGCGTTCCTTTGTCGCTTGGTCTCTCTGTCTTCGTCCCTTCAGGTCGATCTCGCCTCCGCCTAACAAGCCCAAGAACTGGTCGGAACGCGACCCCTCGATCGACAACCACAAGTGCTCAGGTCCGATTCGACGCATGGACAAGATCAATCCAGGCACGGCCAGACCGTTCCCGTGCTCAGATCGGCCTCCAGCACGGGATCACGGTCGTCGGTCGACCCTTGGCACTTTCGGACGATCGCCTAAGAAAAGGCAAAAACTCGTTTTTCTTGCTTTTTCGATCGAAAGATCGACAATGCAAATCAAACACCTTTTGCTGACCTTCTAAACACAATATACTTTTGCTTTTGTCTTAGACGTGCCGACCAAACGTTGAAATCGATTGGAATTAGCATTTAAACGCAACCAGAGGCTTTTAATATGTAAGTATTACACACTGTGTTGATTTGAATTACTATAGTCCCTACGTTTGGCGCTTTCTTTGGCCAAAACACAGTCATTTTCAAACGCGTCTAACGCAATGGGAAATGAACACAATCACACCGTTTAAATTGCAACATATGATGGATATCATTCATTTATTGTATGTTTCGTTTAAATAGTATAGTATCATGTTCTTACTTTGCTAAGTCGTTTTGAAGTTCCGTTTTTGATCCGTTTTGCCGCAGTCAAACGATCGTCCCTGAGACTCCGGATGGTTGAAACTATATATTTATATTATTTATAATTTATTGGTACCATTTCATTCCTTCCATCCTGATGTTCCCACTCAGTGCGGTCGTATTGAATATTGCCTTGCCATTTTGACCATGTTGGGCTTTCAAATTGTCTTGCTGCTGACGCGTGTTTGTTGCTATACATTTCTTTTGCAATATTATTTTATTTAGAATTTCCGTTGTCATTTGGTGGCAGTCATGACTTCGAGCTCCGCCGGTCCGGCAGGATCTGGTGACCAACCGCCGGCCGGTGACCGTCCTGGTCCATCGTCCAAAGAGTCCGAGTCAGATCGGAAGAAACGACGCCGGGCAGAAGAGGTAACAGAACAAACGGAAGCACGGCGACACAGGGAACGTGATGCTCAACACGATCGTCGCCTAATCGCAGCAGAGAAGAGCAACAAGAAGAAGGCTCAAGCTAAGGCGCGAGATGCCAAATTCAAGGAGAAAGGTCGCAATCCGAACGACCAAACTCCCGAGCAGAACAAGCGTCGTCGCAAGGAAGAGCCTGCCGATTCTCCGCTCAAGTCGCGGCCGGACATCGCAGCACAAAGAAAGCAGGCTGAGATCACCAAGAATCAGCGCGACGCGCGTCTTCAGCAAGCTCCAGCTCGTCAAGAACAGCGCAAACAGGCGCACGATGAAGAGCACGACAAGCGTCTGGCCGCTCAAGGGTGGAACACCATGCCGGAGCAAGAGCTGTCCGAGCAGAAGGAGGAATTCCCCGGTGCCGTCGTACCGCCGCCGATCGACGTGAAGCTGCTGACCGAGAAGCAAGTCGTCTGTGTCGTCTGTGACGAATGGACTCTGCCGTTCGCCGAGCACTGCAAGGTGTGGCCGATCGAGCGCTTCACCAATGAAGGCGTTCGGAAGAAGCTCGCAGTCGCTGGCGTGGTGCCGCCTCTCCCGCAGAAGGTCGTGGACGAATATGATCTCTCCGACCTCGACGTGCGACTCGCCGGCCTGCTGCTTTCCAAGAACAAGTTGGCACAGCGACTGGTTCCGAAGGAGCAGGCACCGGTGGTAGCCCTCGCACCGTCGGCTGGTGCCGTCAGCGACGGACCAGTCGCAGCAGCTCTCGATGCCAGCTCCAGCGGCCCGGGTCAAGCACCTCAGGCTGGTCCAGTTCCGGAGAACGAGACTCACCTGAATGTGTGCGACTCGTGCTCGCGTGTGCTCCAAGGTGAAGGAAAGAACCCGCCAGCGAATGCCATCGCCAACAATAACGCGATCGGCAGTCTTCCGGTCGACCTTCAAGATGCCAGCTGGGCGGAGTTGAGTCTCAGCGGCATCTGCTACAGTCGCGCGTGCATCATGGTGCTCAAGGGCGGAGGTCAGCGGGCGATTCGTGGTCACGTCATGACGGTCGAGATGGACCCGAGTGTCATCGCCACCACCTGCCGCACATCCCGGCTGACTCGTCCTTCCGCGTGGTGATCGCTGGCGCGCTGACTCCGCTCCAGAAGATGTCGTCGATGAAGTGGCATCAGGTGCGGAAGAACACCATCGTGGGACTGCTGCAGTTCTTCCAGCGGCACAATCGTCACTACAACCACGTGGTGCTGGACGATGGACAGCTGCACGCCCTTCCGGTGCGAGGCTCCTTCATCGATCTCCAGGGTGACGTGATCGACGCCAGCCAAGGAGGTGCGATTCCCGATGCACCACAGCCGATTGGTGCGTCCTCCGCGTCTGACTCAGCGGCATCCGCCACGGCAGCTCCT
>JARLIE010000207.1 GCA_031291875.1 Minisyncoccota bacterium | reverse complement strand
GGTGCAGCTTGCCATTGGGGCACGTGAAGAGGACTCTTCGAGAAGCATTGAGTCCGATCAGGAATGGTCGGTGGTCGGTGTGTCTAAGTCAGTCAGGTGATGAAGAGGCGAACAGATGGGAGATTGCTCTTTCTCAACACACAGTACTCGATGCGACGGACAGTATCGCGCGCTCGCTGTTAGTTGCTGCAATTGCATGAAGTTCATAAATATTTGTTGCATTTCATATCACATTGTTTACTCGCATCATACAGTCTAATCCGCATCGTTTAACCGCTTTCTTCGTTGTCCGTGTCTGTCGCAATGTCACCCGGCCGCCACCAGCAGCACCGTACGGCTGCTGGTCTGCGGCAGGAGGCAACGAGTACTGCAGGATTCCATTCCATTTTACACGCCGACTATCGAATTGCTCGGGTCGGTGTGTCGTCATCATCATCGTCGCTGGCGGTGGCGGCGTAAGTCATCGTGCGACCTCCGCCGCGCACTCCACACACCCCGCAGTAGTCCACTTGCACGCAACTCAGTCTACCGCGAGAAGTGCGCTCGCACGCTCCGCACGCCGCCGCTTGTACGCTAGAAAACGGCCGTGTCATGTGATACTCGCCATTTGACTGCAGAGCATGCCATACGAATTGACGACCGCGCACTACGGTGCACCGAGCCGCACTACTACTAAGCCGAGCTTCGAGGACCACTACCAGGCATGCCTCGGCAAGGCACCCGGGCCCGCAGGCGCATCGGGATTGCAGCTCTTGACAATGCGCTTGTTGCGGGCGTGTTATTTATACGAGCCAGATGGACCTGGGAGGATGTGTTCGAGATGCTTCGCGACATTGAGGCAAGCCGCGCCAACGAGGAGCGCCGATTGGGGGCCGATCTATCAGGAGCGCGAGTTGCACGGCGCGATGGGCAAGCCTAAGCCTAAGTCCGCGCGTCAGTCAGTATAACCCATGCCCCGAAAGCCGCCACCGAAATTTTCCGAAAAACTTCATAGAAATGGGGTTCGCGTAAAAAGATAAATATAAAAATCTTTATCTTTTCATGGAGACGTGGTGGGAATCGGGATGGAGAATGGTTCCTGTTCGGGAAACTATACCTTAGTAACGTCGAGCGTACACACTTCCGCACATGCTCATAGTGGCACTCGTAGTACAAGAATACGAACTGCTCATGTAAATTGTTCCTGGACTAGTCAATGTAATACTTCGAGTCGGAATAGTTAAACTCGATGATTGTACAGCAGTGAAAGTTAAATAAGCTCGGTAAGATAGATCGGGTATCGTCCCACCAGGTGGAAGTTCTATCCAAGCACCGATACCATATAAATAGACACCTGAACAGCTAAAAAAAACGTTCCCCCAAATATCATAATTTCCAGGTTGTAGACTAATACCAGCAATATAAGGTTAACCTGCGGTTTCGCTTTCATCTTTGAATTGCCAGCCGTTGTTGTAATGTGAAAGTGGGCGACGAGACAGCGAGACCGCACCACTGCTCGACTGCGTCCACACCGGACGGGGGTGGACAGGCCAGATCGAGCTCGCGGT
>JARLIE010000206.1 GCA_031291875.1 Minisyncoccota bacterium | reverse complement strand
GGAAATACTCGCCGCGTTTGAATTCGCCGATTTCGCCGGCCTCGGCGAACATCTGGCCATCCTGTGCCGGCGGACCGGCAAGATTTATTTGCGCTCCGAATTTTCCGACTTCGACGAACTGAATGATGAACTGCCCGATGACGTCGAGGACGACGAGAAATATCTAAAAATCCCCAACAAACGAGAGCTCGGTCTTGGCAAACCGCTGGCGCTGGAGTTTGCGCGCAGATTTCTGCCAGACGACCTCGATGAGGTCAGATATATTTTCAGTAGGAAAAAGGCCTACTCGAAATTCCGCGCGCTGCTGATACGACGAAACACCCTTGAACAATGGTACGAATTCGAAGCGAAAGAGACCGAACAAGCGTTGCGCGAATGGTGCGAGGTCAATTCGGTAGAGGTCGTCGACTAATATCTTGCTGCGCGATAGCCGGACTGATCTTGGCAAATGGACCGGCGGAATACGCTTCGCTATTCCGCCCTACGCGCTATAGCCGTTGACCGCTTCGCTAACGATACGCGCCCGGACGATGTAAAGCCGTCCGCGAACCGAGGCTAAATCACTTGCAAATGGCGCGTTCCGTTACCACTGATACCGAGCAACACCCTTCCCGGCGTAGGACGACGTGACGTCCGAGAACTCGCCTTCGAAGGTCGCGGCGAGCGAGATGCCGCTGCCGAACTTGATTTCGGCCGAGGCCGTCGTGAGGGCGGCGTCATGCGCGGGCGATGCGCCGTTCACGACGAAGCTCGCCGGGCAGTGTCTGGAACGTGGCCGAGGCCGAGCGGTCGGTATTGGTGTCGTGCGCCCAGGCGACACGGCCGCGCAGCGTGAGGAGCCCGTCGTTGACCGCGAAGGACTTGTCGGAGCGGAGGCCGAGTTCGGTGCGGGCGTCGGTGACCGTCTTCGATACGTAGTTCAGCCCGAAGGTGCCGGTGGCGGGCGCGCTTTCCCCGTATGCCGGCAGATCGAACACATAGGAACACCAAAACAAATAAAAACAATAAAAAAAAGATTTTGGTTTTGGGTTTTTGTGTTTTTT
>JARLIE010000205.1 GCA_031291875.1 Minisyncoccota bacterium | reverse complement strand
TGGCGCAAAACGGATCGAAGTCGACCTTCCCGAACCGGGGAGCGACCGTCCCGTATTGACCGCATATGAGCCTTAGGAACGCCCGCTCTTAAGAGGGTTGTTCGTGCTTCGGTTGGGTGATGAAGCTCGAGGACTCGCCACGATGACCTGGTGGAGGTCAACAGCTTTTCAGGTTACTGTAATCATTTACACGACAAAACTTTATGAGCGCACGGGCGACGAAAACGCGTGCGATGCGGTCGAGCGAATTGCGATTTGAGAGAGCGATATGTGCGACACGCGCCATGACTGGATCACATTATTAGCTGGACTTAGCCCAGTTGTAGCGGCGTTGAATCTCACAACGACGCTAAAAGATGAGCTGTACTACAACAGATCGAAAAACATGGTCTTGCAGAAGGACGCCTTCAACCTGAGCAGCTCGAAACCGCACAATGACGCGATCGCATCCTGGCTAAACCACCTCGCCGCTATGGGCGTAGGCAATGGGTACATGACCAAGGCCCTAACCGATTTGACTAGCAGAAATACGATCGGCACGTTCTGCGAATTGTCGGCGTACGGAGCACTTCTCGACCACAATATTCCTTTCTTGATCCAGATTGCGCAGAGCCCCAGCGCAATCTTGAACCCTAATGGTTCCGATCTCGACGGCTGCTTGCAACTGTTGGGCGACGTTTTCTTCGACGTAAAAGCGTTCGGTCTGCAAGAGCATCTGATTGATCTCCTGGTTGAGCGTCTTCAAACCGATCTGGGTCCCTCAATTTTCGTAGCCGCGGAAGGTAGCAAGGATGTCTCGATTGCTACCTTATCCGACCTTCTCGGCGGCAACAGCTACGCAACTCTAATATCAGAGCTTATGGCGAATAATATTGCCAAACGTAGTCTATTGGAATTTAGGCTCAAACCACTGGCAATAGTCCAGATGAGTTCCGGCACATACGACCCTTATAGACAGGCAGAAGAATGCGCGGACTACGCGTTCAGGTTCGCGAAGCAGTTCATGCGCCACAAACCTTTCATTCTTGTTTTTGTCATGCACCCTTGGCTCGGGGGCCTCAGCCTGCACACGAATTTTGCTGGTGGCACGGACAAGTTCCTGCGCTCCTTCGCGCGACGGACTTTTATGCAGTTCCTTCGTGACACCAAGAACAAACATTTCAATTTGACCAGACGCACGGTCTCGCGACTCTTGTCCGGCATGCTCGTGATCAGCGCATGGCAAGGGAAAGGAACGGACGCTCCGACCACACCGCCGAAGCGGCTTTTCCTGAACCCTCGTGCGAAGAATCCTCTATCGCCATTAACCGTTCACTTGTTGCGAGCGCAGATCCGAGATCTCGAAGTCGAAGACTTTCTGCACGACACCTACTAACCGCGAAAGTCGGTTTGCTCGGTGCCGCCAACGCGGAGTCCCCGTGCGAACATCCACTAAACCATTCGAAGGCCAATGCCAGCTCTGGCGCCGAGCGGCCATCGCCGAAGGCGTCTCTCTCGCATTCCCGCCGAGTTTGGTCATCGGCGTACGACGGCAAACGTTTGATTTTGACCGCTCATAGCGTCTCATGCGCGCCGTCACAAAACGGCTTGTCGGCGGAATGTTTGCAGCCGCAGAACCAGACTTCGCCCGACGTTTCCGCTTTGTAGGCAATCGGCCTGAAGTCTGTTCCCTTGTGCGAGC
>JARLIE010000028.1 GCA_031291875.1 Minisyncoccota bacterium | reverse complement strand
TCAATATGATGCGCGGCTTTTCGGATCGATGCTTAGCCCCTGAAGCGGGATATTGCTGATGCGGCCGTCAGGTCTGGTCGCGACAAGTCGCGGCACATCACCGCTAGTCGCGACCTGTCGGCGTCAACACAACTATTTCGCGGCAAGCAGGTCGCCGGTCGCGTACAGAGTGAGAACCCGCAGTGTCTTTTCAGTGTCAGCGGGATCAGCCGAGAGCCCCTTGCCGTCCATGCCGCGGTATTCGATTTTCCATTCGAACGCGTACCCACCGAAAATGAAGACGCCCCAATCGTGTTCATTTTCCGGGTCGAATTTGTCGTAGCGGGACATTGCCCAGAGCGCTCGACCGCGAAGGCGGCTATCAAGATCGTAGACATTGCGCGTCATTTGCACACGACCGCCCTTGAATGTGGTGCGGAGCTCGTCGTTGAGTTCGATGACCTTGGCGCGATCGTATGTCATCGGAACATCCGCGAGGTCAGTCGGTCAGGCAAAGCGGCTCAGCGCCCACGCGATGCCACGGTTCAATCAGCATGTGCCCGTTTGGAGTGGGCCGCTGCGGGGACGTGAAGCTCGGAAATGTTTTAAAGAGAAGAGTCTTTGATCCACGCCCCTCGGTCAGTCGCTCGACCACGTGCATCATTGATCGCATGCGCGCCTCGCTCGTCGTGATGAAGGGGACGAAGAAGTTCGGAAAGCCAAAGTGTGAACGGTGAATGCCGTCTCGCGCGATGGTCAAATAGGCCGCTAATTTCTTCGCAACCGAGGATCGATCGGTATTGCTGGCATCAATTGGTTCCGTCCCGCAATCCGCCTCGATTCCGGGAAAGAAAAGATAGCTGCGCTTGCCGTCGGTCGTCCGCTCAATCCCGAACGGTCGAGCGTCCGCCGTGATCTCGTCGGAACGTCGCTCTCCGCGTAACTCATACGAGACTCGAATGGTCGCTGGAGTGGCTGAGTCGCGCGTCGCGGCCGGCGTGCCTTGGTGGGCGAGGATCTCGGGCCAGGTAATGAACCGCACATTGCATTCCTTCCGAGAACCGAGTTCGATCGAGGCCATGATCTGTGCGACCATCAGTTCGTGAGCGAAGTTGTGGTGGTAGCTCTTGGGAAGAAAGGAAAGACCTTGCTCTCGAAGGACACGACGGCCGCCTTCGTCGATCTCATAGATTAATCGCCGATAGTTGGCATCGGCACGTTCGCGCTGCTGGTGCGGACGTGCGAGATATAGGTTCGGCTTCCGCGAGAGAAGACCAAGGCGGTGACTGAGCGCCTTCTCGCTGCCCCCAACGAACGCATGAATATAGTCGCTCGGAAGGTATCGAAAGCGTACGAGCAACTTGAATATTTCGATGTCGCGCTCGGTGGGGCGAACGACGGCGGGAGCGCCGCGCCGACCGACGATGGCATCGCGTGACCAGCGAGAGTTGCGCGTTCGGATGTTGCGTATCGCGTCCATGCCGGCAGCAATACTGCGAAACGAAAATTCGGTAAACGGACGCTGCGCAGCAGAGCGACGCACGATGGCGCACGATGAAGCACGGCGGCTTCGCACAATTTATTTTCGCTCAAGCCCAGTCGTTTGCAGGCTCACCGGGATCTGGATCGTCCTTTTTCTCCGATGATGGAAAAGGGACGCCCTTGGCCATTTGTGCTTTTGATGATGTCGTTTCTGCTGTCGGTGCTTGATGTTGCGGCGGCGAGCTCAACACCATCTCGGCCATGTTGGCGGCAGATTGGTACGGTGATTCCTCTCGTTCGGGAATGATCGTCGGAGGAGTCACCTGCCGGGGAGAAGGAGCAGCTAGCCGACGTGGCTTGATGTCCGAGAACGAAGCAGGCTGGACGTTAACAACAATGCCGCTGTTAGACAGGCCGCGAACGTAAGCGCCGAATTGGGAGCGGGGTTTCATTGAGCGTAGTGTTTTGATGTCCATTCGCAAGCTTGGCGCGACGCTTTGTGCCTCCTCGTCGGGATGCGCAAAACGAATGGCGCAGTTTTGCAAGGCGCTTAGGACCTTGTTCGATACCTGGCTCGTCTCTTGGTGCGCGAGGACAAGGGCTATCTTTTGGCTGCGGCACTCATGGAGGACGTCGGTGATGCGCTCGTCGTCCGCAACGACGGTGTAGCATTCGTCAATGAAGAAGTAGACGGGCTTCTTGTCCCTCTCGGATCGTAGACTGCGTTGCTGCGCTGCTGCGAGTACCTGGGCGATGAAGAAACGCCCAAAAAACTCCGCGCCCTTGATACCAAGCTTGGCGCGAGAATTGTTTATGATGATGAACGCGCCATTGTCCATTGCCTCGCCGACGCGAAACGTGTTCGACGACGCCATGAGCATTGCGCGAAGCAAGTCGTTATCGAGGAGGAGGCGCAGCCGTTGTAAGACTTCTTGACGGCGAGACTTCATGCCGTCCGTAAAAAATTCTAATCTAAGGAACTGCTGGAGATCAGGGTCAAGGTATTTTATTTGCTCGGCATATTTCGTGAAAATAACATGAGAGAAGATGTCCTTGGTAGGTTGCTCGGCCATTATGTCTTGGAAGGTGCCGAGGTTCGGGTTGGGGAATGCGGAGATAAGCGAGCGCAATACTGCCTTGAGCAGCATGGATTGGCTCGCGGTGAGTTTGTAGTCGAGAAGCGACGAGAATAGGTATTCGAGGTTATCTACCGCCTTGTTCATGTCGGCATGCGGAATGTCGAGCGGGTTCATTCCGACTGGATTGTCGGGTCCAATAATAATGCGTCTCCCGGCTAGTGCGGGGTGCGTCAAGAACGGCTCGATGAGGTCGCCCTTGCTGTCCATGAGGATGATGCAAGCGTCTTTCTCGATGTCTCCTGCAAGGATAGAGTGCAAAAGCGTGGTTTTGCCAAGTCCTTGCGGAGCAAGCACCCACATGCCTGCGAAACGGGTTTCATCAGGGAGCGGCAGTGGAAGTTGGACGCGCAGAAGCGAGCGCCACGGGGTCTGCGCGAATGTCTTGCTGATGGAAAACTCGTCATTTTCCTCGTGGTTTTCCTCAAGCTGTTTACGGAGGTTCTCAAATAGCTTTCGGGTCTTTAGCTCCGTGTGAAAAAAAGTTCCTGCCAATTCCCGCGCAGCTTGTTCCTCGTCGGAGATTTTCAATTGGGTGGTGAGGAGAGATGTGGATGCTATTGGTTCGTTGTGGAATGCGTAGGACGGGAAATATTTGCGTAGGTTGAGGTACGCCGTGAGTATCACCATCGTAAATGTGTCGAGACTGGATTCATCCGAGACTTTGCGCTGCCATTGCTCCAG
>JARLIE010000204.1 GCA_031291875.1 Minisyncoccota bacterium | reverse complement strand
GCCAGTTCGACGAACAGTTTGCCCCGGAGTTTGCGACTCAATTCGGCGTCGCGTACAGATAGGTCGATTGTCACGTAATGATCGCGATCGGGCGACAGTGCTTCAATGCCGTGCGATTTTTTTACGCCTTGTACATTGGGGGTGACGAAAACAGGAATCATGTCGCACTTGTGGCCAGGGTCGATTATTCGACCCGCTGCGCCTGACCACATATATCTGCTAACCGCATCCGAATACGCATCGTCGGTTGCGCCACAATATGCGGTCATGAATTTTGCAATCCGCGGAATACCGTCCCACTCGAGAGAATCGAGCCACACTTGTGCGCTGTCGAATTTGAATCGATCGGCAACGAATTGAACTGCCCTACGGACCATGTCGTATTTCAGTGCAGGATCGAACCCCACATGAATCAGATCGAGCATACATTGCGTGTACATCACGTCGATGAACGGACGCCACTGACCTTCGTTCGGTCCGCTCCAGTCGCAGTACATTATCTCGTTGCGAAAAGTGTCATACCCGTAACGGTGACCCCATCCTGCAGTGCCCAACGCATGGATCACGTAATCGAGTTGTGCTGGCCATTTCAGGCTTTTGTTCATCAGCATACCTTCCGCACCCCATTTATGGGCGAGGTCGGAAGGCGTATATGCTGAACTGAGCACCGGCGTTTCGACAGGGACGTCGCGTACAACCTCGCCGTGTTTTTCCTCGATGCGATCTTGGCTGGCCACTTGTCGTGCGATATCCGATGCGCCGACGATATCGATAAGGCTGCGAATGGTTACGGTGCCGCCGGGACGATCGTCGTCCGATGCGCTGCGCCACAATTGCTCGCAGGCTCGGGCCGAGTATTTGTCACGGCCACCGGGTTCGTTAGGCGCACGCGCTGCAGGTTGTTGCGAGAGCCAATCGAACAGCGTCAGGCCGTACTCGCTGCCGCCACTCTCATGATGTAGTGCAAATCCTAAATCGCGCCATGCATCGCGGTCGTTGAATCGGGCGGCGTGTGCGACCGCTCGAGTGCATAGATCCTGCAATTGGATGTCGGTCATACCGACAGGTCGTTTGATATCGTGCAGTTCGACCGCGCGACCAATAGGGCCGCATCCGGCATAGACCCACGCAGGAGCGGGCAAAGGCGCCTGTTGTGAGATCCAGGCGCAACCGTAAAGCGCATGACATACCACGTAGCCTGTGCCTGCGCCGCGGCGATCAACGCCGTCGGCGACTACGCTGGCGTCAGTGGGGCCCTTTATACCGTCAGGCAGTTTGAACAGCGCATGCTCGCCGCCGCTCTCGGTGTAGTAGCGCCAGCCACCTTCTGGCCATTCGTAGCCCTTGGCTGCCAATGCGGCAAGTCCGTCCTTGCCGTTCTTACGATCTAGATCGACGAATTCGTATCCGGGCGGCGGCGTTACAGCCACCTTGGCGTTGGGATTCTTGTTCCAAAATTCGGTGATCGTAGCCGCGTCGCGTAGCGGTCCGTCGATCTTCCACCGAATGATCGACACCTTGTTCGTGGGATTTACGGGAATGACACCGAAGCCCATTCCCGCCAAACGAATGGCAGAGTCAATGGCGTCGGTGTTCATTGATCGAACTCGAAGCGTGCGGAACGGGCGGCGACGGCGGCATCGTAAGCAGAGTGCCACATTCTTACGACACGCAACCGCTCCATGAGTATCGAATCCCACATCCCCCATGAAGGTTCGCGATATATTTGCCCGTCAGCGGTTAACCATTCGGTAGGAGGCTCCTGGCTAATAGTACATACAAACTCTTGGCGTTCACGCCATTGTGGTTGAAACAAGTATTCCTTATGATCCATTGGGTCGCCTGCCAAAATCATCCCCCAGTCGCTTGTTTGGGGACCATCGATAGGTGACATGTCTGCGATCAAAAGTCGCATTTTGTTTCGTTCAATGATTGTCGGAGCGACAGGTTTTATTTCAACAAAAAAACCTGAATTGCAGTACGGAGGATCATACGAAGTATCTCCGTATGATCCTCCGGGCAACCAAAAATCAGGCAAATATCGCGTGCCGTCTGAGAGTTCAAATCCCTCGGGTTCGTATTTCCATTCCACACCAAGTGTCTCGAAGAACACCGCCCAGCGTGCTTCGAGACGGCTGCGGAATCGATACCCTTTGTAGGATGTCTCAATCGCTTTGATCATTTTTTGTCCTGCATCAAAGAGCGAACGGCGACGTCGAGAAGTTCGGACGGCGCCTTTTTCACGTGGGGATCTTTCGCCACCAAAGCCTGTGCGAGGATCGCAAGGTCGGGCAACTTGATCGCTCGACGTACGACATCGCGCTGCAACTGGGTCATCGTGCCGAAGTACGACGACACGAGCCCT
>JARLIE010000203.1 GCA_031291875.1 Minisyncoccota bacterium | reverse complement strand
TGGCCGGTCTCGCGGCGCGGGTTTGATCTCCGCTCTTGGTGACGAAACGCGCATCCGGTTTCGCTCGAGAAGCGCGCCGTGTTCGGCCGGTGTCATCTGCGGCATGTTCTCAAGAACGTAGAATGGAATGGTGAGCGATACCGCCTGCGGTGTGAAATTTCGGACGTAGCACGCGAGTTGCGTCCATTGCGGCGGTTCGGCGCTGTCGCGCCGCTGCGACTTCAAGAACTCGGGCGTCGTCTCCATATCGCGAGCGAGCCACCGGCTGTCGGTATAGCCGAGTCCGCCCGCCATCTTGACGCTGGTGTTCGACGCGATTGACGAACGGAGTTTCTCGCTCGCTTGTTCCATATGCTGGAACGCCACGCAGACGCCGAGCTTGAACTGCCGCACGCGGGTCAAGAGCTTGTCGAAGGTGTCGTCGAAATAGGGAGCTGCCTCATCGATGATGAGGAACGTCGGTCGGCGCTTCTCTTGCGGGATGCCCGCACGCTCGAACGCGGCGGCCATCGTGCGCGCGATGATGTAGCGCCCGAACAGCGTGCTCGCGTCCTGCTTCAACATGCTCTCGCTCGTGTTCACGACGATGATCGAGCCGCGGTTTTGGAGCTCGTCGAAAAAGTCGACTTTGTTGTTCGTCGCAAACATGCGTTGAAACGCCGGAACTTGCACAAGGCCATAGACCCGCTGTGCGATCTGTTCCCGGAAACCTTTCAGCTCAAAATATTGGTTCTTGAAAAAATCCTGCGCGGTGGCGTCGAGCGTCTCGATGGTGGCGCGATACCTGCTGTTCACGAAGCCGCCTTTCGGATCTTCCTCCAGGACCTGCCGCAAGGTGTCGATCGTCGAGTCGGGCATCGAGAGGACAAGCCGGACGACATAGGAGAACACCGTGCCCTGGCGACTCGTGAGATCGTTCTGCGCGCTCGTGAAGATGTAGTTGAAGAGCTGCACGATCTCGGTTTCGACCGACGAGCGCATGGCGTCCGAGTAGCTGCGCATGCGCGCATTCGATACGTCGAACATGTTGAGTGCTGGCGGCTGCTCGTGCTCGGGATCGATGATGACGATGCGATCCTTGAGCCGATCGTTGAAGAGCGCGAGCCTCTCGATCTTCTTGACCAATGCGCCGGTGCTGTCGACGACGACCAGTGCGGGCGGGTTTTTCTCTTGCAGAAATCGTGCGATCAGCGCGCCGAGTGTTTGCGTTTTGCCGTGACCGCTTCCGGCGACCAACACGGCATGCTCAAGATAGCGCGACGTCGGGATCTCGAATGGAATGTCGATGTCAAAGAGATCCTCGAAAACGGTGCCGTTCAGGTATCCAGTTACAATCTCTCGCGGCGTGCCTTTGAAGTTAGAAGGCATGACCAGCGTCGACTTGCTCCCCGACATGGCCGCTTGATTTTCTTCTAGCTTCTTGCGAAGCGATGCGAAGAGGTTCAGCTCGCGGACTTCTTGAGAAAAGAACGGAAGGACGACTGCGTCGACCGCCTTCCCGACATCGGGCAGAAGCTCGATGAGCGGAACCTTGATCGCCCGCGTGGCGTCGTCGGCCTCCAGAAGTTCGGCGAGTTTCGATCTGCTTGCCTGCGCGACACCGGGGAGCAGTTTATGGAAATCGCGGAGACTCTCCCTGAGCGTGTTCTCCATGGTCGCGATGGTGAGCGCGGGGTCTTGGGTGCGTTTCAGTCTTTCGGCCAGAAGGTCGCGGTATCGGGCGCCGTCAATTCCGTCGAGACGTGCGGGTGCGTTCGGAAGCTTGTCGAACGCCTCGTCTTGAAAGAGCACCTCAGATACGGCGACGAAGAAATAGACGACTGGGGGAATCGGCGGCGTCTTTTGGTGCGGAAGGTAACCGAGCATTACGCTGTTGGCGAACGCTTCGGCGTTAGGAAACGGCACCGGCTTGACAGCCTGCTCATAGAGCGCCGCATGTTGTTCACGTTCCAGTCGTGCAAGGCGCGCGGGGGAACTCTGGTGCATCTCATAAAGCTTGTAGCCGAGGAAGACGACGCCCGCGATGAGGACAAACGGGGATAGCAGCACCGCGAGCGCGATGATGAAAAGGCCGGCAACCATGTAGAGCCCGGCCGTCCAAGAAGACCCCTGGGCCATTTAGAGCTCGAATGAGTCAGATTGCCCGATCGTGGCGTTCTCTTCCAATGCGGCCTTGAGATTCTTCAGAGCCTCTCGTCCTTGCGCGTCGAATCGTTTTGCCTCTGCGGGCGTAGGGCAGCGTCTCCCGAAGCCTCTATTCTTTATTAGCAGGGCAACGGTGACATGAATTTCCGGGATAAATTTGTCGTTCGGATTTTCCCACGTCAGCAATACGGCGTCTTCGAGGCCGCGTTCGCGAATAATCGCCAGTTCCTCCGCAGACAATTGCACATCGAAACTGGCGAGATAGTAAGTTTTCGGCTTCGAGAAAATGCCCGTTTTCTCAGAGCCTTCAGTATGATTGATGGCCACCTTCATCACAGGTCCCTTCAGAAATGACCCGCCGAAGTGTGCACCTCCGACGGGTCGCTCCTCTACAGAGCTTGGCTGTCCTGCGTCACCGCAAGACCGTGAGCCTCAAAGTATGCGAGTACGTCGGCCATACGCCATACGGGGTGTGAGTTCCGAAAACTGTTGAGCTTCTTGCAACCGGGGAAGGGATCAGGGTTGGGTTCAACCCACTCCCTATACGTGCCCTTCCTTCGGCTGCCGGACGATCGCACAATTTGCGACTGCATCATTCGCCAGGTATGCGCGCGGCTGAACGGCCATCCCATGCGTTTGAGGCCGAGCCAGTCCACTATCAGTCTTTTCTCATTAGACATCACAAGGCTCCGAAGTTGGAGCATCGCGATGCTATTGGGGGGAGACCACTAGTAGCAGGCGCAGTTTCTGCCCGTGTCACAAAAACGTCAACGGGTGCCGGTCGCATTTGGTCACGATGACGCACACTTCATGCTTGAAAAGGTGCGCCGTAAGGCGTGGTGGGTATCCCCGTGGCAGGGGAATCGGGTCAGGCCTTTAGAATCGGGACCTCGCGTGGTAATATTCCCAGTATGAAAACAGCGACACCGACCACATTCCGTCAGGCGCGCGCGCCGAAGGCTGGCAACGTCATTGAGCCGGTGATCACCTATGAGGAACTGCCGATCGTGACCGAGGCGGCACGGGAGGAGCTCTTGGCTTCGCTTCAGCAGGGTGAGGACGATCTGAAAGCCGGTCGCGGCAAGCAGATGAGTGCGGATGAGGTGAAAGCTGAATTGCGGACGAGCTTTGAAAAGATCACCGGTTATAAAGTTGTCTGATCATGGGGTTCTCGCTCTATAGGACCCCTCAGTTTGAAGAGGATTACCTTCTATACTTTTCGTACTTGAAGGAGTTGAGCGAAACTGTTGCGGTGCGGCATTTTTTGCGATTCGAAAATGCACTTGTCGATGAATTACTGGAAGATCCATTCCGGCACGCTTACTTCAAAGAGACCGGAGCGCCGTACCGGGCAAAGCTATTCAAGGTAGGACGCAAGACATTCTGGATTATTTATTCGATCGATGAGGCGGCCGTCACGTTGCATCGGTTTTGGGATTGCTCGCGGGAGCCGAGCACCCACGGGCTTTGAATAGTGAGACATCAGAGAACCGCGCGAGATCAACGGTCAAGACGTCTCGCGAAGCCGCTCGCTCAGATACTGATCCCACGCGGCGATTGCTGCACGCATCTCGTCCAGATATCGGAATTGATTGTAGACGGCGGCGACGC
>JARLIE010000202.1 GCA_031291875.1 Minisyncoccota bacterium | reverse complement strand
GCGTGTGCCGCGTTCGCGACAAGCGACGCGGGGAAATTGCTATAAATCGACAAGCCAAACTCGCCGCGATAGTATGGAACAAGCTGGCATTTTCTGGGCTCCAGTATGGGCAAAAGCGCTTTTTATTTCATGGCGTAAAAATTTCCCCCAGCGTTTCAGGGCATGCGACAAGATACCGCGAACATTAGACGCGGATCTAGAAAGGATGCGTGACAGGAGGAGGCTGTGGAGACAGTGATAAGTGGGATCGTTGTGGCAGCGGTCTCCGGATTGGGTTTTTTGGCGTACAAGCATTCTCGCGCGTACAAAAAGCTTTACTGGCCGCTTTCAATAATATCGCTGGCACTGTTTCTTGGGGCGATTGTTTGGGATAAGAGTAATTCAACCGCACATGTAGCGGCACTTCCCTATATCCCTCGCGAGATGTTGGCAGAGGCGGACAAGGCCATTACCGACAAAACATTTTTTGGGGGACCCAAGCACCCCGTGTATATCGGTATCGGTATGTGCCTCATATTCTATTTGACGTTCTTGTATTACCTTCCATTGTTGTTCGACGACAACAAGCCGGTAAAGGAAGAGCACGATAAATAATGACTGTGCTGAGGGCATCGTCAAGTTGTTCGACGTGTCGATTGCTGGTTCGAGAATCGGCGTAGAAACGGCTTAGTAGAAGCGCGGGGTCACGCCGCGACCGCGTGATCGATCGCTTCCAGCCATGTGGAAAACGCCTGCTTGCGGGCCGCACGATAGGCGGTCGCTTTCAAAAGATGGCGTCGAGGGCGGAACAGATTGTTAATCGGGCCATGCGCGGAAAGGAAACGCTGCGCCTTCCCCGGTGACTTGAACTTTTTCATCTGCCGCTCCTTCTGTCGCGTCGGTTGATGCGAATTCTCTGCCCGATTGTTCAATCCTTTGTGCTGCCGATGTTCGATCGACAGACGCATCTGCTTACGAGCCGCGCCATAGCTCGCAAGCTTATCGGTGATCATGACGCGTGGCGCATAGCGCAAGCCCTTCAAAAGCTTCTTGAAGAAACGTGTGGCGGCTTTCGCGTTGCGCTGGCTCTGGACAAGAATGTCGAGGACATTGCCATCCTGATCGACAGCCCGCCAAAGATAATGCGTCTCGCCGCGGACTTTGATGAAAACCTCGTCTAGATGCCATTTGTCGCCCGGTTGTGGCCTGCGCCGACGGATTGAATTGGCGTATTCCTGTCCAAAGCGTAGACACCATTGTCGGATTGTCTCGTGCGTCACTATAATCCCGCGTTCAGCCAAAAGATCTTCAATATCGCGGAAGCTCAGCGTGAAACGGTGATAGAGCCACACGGCGTGGCCGATGATCTCGGCTGGAAAGCGGAAACCTGGGTAGCGGAGGGTTGACCGGGTGTCGTTCATGCCGCCCTTTTGCCACTCTCGATGATCTCAGCGCAACTTGACGATGCCATTTCGGAAGCGACAACCCTTTAGTGGGGGCTGACCACTCAGCCGGTTCAGTGATACACTTTGCCTTCGCGATTCATGGCTGCGCGACATGGACAAGAGGAGGCAATAATGGCAAATGGTAATTATGATTTGGTATTCGACGGTGAAGACGAT
>JARLIE010000201.1 GCA_031291875.1 Minisyncoccota bacterium | reverse complement strand
CTTCCGATGCGCTTCGCCCAATAGTTTCGCTGCATCGACAGCCGGCACATCCAGCGGCGGCAGCTTATACGCCTTTTTGCCGGGCGATGATTTCTCAAACACCAAGCCTTCATTCTGCGTCTGGTGCGGCCGAACCTTGCCTGTCGTTTTGCGCATAATCGTATCCATCGTCGCCTCTTTCAATTCCAAATCCATCTCACCACACCAACGATCGAAATCACAGAACGGCGCGGCTCGGTTCCAGCTGTATTCAGTCATTCAGCGCTTTGTAACAGGGCACGACTTTAGTCGTGCCGAAATCGCTCCAATTAAGAGGAGGGCTTTAGCCCCTGCAACGCCTTCTTCTTCGCCAGCGATGCAAAACAAAACGGATAATCGTCCGCCGATCTCACGAGCCCTGCTTTCACCGGGTTTTCGGCGATGTAGGCACGATGCGCCTCGAAACTCTCTCGACCCAACACCTGAACCTCGGAAAACTCACGCTGCCAAACCTCTCCGAGATACCCAAATTCTTTCTTCAATCGAAATGAGAACCGGCCTTTGATCAATTGCATGGCCTTTTCAATCGTCATTCCCTCACCCGTCGTCAAAAGCAAATGCACATGATCCGGCATAATCACGAAGTCATGCAGCTCAAACTTCTTTTCCGCCACAAGAGACCGCAAAACGTCGATCAAAAGCGTTGCATTTCGTTCGGATTGCAAGAGTCGACGATTCATAACGGTCTTGGTCGTTACAAAGAACGTGCGAACAGGGGAAAGAATTGCGTTCGCTTCGGCGTTGCGGTTCGGTTTTGCCATGGCAGTGGCTAAAGCCCACTTCCGTTTGCATCCGTATCGGCACGACTAAAGCCGTGCCCTGTTACAAAGCTCCAGACTGTCTCAATCGCTCAATCTCGTCTATCAAGAGCGGAATATCTTGTCTGGCGCGTGCGATAAAGTCTTGATCTGCAACTGACGCTCCGAGCAGTTCAATGTCCGGAGACTGATCATCCATTCCGCCAGTCCTGATAAAGTTGTTGCCGCCAAGATGATCTCGCCCTTCAACAAACGACTCCCAAGGCCCTGGCGTCGCCGCATCGCAACGCCTGCGAATTGCATCCAGTTCCTCCGACGTGATGACGGCCCTACGCCTCCACCAGCCCCGCCGCCAGCACCTTCGCTGCCGTATCGATCGTCGCCCGCGGCATCGTCTCCGTCGCGCACCACAACGTCGCATTCTTCAACTCCGGATACCACCGGCTCAACTCCACGCCGCCTACAATCTTCTCGTCCAGCAGCCGTTGACTCCACACCGCCGGCGACTCCTGCGT
>JARLIE010000200.1 GCA_031291875.1 Minisyncoccota bacterium | reverse complement strand
GTGCTGTTCTCGACGCGCTCGCGCGCGTGAAGGCGTTCGAGGTTCGAGGTTCGAGGTTCGAGGTTCGAGGTTCGAGGTTCGAGGTTCGAGGTTCGAGGTTCGAGGTTCGAGGTTCGAGGTGTTGGACGGTTTAGGCGGCGCCGACAACGAGGACTCGCGCGGCACCTGCGGTTTTGCGGCGGGGGCGGATTTCGATGACTACGTCGTGTTCGAGGGCGGTGGCGAAGTGCATGAGGCGCTCGACGGAGAAGCCTTCGAGCTTGTAGCTCTTGAGCGCGGAGATTTTTGGCTGGTTGACGCCAAGGATGCGGGCGGCTTCGGCCTGAGTGAGTTTGCGCTCGGCGAGAATTTTGTTGATGACGGCGCAGAGGCGGAGCTTGGTGTTGAGTTCTTCGGCGTTGGGCAGGCCGAGGTCGGCAAAGACATTCCCGGTGGGCTCCGCCGCTAAGCTATTCATTCGTCTTGCCATTTCAATCATATCCCAGTTTTAGGATACACCCTAGATGAACCGCCAGCGCTCGGCTCGGACCACCCGTAAGCCCAGAATGGTCCAGATCACCGTTGCTTCCCCTATTATTTCGGCGGGTTTGGATTCTCTGAGCTAGACTTTCCTTGTGGAAAACAAGATCAAACCCGATATACCCGAGTCGGTAATGGAACACGTCGTTCAATTCTCGTCTCACTGGGTTGACCGTTGGTCGATCCCAAATCCATTTGTATCCGTGTTCTTTGAGGGCCTGAGACCATGGGAGGTGACTCTAGCGGATTTCGCTTTTAGGGCGGATACGAAGAATGTTTCCGAGACGGCCCTAATTGTCACGGTTCAAAAGCTGCGAACCACAATTGTCGTTGGTCTTGATCATGTGACTTTCAGAACTAACAACCCCGATTGGGACATGGCTCCCGAACTTGTAAAGCTCTTTGATGCGTCCTTGGAGCTGTTTCAGTCCTATGTCAAGAGTGCAATCAAATCGCAAGAATGCACCATAGTTTTCCATGTAACACCTGGCTCCTCAAGCTTGGCAGCGAGCACAGCCAATCTAGTCAATGCCAGCCGGATCGGTAATGCTGAGTTTTATGGGCTGTCGAAATATACCCCTGAAGCGTCATTATCTTTGGAGCGGTCCCTCAAGTACGATGGGGGAGTGTTTTTCCGTTTGACTCGAAAGTTCGATTCCGCGGCGAAGTTCGCAGACGTGGCGTTGGCTATGTATGCGGACGAAGTCGCAGCACTAGGGTTGATCGACATAAAGGACCTCGTTTGATGGACTGGACTTCTGGACAACTTATGAAAACGCGAACGGATTGGGAACCCGCGGCTCGGGACGTCGGGGGCTCTCTTGCTTCGGTCGCGTATGTCGGATCTGCTATCGGCGGTCCCAATTGTCCCGCAGGTGCGGATACGGGTGAGCTTTTTTTTGCTGTTTTTCGATCTGATTTCGGAGCTAGCCAGTTTCCGGTTGTTCGCTGGGAACGACGGGGTAATGTTCGGGACCTGGAACAGGTTGACATCACGCGAAGGCCGAAACGGTCGATCCATGAGGGTCTGGCAATTCTGAGGAAGATGAGGGAAGAATCGCTCGCAAAGGATCAGGACAAGCTGGAGCGAGATTGGCTTGCGAAACATCGGCAGCAATATGCGGGCCAATGGATAGCGCTTCTCGGGGACCGGCTCATTTCACATTCCACGAACCCTAGAGATGTCTTCGCAGCTGCGCGTGCTGCCGGAGTAAGGGCGCTCGTGCTACGAGTCGAGGATAGCGAACTGCGCTTTGCTGGCTGGTGAGCATGTATCAATTGGAGTTTGAAACCCGCCACTCTTATTCGCCATCTCCTAAAGGAATAGTGGTCCCAATCAGCCTTAGCTATGCTGGAGAATTCGTTCGACTTGAGGCGAAGATCGACACGGGAGCATCTGTTTGTTTTTTTCAAAGGCCCTACGCGGTAGAACTCGGCATTCAAGTCGAGGCAGGCCGGCTCGAAACTTTCTCCACGGCCGCTGGGGTCTTTGAGGCCTACGGCCACATGGTTGAAATCGACTGCCTCGGGCACCGAAATCATGCAATGGTTTACTTCGCAAAAGCGCTTGACTTTACGCGCAATGTCCTTGGGCGAGAGGGATGGCTCGATCATCATCGGCTCGGCCTAATCGACTACCAGTCGTCACTATATCTCGGTACCTAATCCGCTCTAACTGCGAATTACTCTTCGACTTTCTTTTTGTTTCTGGGACGGGTTTTGAACCAGATGGGGGAGCCGATGAAGCCGAAGTTTTCGCGGATCTGGTTGGCGAGGAAGCGCTCGAAGGCGAAGTGGAGTTTGACGTCCTTATCGGTGAAGAGGACGAAGGTCGGCGGGGCAACGGCGGCCTGGGTCATGTAGTAGATCTTGACGCGGCGGTTCATGGGGACGCTGGCGCGCTGGAAGTCGACCTTGGCGAGGAAGCGGTTCATCTGGCCGGTGGTGACGCGCTTGCGGCGCTCGCGGGCGACGAGTTCGATTTTCTTGAAGAGGCCTTCGATGCCCTTGCCGGAGGTGGCGGAGAGGAAGACGAGCGGGGCGTAGTCGAGGTATTTGAGGTGGTCGCGGACTTGCTGTTCGTAGATGTTCTGGTCGGCG
>JARLIE010000199.1 GCA_031291875.1 Minisyncoccota bacterium | reverse complement strand
GTTCGTGCTGATGACCATGGGCGACGACCGGGCGGTGCGGGAGACGTATGTGGCGGGGAGTGCGATGAAGGGGAGGTGAGGACGGCTCCGCCGGGCGGCCGCGGTGGCGGCGACAAAGCGTGTCCGCGATGAAGCGGGATCAAGGGCTTGGGCGCCATTTTGTGGGCGGAGTGCGGAGCGCGCACCCTTGTGAAACATGCGGGCCGGTCGAATAGAGTGCACTGTCACCGTAACCCTGTAACCCTATCGTGTGCTTGCAACCCCATAATTAGGGAATTATGCAAGTGTCACCGTAATCCAGGGAATTATGCAAGTGTCACCGTTATCCCCATGCAAGTGTCACCGTAATCCCGTAATCCCCAATTCGCCAAATGGCTCGACCGGATAGGGAAGCTCGGGCTCCGAATTTATGTAGAAATTCATTGTTGCGTTCGCTTCAAAGAACACCACCCGACCATGCTCGTCGACGTCAAAATCCAGACCAAAAATATCTAACGGGCAGACGTGAGCGAGATTCTGCAAAGCCTTGATAGCGTTCTTTCCCAACTCCTGTTCTGGTTTGCGCATGATCTGATTTGCGTGCTCCAGCAATTCCGGTCGCTCTTTGTATAGTTCACCAGAATAGCGAAAATCTGGAACCAAAGAATGCGGAACGCGGCCATGAATCATCCAAAATGGCGAATAGTCCGCTCGCACAATGACTGGCTCTTCTTCAACAAACGCCGCACGCATGCGACGGAAATGTTCGCGCCCTGGCGGCTTGTCGACAAATTGAATGACGTATATTTCAGTTCCAGGTATTGTCGTCAAACCGTCTATTAGCTCTTGCATCGTGTTTACAAGGTGAAGGTTTTGCCCCATGTTTTCGTAAACGCCACGCACAATCAATGGATACTCGAATTCTTTCGCTATGAATTTAGCAATTTGCCTTTCCTCTCCCGTACGTTTAAAGAAGCGCTCGATTCTAGGCACAACAATATTATCTATCTCACTAAAGGCTATTGCGTTCAATTGGCGCGTACAGTTCAAACAAATCTCCGCGCGGTTGATAAAGTCAAAATTGAGCGCGCGTTCGACAAATTGAATTTCTTTATATGTATCGTGTGAGAGTAAAAATTCCGCATTTGTTATGTTGTTTATCCCGATGCGCGGCCTGTCAAACGCGAGTTGGCTTATCCCTGTTGCGTTGCAGGGCACAAAAATGGAATCAAAGACGTATTGTGTTGAAAAACGCTGAGCGAGTTGTCTTGGATAGTTATCGCAAAAGTGATGATCAATTCGATTCCGGATTAAATTCTCAGCGTCCGGTTTCCGATTTATGACGACCACACCGATTTTCCCATCATGCGGTCGCGGAGTGAGATACACTGGGTGACACTCGACATATGCGTTGACCGCTTCACCCGCTTCAGCAGCGCGGCCCGCTTTGGCGGCGACGAACGCGCGGAGCGCACTGAAGTCTTCATGAGCTTGCAGTTCGGAGGGCGCGTCTCGGACGATTCCGTAGGCCTCTTCATGAAATCCGCGGTCACTCAACAGCTCGACAAAATAGTGAAGCAGCTCAAAACTATTGTGAGACGTTTGCGAGACCTTCCGCAGAAGAGCGATCGCCGAGTCGCCGAGGTCGCAGAATTGAAGAATGCGCGCCAAGTTGAAGGCGGCCTCGACGAATTCCGGTTTCGCGCCCTCGACCGCGGACCAAATCCACTCTCGATCGATCAGCGCGCGGGCCTCAACTCGACGGTCTTGATCGATCAAATGGGCCGCGTAATTGCTCGCATATCGGATGCGGTGAGCTTCGTCGCGGGCGTGAGCGATGGCCGACCTAAACGCATCCTCGGCGCCGGCGCCATCGCCGCTCCCTTCTCGCGCCAGAGCCAAAAGGCCGAGCAGGTCGTCATTTGACGGGTCTTTGGTCAGCAGGTCCGCGGTCAGACTGGCCGCCGATTCAAAATCCGACCGCCGCAACAAAGAAGCGATTGTTTCCCGTGAACTCATTTCACTCAGATCGAATTTAGCCGAGAGTTTCTGTCTTTTGATACGACGGAAGAGCGGCCGATTGCAACAGAGTTCGATACAACGCTCAGAGCCCAGAGGTTGGCCACCCGTCATCGACGCACAACGACTTCTCCACTGGAATGGACCTCGAAAATGAGACACCGGAACCACGGGGAATTGCGAATTACGCGGAATTACGTAGGAATTACGGCGATACTTGCATAATTCCCATATTTCGTCGCGCCGCCAGTCGTTTCCCGTCGCGGCTTGCGCCCGGTCAGCGCGGCGACCCGATCGAGGAAGGCGGGCGAGCCGAGCGGCCGGCCGATCGTCTCGGCCGCCAAAGGTAAAATGTGTCTCGGCTCACTCCGTACCGACGGCACAGCTCCATGACGCTCCAATGGCCAGTGTCGTAATCCGACTGCATCCGAATCCGCTCTTCCATTCGACAGATCTCCGAAAACGGCATCGGAAGTCCTCCTTCCGAACCATCTTGACTTGTCGACCATCAAACCGGTCCAAACTGTCAGGAATCTACCCGGTCTGTACCCCTCCAAATCCCCCGCCCCACCCCTCCTTCTTGGCCTAGCAGATTCACACAAGTCCCCGCACGCGCGGCGGGG
>JARLIE010000198.1 GCA_031291875.1 Minisyncoccota bacterium | reverse complement strand
TCATACCTCTTCCATCGCTTGGCTGCACTGTCGTAGCACAGCTCTCTCACGCGCGCGAGGTGGCGCAGGGAGAGCGCCGGGCAGCGAATCTTCGTTCGAAGGAGCTCCTCCCAGGCGGCGATGCGCTTGCGCTTCTGCCGCAGCACACGACTCCCGCGCTCCGTGTTGACGCTGTGACGAGGCATGGGGCTGGGGTGGCGGCCGATAGTGCTGCTTCAAGTGCGCAGGGAGGAAGAGCAGAAGTGGTTTTCAACACTTGGTTTGGTCGGCACACAAAATCTCGTTCGAACTATTCGGACGAATGGACAGATCTGATTCGAAATAAACGATACCAAAAGAATATTAACAAAAACTGCAAACGATCGCCGCTGCATCTAGCCTTATAAGTCATTCGATTCTTTCCCCAGCATGCAAAAAGGCCTTGACTGGGAGAATGCCCAGTCAGATACCGACCAACAGAAATGCGTCCCGCAGCAGCAGCGTGCATGCGACACCCATGCGAATGACACAAACAAGTCTCTGTGTCTGTCCACAATCAAAAGCTGCCGTCGTTTTGGTGGGAATCGCTGAAGCGAATCCGTCGTTGTTTGTCAGCGTTTGCGGATAACGACAGTAGCCTAAGGTGCGCGAGTTGGGAGAAGAGGAACGAAGAGAGCGAGAGCGACGAGCGCACGATGACGCGGTGCAGCCGGAGTCAGAGCGTCGCCAACGTGGTAAAGACGCGAGCCGATGGCGGCGGAGGGACAGTGAGAGCGAATGACCCCCCCCCCCCCCCCCCCCTCGGCGGCGTTGGTCCAGGAACATATTAATGAGAGAACAATATTATACATGTGATGGGCCCTCGGCCCTTATCGCTTATTTATGCTCCGTTTAACCGGCTTGGTCGCCTGACTCGCATAACTGCACATTCATGACGCTTTGTGCTCGCTGCATGCAAGCCTGCTAGCATCCACAGCGCAGCAGTGGGCTTGCATAATCGCCAAACCACACGACGATAGCGCTCGACAGTCAGGCCCTAGATAATACAAGTGTCCCCGTCCAAAAGAATCCCCCTACAAGAAAGTCGGACCATTCACGTCAACCAGCGTGAATAACGCGCACAAACAGATGCGAGT
>JARLIE010000197.1 GCA_031291875.1 Minisyncoccota bacterium | reverse complement strand
CGTTCCCGTGATCGCGGCGCCGGTAGGGGGCGTGCCGGAGATGATCGAGGTGGGGCGCAACGGCGATCTCGCTTTGCCGGGGGAGACACAGCGAATCTCGGAACTCCTGCTCGAATGGTCTGAACATCCGGAAACGCTGCGGCGTTTGAAGAGCAGATCTGTCGAGATGGCGCTTGAGCGCTTCGGCCGCGCGACTATGCTGGATGCCTACGAGAATGCTTTTTGCAATTTCGTTGGCGAAGCGGCAGGGCAGGTTTAGGCACCTTGCACTGACCGCTGCGCAGCGTCTGTCCAGTGGTCCGCTTGTGCCGTCCTGAGACAATTGCAATATACCTATAGACCGAATCGGTCGAGTGCGCCCGTTGCGGCGCGCCTCGCTCGGTCTGCGACGATCTGAGTGTGAGTGACCCCGCTTCACTCCGAGCACGCCGAGACGGTGAATTGGGAACGTTGATCGTACCACTGTTGCCACCAGCAAGGCCGCGACGTTTCCGGTGGCACCATAGACAGCAGGACCTGTTTAGCCACGAACGGATCTATGCCGCACGATTCGACGGACGATCCTCATTGCCTCCCGTCAGCGGCCAACTTGGCAACCAGATCGCTCAGATGGGCAGACTGACCGGTAGCATGCGCGTCGATTTGCGCCGCACGAAACAATACTCCTCCAGTCAAGCCGAGTTAATTTCCAGTAACAATGGATAAGACCCGATGACAAGAAAACTGCCTATAATTTGGTAATGTTTCTGCAAGCATTCGAGGGTGCTGACATGTTTCAGCCCCTGATGCTCGCTTTGTGCCGAAGAGATAAATGATCAGTTCCGAGAAAGAAATATATGCGCTTGTTTCGTCGACGCGCGCACTGTTGTTGGTTGAGCTAAATTCGAAACGTGTGACCGCGCTCGAGTGGAATCGCGGAGAATACTATGGCATCTCGTGGTTCCCGGGGAGCGAGGATCTCGTTCTTACGCATTCACTCGTCGATAACGCTCAACTCGTCGACGTGGAGACTTACGCTCAATCCGAGGTAGGCGTTTTGTCTGCAGGCGCCCGGCAGACGCATGGTTTCCTCTCGCAGCCGCATCAGATCCTGTGTGGTTCCGATGGCCGTGTGATCTGCACGAACACCGGCCGCAACTCCATCTGCGTGCTCGACCTAGCGCGGCCCGATGTTGTTCAGGAGGCCCGGATTTCGTCCGCGCGCTGGGATCGACTGGACACACATCGTGTCATCGGCGATCACCTCAATTCCATTTTCGAGGCGGACGGCGTGCTCTATGTGATCGCGCACGGTCACAGCAAAGGCTCGGCGCTCGTCACGTTCAGTTACCCCGACCTGAATTTGCTGAGCATTGAGGCGGTCAAGAACCACTCGGGCTTGCACAACATCTGGGTGACCGGCGAAGGTCAGCGTATCGCTTGCAATAGCGAATCCGGATCGCTGATCGAACTGAATTCCAACACTGTGCTTTGGGAGTCCGGCCGTCCGATCTATTCGCGCGGCGTTGCTGCGACGCCTGATTTCGTGCTGGTCGGCGAGAGCGAGAAATCGGCGCGGGAAATGCGGCGCGCGACGATGAGCGGGCTGTGGTTGATCGACCGGAAGACATGGCAACCGATCGATTTCATTCATCTCGGACCCTATGGGGGCGTGCACGATGTGCGCTTGCTGAACGTCCCCGATGAAGCACATCATGGCCACGTGTTTTCCGGGACGGCGGCACTCCTCGCGCGTGACCGCGACAAGGAGCGGGCCCAGAGCCGCATTCTGGCCTCGAATCGCATACAGCAGTCGCGCGCGGCGTGGAAGTCGTTCGAGGTCGTTTTTGGCACGCCGGAAGTTGGCGGCGATGGCGGGTTAAAGGTTGGCCCGGATCATCTTTGTCTGATAATCCAGTCCGACCTGAAATCAAAGGAGTCGAGTGAAGTCGGGCTTGAATTCGATTACGAGTTCGATGCGTCTACGGCGGGCGGGCATCTGTCTGTCGTAGACTATCGCGGTAAAGGTCAAGATACTGATATGAGCGCGGTGCTCATCCAGCGCATCAATGACGCCGAAACCAGATTATCAAGGTGGCTGCACGACGGACGGGGCTGGGCCGCGCAAGGCGAGCAATTTATCGCGGGCTTGCCGCTGCGTGGGCGGGTTCGGCTCACACGCAGCGCGGCGGGCATTCAACTCGACATTGATGGCCACGCGATTCCGAGCGAGTTCCTGGAGGAGTTGAACGCGCCGTACGGACGGCTGGGCGTGCGCTGGAGTGGCGTCGCGTTGTATTCGACCGACCGAACAAATGCGGTGCGCTTGTAGTCAGGCCGTTGATGTGGAACGGCTTCCACGTCCCCATTCCGATGCGCGTGGCGCAACGGATTCTGCTTCACAGCATGGGGCATGTAGTGACTACCTGATCGGGCGATGGGGGTGTAGACTCAAGTGAGGCATTCTATCGATCCGCCCCGGTGTGTGGAGAACGGATCAGCATTGAACAAATACATCCACGAGTGCGACTTCGGAGCTGAAAACCGGAATGCGAATACTCTCGACGCGTTTACCTGCTTCGTGGCTCGACTGGCGGGAAATTCGTTGCCAGACCGGTGAGTGGCCGGAGCGTGACAAATGGAGGGCCGGCTATCGTCGGCGAGATAGTGCTTGATTGAGCCAACTAGTTCGTATGCGCGAAGCAAGGCAGCAAAAGTTTCGCGGAGCGCCTGCGAGACACCGCTACCGTTCGTACACGAGATGCCCCGGTCATGTTCGATACACCATCAGTCGACAAACTGCGCTATTGTGACCTATTAATAATCGACGAGATGCTGCCGTGCGACTTATCGCCTTTCCGAACTCTCGAATACGCACACTATCTGACGTATTTCGATTCATCCGCCCTTCTGTGTACCGAAGGCTGGCACTCGTGGGTGTCGAACCTCGGCTTTGACGATCAGCTTGCGAAGAGCGAGCTTGACGAGGTTGTGAAAGCCAAGATCGACCGTTTTTCGCGTCTCGCTTCGATCGTCCCGAGGCTCGCGTATATCACGTTTCTGCACAACGCGTGGCAGGTGTTTCCGCACCTCACGGAGCGCCGCATACCCTTCGTTCTGCAGCTTTATCCGGGGGGCGGCTTCGAGCCGAACGTGGACTCGAGCGACGAGAAGCTGCGTAAGATCGCTCACTCGCCGCTGTGCCGCAAGATTATCGTCACCCAGAAACTGTCGCGCGACTATCTGCTCGATACGATCGATTGCGACCCCAAGAAGATCGAATTTATCTACGGCGGCGTCTACGATACGCGCAACGAGTTCGATTTCAACCGGGACAAGAAATTCTTCGGCGCAGTCAAGAACACGCTCGACATCTGTTTTGTTGCGCACCGTTATGGCGACGATACAAAAAAGAAGGGCTATGACCAATTCGTGGCGGTCGCGAAGGCCCTGAGCACACAATTTCCCGCCGTGCGTTTTCACGTGGTGGGGGATTACACTCCGGACCAAATACCGCTTGAACAAGCGGCGGACCGCATTACGTTTCACGGCACGCAGCCGAATAGTTTCTTTCGCGAATTCTATCCGCGCATGGACATAATTTTGTCCGTGAACCGTCCGTCTAATCTCGACGGCGGCGCATTCGACGGGTTTCCGACCGGCGCATGCATGGAAGCCGGCTTTCGCGGTGTGCTCAATTGCGTGAGCGATCCACTGGACCTCAACGTTGAGTTCACCGACGAAGAGAACATTATTCTCGTCGATTTCGACACAAAAAAAACCATCGAGAAGTTGTCCGAGCTTGTCTGCAATCCAGAGAAACTCTATGCGCTCGCGTATGCGAACTGGAAGAGATTCGTGGGAGTATTCAACACGGACCACCAACTATGGGCGCGCTCACGGGTCATCTCCGAACAACTATTGCGAACCGAGGCGTTGATCGTGCGTCCTGCACCGCAGACAAGCATGATCGACTCCGCGATCTTCGAACCGATCCGCGCCGAAGCAAGGCGGGAACTCGCTATCCAAAAGGAAGTGTCGCGCCAGGTCGACGCCAATCTTCAAGACGCATTGATGCGTCACGACAATTTGGTGGGCGCCTACGCGATGCTCGCCAAGGGCTTCGAATCGGTGAGCGGCGAAAACGCTTCACTAAACTCGAGTCTCGTAGCGATGACGGCGGAACTCGAGGCGATGCGGGCGCAGGACGCGGCAAGAGCGCTGCATGTGAGTGAATTGCAGCGCGTCTTGGACGAATGCAAGGTCTCGGCCGAAACACCCGTTCGTTTGTTACCGGCGATTGGCGCAGCGGACGATGAAGGTAAGTCACACGAAGCGATTCCGTGTGGCAGGCTCGAGCGCGTGGCGTTCAAACTACTGCGCTCTCGCTTTGCCATGTCGCTGCGCACGACGTTCTCCCAGGCGGGTAATCGGACAAGGGGCGGTTCCAGCAAACGCAAGGTCACTAAATGAATAGACAAGGCGATGCGGCTTCAACGACGATGCGCAATTTCGATTCCGACGACTATGCTGTCATCCTCACCTGCAGTGATAAAGACAAGCACAGGCATAATGAGACGTTCGCCAATGAACTTGCTCCGGGTTTCCTGGCGCAAGGTCTGCGCGTGCGCAGCCTCGACTATCTACGCGACGTGAGGGCGGTCGCGGAAGCAGTTCGCGACGATCGCTGCCTCTTTTTCGTTTGCTTCAATGGTTTTGGCTCGGAGTTGATGTACTCGACAGGACGGCCCGGCATGCTCGAGTCGATCTTCGAGTACAACGGGAAGTTGCTATTCGACTTTATGCACGACTGCCCTGTGCACGAATCGATGGCGCATCAGATCGATTCGGTCGGCAAGTTCCGTAGGCTGCTCTCAACCGATTACACCTACGCACATATCGCCCGGTTACTCGGGGTGAAGAGCGTGCGAGCGGTGTCCGGCATCACGTTTCCCAACACCATTACCGAAGGGCAACGTCCTCATGAGTCGCGCGGACTCGACATCCTGCTTCCAGTCGGCTTGTTCAGTTCGGACAATACACGTCAACGATACTCGGAGGTGCGCGCTTACAAAGGACGCGTGTTTCGCGAGATCTTCGAGAGTGTGACGGAATCGG
>JARLIE010000196.1 GCA_031291875.1 Minisyncoccota bacterium | reverse complement strand
GGCGCAAACGGCTCGGGCAAGTCGACGTTGTTCGATGTCTTCGGCTTCCTCCGCGATTGTTTGAAGGACAATGTGCGGTCCGCGTTAGCGCGTCGCGGAGGTTTTCGCGAAGTTGCGACGCGCGGTCATTCGGAAGAAACGATTGAAATCGAACTCAAGATAAGAATGCCGCTGAGAATCGGCGATAAGAGCAGCGACCGGACCGTGACATATCAAGTTGAGATTGGGTCCAAGAGAGGCGATGTCAGCGTCGTCAAAGAGCAGTTACGCTATACTCGTTTTGGCGGCGGCCAACCTTACAATTTTCTTCGGTTTGAGAATGGCGTCGGAGAGGCCATCAAGAACGAGGCAGACATCGTTCCTGGAGCGCAATCGGCTGACCGAGAGGTGCAACGCCTGGAGTCCCCTGACATTCTGGCGATCAAGGGCTTAGGACAGTTCCAGCGTTTCGAGGCGGCGAGCGCACTTCGTAGCCTTATCGAGAATTGGCACGTGTCCGATTTCCATATTAGCGCGGCCAGAACTGTCCAGGACGCCGGTTTTGCAGAGCATCTGTCGACTCAAGGCGAAAATCTTCCCCTGGTCGCGCGCTATTTGTATGAGAGCCATCGCGACGTTTTCAACGGGATTTTGAAGGCCATGGGCGAAAGAGTGCCGGGAGTGACTGCTGTCGAGGCGCAGGAGACCGCTGACGGGCGAATTGTCCTTCGTTTCACCGACGGCAGCTTTAAGGACCCGTTCATTGCACGCTTCGTCTCTGACGGGACGATTAAGATGTTCGCGTACCTAGTTCTGCTCCACGATCCGAAGGCCCATCCGCTTCTTTGCGTCGAGGAACCAGAGAACCAACTCTATCCAGACTTGCTTGGGAGTCTCGCCGAGGAGTTCGCAGCGTATTCTCGGCGAGGCGGTCAGGTTTTTGTGTCGACTCACTCGCCGGATTTTCTCAACGAGGTTCCGCTCGATTCGATTTTCTGGCTGCGAAAGCAAAGCGGCTTAACCACGGTTCACCGCGCGCGCGATGATGCTCGGTTGAAGGCGTGGGTCGATGGTGGAGAGCGGCCAGGATATCTTTGGCGGCAAGGCGCCTTCGAGGGCGCTGGCCCCAATGGTTGAGCGGGATATTCTCGTCCGGGATATTCTCGTCTTTGTCGAGGAGCCGTCGGCGTACGAGATTGCTCGGGCTGTAGCGCGCAAGCTCGGTTTGCTGGAGCGCGTTACGATCTTGACGCACCAAGGCGCAGGCGACCTTGAGCGATCCTTAGCGAATAAGATCGCAAACGATCCGCTCCCGAACTCCAAATTCCTTATTCTTCGCGACGCTGACAACAAGGACTGCAGGGCGCTCAAGCGTGATATTCGGGAGAGGGTTCCTCGAGGCAAACGCGCCAGGACGGTTGTGCGAATTGTGTGTCAGGAGTTGGAAGCTTGGTATCTCGCGCAGCCTGACGCTTTGGTCGCGGCAGGCGCGCTTGCACGACAGATACCGAAAAAGGTGTTGAACGCGAACGCCGATGCGATTGGCGATCCGAAGCGTCTTTTTCTCAGCCTTGCTCATGACAAAGGGCAAATTGAGCACGCGCGCCGCATCGGCCCAGAGCTAGATATCTTGTCAACTCAGTCTGCGAGCTTCAGGCACTTCGTCTCTGGATTGCGGAAGTTGGCAGAAATGCAATGAAAGTCGGCGATCTCCTCATCGACGAAAGCGAGATTGTCGAGAATTTCGTCCGCGCCTCCGGCCCCGGCGGGCAGAACGTCAACAAGGTCGCCACCGCCGTCGAGCTGCGCTTCGACGCGCGCCGGTCGCCGTCGCTGCCCGACGACGTCGCGGCGCGGGTG
>JARLIE010000195.1 GCA_031291875.1 Minisyncoccota bacterium | reverse complement strand
TAAAGTTTCGGGCCGCCGGTCCATTCGGTCAGGTAGCGCTTGAGCACGTCGCCGATCGGGCCGAGATCGGAGGCGTGCATGTCGCGGATCGTCTTCGCTTCCGGCAGGCTGTCCATGTAGCCGTAAAAGGAATCGACCACGCGATCCACCGCGTCCGCGCCGCCGATCCGGTCGAACATTGCAATTTCCGTCGCCGTCTCGCTCAAGCTCATTCCTCCATGTTCGGCAGCAGGACGACCTCCGTCTTGGACGCCACATATAGTTGGACCACCGCCAACATAGTTGGACTCAGCGCCAAATAAGGCTGGACTAAATTTCTCGAGACGGCTGACGAAAACCAGTCGGCTCGTGAAGAAGCCTACATACACAAAAGAGTGAAAGGAAGGAAGAAATACCCGAGGAAACCCCAGAAAGAAAATGTAATGAATACAATGACAAATAAGGCAGTTCGAGGAGCCCCTTTCAATTGCCAAGAGGCCTTCGACGAATTTGTCGCTTACCGTCGAACTTCCGTATCAATTCGTGTCATTCGAGCGTTTTTCGACCTCACTCAAGCCGAACTCGCTCGAAACCTCGGCGTAAGCCGCAAAACGGTCGTTGCCATGGAGCGAGGTCTCGTGATCCCCTCTTCGGAAACCGTCAAAAAATTGGATAACTTCTATGCGGCGCGCGGCGCTTCAATCGAAGCCGACGACCTCAAATTGACCTTCGTTTTTGCGTCACTATAGCTCCTTCGATTGGGAGCGGGACCGCAAGGCCATTATAAGTCCTTGGGCGAGTTTCCTTAGCCGTTTGGCATTTTCCAGCCTGGCTTGGGCGATATCGTATTTGACTGTTCGGGCGACTTTCGGATCGATCGTGTCGAGCGGGACCGATACGGACAGCTGCTTTGCACGAAAATCAGCGCTAATTCCGTGCGCTAGCAACGCATCCTTCAAAGCGGAAACAGTTTTCGCGTCGGGTTGTCCATAGCCGCCCTCAACGCTGACGACCGTTTTGCGCGACAATCCAGCCGCGTCGGCAAGCTCGATCTGGGACATTCCGAGCAGGGCCCGCGCGCTCCTGCAAATATGACCCAGCAGCTGCGCCTCAAGCCCGGGGT
>JARLIE010000027.1 GCA_031291875.1 Minisyncoccota bacterium | reverse complement strand
GGATAAAGCACAAGACCCAAACCATGTACCACCTCAACGCCTTCAGACTTCGCAACTCCGAGCCTCAGTTCCAGGCTCTTCGGAAGCCAAAAGTCGTCAGAGTCCAGAAATGCTAACCACCGTCCGGAACTCGCCCGCGCGCCCGAATTGCGCGCCGCTTGAGCGCCACGGTTTGAATCGTGCCGAATGAGCCGAACACGCGAATTTCGCTCGGCAATTCCCTGAACGAGTTTTATGGTTCGATCGCTAGAGCCGTCATCAACAACTATTATCTCAAGATCATCGAACGTCTGCCCAAGCACGCTTTCCACGGCTCTCACAATGGTTCGTTCTCGGTTATATGCAGGTATTGTCACCGAAACCGTTGGCGCCCCTCTGCGCTGCTTGGAAGCGCGGGCGGATTCAACGTCGCTTATTGGCATTTCATCTCCGACAGCCATTGCAAGGAATTATCGCAACGGCTCCACTGTCACCGGTTCGCTCGCGCCGCCTGCTTGAAGAACGCCGCCTTCCCGCCCTTCTCGCGGCCCATCGGCGGCGACCTAGAACCGCTGCGGCCTCACTTGCCGAATCGCATCGAATACCCGAGCCGTCGTGTCGGGTCGGTTGAAAACAAGGAAGAGAATACGTGAGCAGGTCACGGTCGTAGCCTTTACAGTCGGCCGTGATAAAATACCTGCGCTGCACTCAGGCCACACTTTCTCTTCAGAACAGGCACATACGGCAGGTCGCGTAACATCTTATCTCACGTCACCTTCGGCTCCCGCGACCAGCGCGATCGTACGTCTTGTCGTCACCCTACAGCGGTGGACTGCATTGATATTTTCAGCAATCCCTTTTCAGCTTGCAGCAAATCGAAGCGCAGATGCGCTGCCGAGGGTTTCAGCGCTGACACGATGTCACGTTCGGGTTGTCGCGCTGCGTCGTCCAGGTATATCGCTCGGCCTGGCTTCATACGCTCCATGCACCAACGCAACGGTACGAGGCGTGTGGCTGCGCCGAACTGGTCGACAATCGGTCCATCGACAAAGGCAACGTCAAAACTCAGGTCTACTCCAGCAAGGTCGTACGATCGAAACTCTTGGAACCCGAGCTGCGCGGGATAATGGCGCAATGGCGCCGTGTTTACGGCCGCGATATCGGAAAGCGCCGCCCTCGCCAAGCGCCCCCGCAGCTCTTCTGCGAATGCGCTATCATGCTCGATGGTCTCGATGGTGCCGCCCGAAGCGGACGTCTTCAGCAGAGCGGCGATCGCAAGCGTCGACTCGCCGCCGCCAAACTCGATTACTTTGGATCGCTGGCGCGACTGTAGATCTCGCAGGATAACGATCAATGCGTCAGGCGAAATGGCCCAACCACGTAATGCCCCGATTGGGACGCTCTTTCCGATAGCGTCGCGTACAGCCCCAAGAGACCAAAAAAGGACATAAAATTTTTACAACTCGTTCTTTGTTAAAACGTCACACAAAAAAATACCCGCGCTAT
>JARLIE010000194.1 GCA_031291875.1 Minisyncoccota bacterium | reverse complement strand
TCCCAGGAACGCGCAACAATTTGCGGCAGAAATCCTTCAACGCCGCAAACCGTTGCGAGTGTCCGGGAACGCTAGCGAACTCGCAACACAGCCAACAGCCAGCCGCCAGCGATTGATCCTATGCCGAGTTCCCGGGAACGCCAAATTTTGGGTTATTGATGTTATTCGGGTTATCGAACTCAGCAGCTTGCATGGTTACGGCGCAGTTGAAGGCGATGGGCGCGTGTATGAGGTGAGATATGATACAGAAACTATTCTACATGCGATGCGAATGAGAGACAATGTACAGCGGCTCGAACTGCAGCAGCAGTTCCGACTTAGCAAAGTACGGAGCGGGGCGGGGCGAGGAACGCGCCTGGGCAGCAGATGGCCACCATGAGGGTCAGGAGAACGAGTAGGAAGGTCCACTGGCCGATAAACTCGAAGATCAGACCCGTATCCGCGCCGTTGCCGAGAGTCTCGGCCTTCGCACCGCACGGCAGAAAGGCCGCAGCGCACAGGCAGGCCAGCAGCGCGACGTTCAGCGTGCCGGCGGGGTGTGCGCCGCCCAGGGCGGAGGAGGCGTAGACCGTGGACGGCCCCCGCGCTGCCTCCCTCATGTGGACGGAGTCCTGCAGCTGGAGGGCGCGCTGCGCCTTGTACCGGCGATACGCCCATGAGAAGAGGCAGATCAGCAGGACCAGGCCGACGAATGTAGCACCAACGGCGATGCCGGCGATGGCGCCGGAGGAGAGGGCAGGATCGGGCCCAGCCGCGCTGCAGTCGATGTACGCGCCCCACACCCCGCTGCCATCCCGGAACGAGAGCCGTATGCAGGTCTGCCCGTCCGCCCTGCCAGCGCCGGTGGCCGCCAGCACCTGGCAGCCGTTGCCGATGTAGATGGCGGTCGACGCCGTGCCGTCGTCATTGCACGTCGTCTTGGCACTCTCTCGATTGATCTCGATACAGCTGCCGCTCTGGAGCTTGGTCGAGTACGCCAGAACCGAGGCCGGGCTGCAGTTGCTGTCCTCGAACAGCTGGGCGCTGAAGGCGAGCGTCGGTCGCGCGCCGCACACGACAACGACGAGTGCAGCCAGGAGAAGGAAGGCGAGTGGTCGCTGCATGGTGGCGAGGCGAGTCGGCTCTAGTACAGAGGCAAAGCACGAGTCGATTGCGAGTGAACAGGCGCGAAGCCGCGGCAAAGTCGAGGCGCACTTTCTCGACCTGATAAATGACTCGCAACTTTCCGCACCGCACCTTTCAATCGAAGCGACACCTACTGCAGCTGATGTTTGAGAAATGAACAATTAGAATGATTCATGGGCTTGCCTTCGATCGACTTGAACGCGAGCATCTTTCGAGATTCTGCCAGAACGTTCAAGCAAACGTCCGCCAAACGGCCTTGAAGTAATGGCGGAGTTCAATTAAAGGCGACCACGCACACTGACCTGTATGCCTTAGATTCACTTTTGTCACTCTAAATCATGCACATTTGAGTCCCTGCCACCGCCAGCTATCGAACGGTATGTGCCAAGGTGCAGTTGCTCTCGATCGAGAAAGTTCGTTTCTTTGCGTCTCTATTTTGAGACGAGAACGACCAGAGTCATCACCTACGAGGCCGTATTGCATGGCCGCATGTCTGATATGACAATTGGCTCCAGAAAAAAGCTCCAAATCGATGGTAGTGCCTCTCTCCGCCGGTCCAAACGATCGTACGAGCTCGTTTCGACGCTTTTCGACGCGAAAGACGACCGATAGATGCCACCACATGCATGTATGGACCTGAAACCGGCATGGTTCGAAAGGTCTTACCCAAATGCAAAAGTTCAAAACCGAGACCACGCCCGTCCGGCCGCGTTTGATCCCCGAAGAACGCTGCGGAACGCCGCGGAACAAACGCGTCTTAAAGTCGGAATCGTCTCGTGCCAGCCAACCCGCAGAGATATGTCAAAATGAACACCGGATTCGGATTCCCCGTTGAAAATAGCTTTGGAAGCAAATGTCCAAGCGCTACTTGCGCCGTGGCGCTGTCCAAAGGGTCTTGTCGGGCGCCAAAAACGTCCAAACCTGGAATCGTCTCTAGCGTCTCAACCAAGCGCGATCCGAAGGTCCCTCCAAGCCTACCGAACTACATTTTGTGTGTACTATACCGAACCAACACCTTGCCAGATGGTCGGGACGCACGTTCGGCGTGCAATCTGCACCCTGGCGATCTCGCCAGGTGCCGGGCGTCACAATTCATCGTGATCGCCCACCAAGGTCCGTAATCAACTTTGCGTCGCAGCTTGCGCGAATATGTGTCTTAGGGCAGTTTTTGACGCTGAATCCGAATCTGTTGTCTGTTTTGTGTGATTTTGTTTTTTGGTGTCTCTCCAGCGTCTCAAGTCTTCAAGCTCGCTACCATGTCTTCTGCTCCAGCGATCAAGTCTTTCTACTGCTACGGCTGCCTCGGAGACCGCCCGGAGAACTTCGTCTCGTTTCCGTGTGGTCACGGTGTGTGTTCTCCGTGCTTCCGCGGCCAGATGAAGGCGTCTCAGGCCGGTGCGCAGGCGTTGGCGTGCGGTTCTTGCCGCGCACAAGTCTCGTCCGCCTCCAAGGTGTTTGACGTCGCCGCTCTCCTCGCCAAGACCGACAAGGCGCGAGATGTAAACGCCAATATTGACCAGGCCGATCCGCGCTACCGCTGGCGTGTGGCTGCCATCCTGGGCATTCGTTGTCTGGTGCCATGGGCGCCGCTCGAGATCGAGTACAAGGTTCAGTGGGCCAAGCCGACTGGTCCCGGTCGTCGCTCGTACGCACCGACCTGGGAGCGAGCACCCTTCTTTGACGATCCGACCCTGCTGGAGGCCTTCCACACCAAGCACGGTCTCTTGTCGTCGTCGCACCCGGACTTTGACTGGAGTGTGCAGATGGAGTTCCAGGCTCCGAAGAAGCACAAGGTCAACGGCAAGCCGCTGTACAAGTGCTCGGAGCGCTGGTGCCCGCACACGTCGTCGAAGAAGTGCAACATGGAGGCACACGTGAAGTCGCAGCACCGTGTGCCGGGCTCGGACGTTGTGCGCGTTCCGTGCCCGGTCCCGGAGTGCTCTTTGACTTATGAGTCGCAAGGTTCGATGAAGAAGCACTTCATGAAGGTGCACCAGAAGGAGAAGGAGGAGGTGCGGGTACGATCGGTGGTCGACATGCCGGCGCCGGTCGCTTGTCCTCTGCCAGTTGCGCCGCAGTAAGCGCTTTCCGCGCGCGCGCAGGCACGCTTGTACTAGACATCAACTCTGACAAAGTGGATGTTTAAATAATTGAGACTCGGTGAAGCAAACGCAGGATGATGTGAACACGAACAGTCGCTCGTTGGATAAGCTAAACGAGACTTGCGTTTGGCTTATCCTTAGGCAGATCCTGATCCTTAGGCGGTCGAGTCCGCTCGTTGGATAAGCTAAACGAGACTTGCGTTTGGCTTATCCTTAGGCAGATCCTGATCCTTAGGCGGTCGAGTCCGCTCGTTGGATAAGCTAAACGAGACTCGTCTGGATTCGATTCTATTCGATTCCATTGGGTGGAGAAAGTGCCACGTGCTAAGAAAGCGAATCGCCTAAGCAAATACCGACGTGCGCGTCGACACACCGCCACCAGTCACCGTGGTTAGCCGACCGCCGCTAAACGCTTTGCAACGGAAACAGCGAGTCCGTTCCAAGGAGTTTCTGAGAAAGCATCAAGGAGCGCCTCTTGGTGCGCTCGTTGCTCTCGTCACTTTGCTCTTATCGTCGAGCCATCTTTTGTCCCGTTCGAATCGTCGCCGCCCGTGCCATCATGTCGATCACCCAGGAATCGTTCCATCCGCGCCTCAACGTCAAGAAGGTTGGTCGCGATAGCTTTTTGGTGGAGAACTTCTTACTAGCCGAAGGTGATGTCGACGAGGCCGCCGAAACGTTGGCATCGGTCGACCAGCAGGTCCAGTACCTCGCGCGCGACGATCCGCGCATGCAGTTCCGCATTTACGGCAAGTCGGTCCAACTGCCACGCGACAAGGCGGTGTACGGCGAGGTCGTCGTCGATGAGGAGAAGAAGGAGCGCATCGAGCCCTTTTACAAGTACGCCAAAGATACGCCCCGCGTCGAGAGCTGGGACTTTGAAGACTCCGTGTTCAAGCGCATGGCCGAGCAAGTGTTCGTGCGTGGAGGCAGACAGGTGTGCAACCATCTGGTCGTCAATCAGTATCGTTCGGGCGACGATTACATCGGTGATCATCGCGACAAAGATGAGACCTTTGTGCCCGGCTCGTCGGTGATGACGATCTCGCTCGGCGCCGAGCGGACCCTTCGCCTCAAGAAGTTCAAGGGCCGCAAGATCGGCAAGACCAAGAGCCTTCTCCTCAAGCCGGGCTCGCTCTTCGTGTTGGGCCCGAAGACCAACGCCAAATGGAAGCATTCCATCCCAAAGAGTAAGCGCGTGCTGGGCCGTCGCGTGAGCTTGACCTTTCGCTCGATTGCTGCGCGCCGTACGACGAGTACCATACAATGAGCTTAAGCTTCTACTTGAATCGATCGATTCGATTCGATTCGATTCGATTCGATTCCATTGGGTGAAGAAAGCTCCCTCGCGATCATGCTCGTCATTCGATTCCATCAGGTGGAGAAAGTGCCACGTGCTAAGGAACTGAATCGCCTAAGGGAGTACCGATGTGCACGTCGCCACACTGCCACCAGTCAACGTGATTTAGCCGACCGCCGCTAAACGCCGGGCAACGGAAATAGCGAGCCCGTTCCAAGGAATTCCTGAGGAATCATCAAGGTGCGCTCGTTGCTCTCGTCACTCTGCTCTTGTTGTCGAGCCTCTTTTGCAATTGTCCTGTTCGAACAGTCGCCGCCCGTGCCATCATGTCGATCGCCCAGGAATCGTCGTGTCCGCGTGCCACCGCCGAGAAGGCGTGCGATAGCTTGTCCCGAGAGCCCTCCTTCACCATTACGGAAGAGACCGAGATTGCGAGTGCACCGGCTTCTCCTTCCTCCAAGTTGAGCGATGGTTGCGATCCTTCCGCTTCGCTTCAGTCGAACAAGGCACACACCGACAAGTCTAGAAAGAGAACTCTGAAGCAAGCCACGTTGCCGCCGAAGCGCGTTCTATCAAAACCGCTCAGCGCGCATCATCCGGACGAATTGGTGAAGGCGCTGAAGGATCATCGCGTGCAGATGAAGCATCTGATCCGCGTGGAGCTGATGACGACCGCGGAATGGTATCTGCCGAAGAAAAAGGTCAACAAGGACACGGGCTACAAGCGGTGGAAGAAGCCAAATCATGGTGATCAAGGACTCGAAGCATATTACCATAAACGACTGCATGCGCGGTACCGCGCGCTGCATCCCAAGCGTCGTCATGTGGATCCGGAGATGGGCTTCTACTACTGCGATCAAGATGCCACCAGCAAATCACTATGGGAGGAAAAGCGGGGAGAATGGGTTGTTACATGGTATGAAACTCGTAGCAATCGCGACTGGCGCACAGGAAAGGTGCCCCGTCCGCATCCAAAGGATCTACTCGAACGGTTGTGGAAGTATATCGACAACTATCCGAGTAGCGATTCCAACGCCGAAGACAGCACAGAGCCTGAGTGCAGTGACGATGAAGACGGGCTATGTCAAGTCTGTTTTCCTATCATGGCCAGGTCAGATTCGAACGAGCTCTCGGCAACGGAGAACCTCGCGGCACCTGCGACGGATGAGACTCTGAGGCCAAGCAAGCGCAACAAACCATCCGAGATCAAAAGCTCCGCATCGAGCGATCCATCATCCTCGCAGCCTAGGCCTGATGATTCGCAGACGCCAGTACATCGACCATGCCAACTATGGACCAATCGTCGCTACGCCATCCAGTGCAAGCATAATCAGAGCTGGAATGGCAAGGCCAAGCATCTGCTCGAGTTTGATCAGTTTATCAAGGAGTGTTGCTATCCTGACCACGTTCCTGAAGAACATTGTCTGGCGAAAGAGCTCTTCGCCGCCTATGGTACGTGGGCTGCCACAAAGGAGCGTGAATGGACCATCCCACCGCTTGCGTTGTACAAGTGCGCTCAAGAGCGCTTTTGCTTGGTTCGCCCAAAGGGAAAGGAAGCATACGTTGGTGTACGTCTGCTCTAGATTTGATCACATACACTTCAACTTGCCTGTCAGAACTAGCGTCCGATGGTGTAAACGTACGCGCATTGCACGCTTACACACCCAAAGTGTTGGAAAGAGCTTTTGATCGATGCAAGCCTAAGGACTTTGACCAACCCAACCGGCAACCTATTCGGCAACCTATTCGGCAACCTAATCGGCATCCTACGTCCCCTC
>JARLIE010000026.1 GCA_031291875.1 Minisyncoccota bacterium | reverse complement strand
TTTATGACCAGCTCGTACTCCGCGACGTCAGCATGAGAGTGGCTTCGTCGCGCACAACGGTATTGATCGGGCGCAACGGCGCCGGCAAAACTACTACGCTGCGCTGTATCATGGGGCTGCTACCGCTCGAAGGGGGCCGCGTACTATTCGACGATCTCGATCTGGCTACGGTGCCAGTCCATGACCGCGCCCGCCTCGGCATCGGCTATGCGCCGGAGGATCGTCGGTTGATCTCGGATGTTTCAGTTGAGGATAATATACTGCTGCCTGCCATCGCTCTGTCCTTCCCCGCGACTGAACGCAAACGCCGGCTCGACGAGGTCTATGCGCTCCTTCCGGAGATCGCGATCACACGGAAGCGCGCGGCGGGGGTCCTCTCAGGCGGCCAAGGAAAGATCGTCGCGCTTGGTCGTGCACTGATGGTTGGCACGCGCTACGTTCTGCTCGACGAGCCATTTCAAGGACTGGCACCTGTGCTTGCCCTTTCTTATGCCGATACGCTCGCGCGACTTCGGCAGACGCGGCCCAGTCTCGGCTTGCTGATCACGGAATCGACGCCGAAGCTCTTGGAAAAGATAGTCGACAGCTCGCTTTTGATCGAGCGCGGTGAGGTGACCGAGTTGACCAAGCTAATCGGGTCCCAAATTGCCGCCGTTTAATAGAGGGCATCACTAACGGGCTCCCTTCAGAGCTGCGGTGGTTGGCGCCAACGCAGTTGCAGCGTATCGTACTTGAGCTCTGCATCATTTCTTTTTTGACTGCAGGGTCATCACACTTCCTAGTTCTTTGGGCTTCGGCAAATGCTGGTGCGTTTCCCACATTTCGCGAAGCAAGCGCTGCGATTCCTCGGGCATGGGTTCGACTTTGCGTGTGGTAAGGTCGACGTGCAAAGCGAGTTGCTCAAGTGTGGCCATCTGAACCTTTTTCTCGACGTGCCACATTGTGTGGAAATAGTGAATGCGCTTCGCGTCAAAGCCTAGCAATTGCGTGGTGACCTTGACTTCCTCATTTACGCTCAATTCGCGCTGATAAGTGATGTGGCTTTCCACGGCAAAAGTCGACTTTCCAGTGCGTTGGCGATAGGGCTTGCCGAGGCCTATCAGTGGGTAGAACGCGTCTGTACCGTGGTCGAATACAAGCATAAAATATGCGACGTTCATGTGGCCGTTGTAATCGAGCCATTCTGGCAGAATCCGTTCCTGCCAGCGCGAAATTGGAGCCTCAAAGGTCATTGCAGTCTTCCTTTCTTTGTCCCGTAAATAGGTGTGGGATCGGGTTTGAGCCGCTTCGTCGCCGTCGGACTTCGAAATGAAACATCGGCGCGTGCGAGTTTCTAAGGCGGGCTCTGACGGAGCTTGAAGCGCTGGATTTTTCCTGTGACCGTTTTAGGCAACTCGTTCACAAAATGGATCCAGCGTGGATACTTAAACCCGGCCAGGTGTTCTTTGCAAAACTGCTGCAGCTCAGCGGTTGACGTGTCGTTTTCGTCCTCGGGATTCCTGAGCACGAGATACGCGGCCGGTTTGATCAAGTTGTCCTCGTCGGGTCGACCTATCACCGCGGCTTCACGGACCTTTGGATGCTCGAGCAGCTTTGCTTCGATCTCGATCGGCGAGCACCACATGGCGCCGACTTTCAGCATATCGTCCGCGCGGCCGGCATTGACGTAATAGCCGTCAGGGTCGACGTAATACATGTCGCCGGTATTCAGCCACTCGCCAACCATCGTCTTTTGCGACTTTTCCGGGTTGTTCCAATAGCAGCGGGCATTCGATTCCCCCTTGACCCAAAGTGTTCCAATCTCGCCGTTTGGTACGACGTTGCCGTCCTCGCCGACTATCTTGACCTCGTAGCCGGGGACCGGCCGGCCGGAGGTGCCGGGCCGGATGTCGTCGATCCGGTTGGAGACGAAAATGTGGAGTACTTCGGTGGAGCCGATACCGTCCAGGATCGATACGCCGGTCAGTTCTTTCCATCGGTTGAAGATCGTGGCCGGCAACGCTTCGCCTGCGGAAAGACAACGTCGCAATGCGCTGAGACGGCGTGGCCGGTTTTCATAGGCGTGAACCATCTGGCCGTAGAGTGTGGGAACGCCAAAAAATACCGTTGCACCGGAGCGCTCGAGATAATCGAGAGCAAGCTCGGCGGTCGTCCGTTCCGGCTGCACTACGATC
>JARLIE010000193.1 GCA_031291875.1 Minisyncoccota bacterium | reverse complement strand
TCGACATGAAAACCGGAGAGGTAAAGCTTCTACCGTAAGAGGTGCATCATGACAACAGCCAACTCCAGGCTGGCCGAGTTCTTCCTCGAGCATTCGCGCAAGCGGCTCCTCAAAGAGCATTGGCCGCGCCTCAAAGCATGCGTCGAACCGATGACCGTCGAGCAAATCTGGTGGCGCCCCAACGACGCCTCCAACAGCGTCGGCAATCTCATCCTGCATCTCAACGGCAACGCCACGCAGTGGCTCGTCGCCGCGTTCAATCGAGACCCAGACAAGCGCGACCGCTCCGCCGAATTTTCCGCCACCGGCGGCCTCACCGCCGCTGAACTCCTCAATCGCCTCGGCGCAACCATCGCCGAAGCAGAAAAAATCCTCAACCGCCTCACCGTCGAAGAGCTGCTCGCCCCTTACGAAATTCAGGGCTATCACGTGCGCGGCCTCGACGCCGTTTATCAGGTCGTCGAGCACTTCGGCCTGCACTACGGCCAGATCGCCTACATCGCCAAAAGCCTCTCCGGCAAAGACCTAGGCTTCTACCGCGAACTCAACAAAACAGGCCGGGCGAAGTGAAAGACGTGGCACAACCAGCTTTGCAATCTCAAATTTGCTAATGCGAACAGATGGTTAAATCGCTATCCGTCGACCCTCTGCTTCAGACGCCTTGCAATCCCATCGGGATCGCCGAGCAAGACGCGATACTGAAAATTCTCTCGTTTCGGCATACCAAGAAAACTGTGCATCGGTTGCAAACTGATTGTTCTCATTCTGCTCTTGAGAAAGAGTTCAACCTCCTCTTGCGGCCATGTGAAATCGGAGATGAATGTTCTCATTTGTCGGCCCGATTTTTGGAAATGTTTGCTGTATAGCTTGACACGTAATTTGGCATCTTCAATTTTCGAATCATAGTCACAGGCCAGATCGAGATCGCCGAGAGACGGTGTGTCGCTCAAATAACTTCCAAAAACAACTACATCGGTAACCCTTACCAAGAACCTTGAATCGCAATTGACTACTTTAACCCGTTCCATAAATTCGCGAAGTGTTCGTTCTGCATGCTCCCGACTTACCGGAACTGCGGCAGTCGCGCGAACGAGAGACCTGCCCCTTTCCGTAAGCGAATACCACTGAATTCCGCTCTGATCGAATGGTTTCGGCTCTGAGCGAGGTTCAATATACCCGTCACTAATAAGATCACGGATTAGGGCTGTCGCTCTGGACTTGCAGTAGTGCATATCGCGCAACCAGTCAGCTCGAAAACCTTTATCGCATTTCTTCAACAAGTCCCGAACTTC
>JARLIE010000192.1 GCA_031291875.1 Minisyncoccota bacterium | reverse complement strand
TCGTCGCCGACGGCGACAACGCGTTGGTGTTCGACCATCGCGACGCAAGCGGCGCAGCCCTAACCAGGACACTCGGCAAGCTAATGGAGGCCCCGGATTTATGTGAGGCTCTTGGCATTGCGGCGATCCGCGCGTCGATGAATTTCGACGTCGAGCGTGTGGCGCAGTTGTTTCTCGCCGATTTCGCCGAATTGACCGCGGGTCATAAGGTCTTCCGATGACCAAGTCGGCAAGCGGGGCGACGCTTGCGACGATCGTGCTCACCTACAACGAGGAGATTCATGTCGTTCGATGCATGGAATCGATTCGGAAGTTCTGTAACGAAACATTCGTCATCGATTCCCTATCGACCGACAGAACCGCCGCTCTCGCTCAAGGACTGAGCGCACAGGTCGTCGAGCATTCCTTTGTCACCCAGTCTCAGCAATTCCAATGGGCGCTCGACAATCTGCCGATCGAGTCCGAATGGGTGATGCGCCTCGACGCCGACGAGACGTTGACGCCGGAGCTGATCGAAGAGATCCGTCGCCGTCTGCCGGGCCTGCCGCGTGACGTCACGGGCGTCAATCTCAAGCGCCGTCACATTTTTCTCGGTCGCTGGATCAAGCATGGCGGCCGTTATCCGCTGACGCTGTTGCGCATCTGGCGCAAAGGCGCGGCGCGGATCGAACGGCGCTGGATGGACGAGCACATGGTGCTGCTGCATGGCCGCGCCGTGACCTTCGAACACGACTTCTCCGACCACAATCTCAACGATCTGACCTTCTTCATCGACAAGCATAACAGGTACGCGACGCGCGAGGCGATCGACGTGCTGATGAAACGGTATCGTCTTGCCGGTGCCGCCGCAACGCAGACGCCGAACGCCGGCTTCGCCCATAGCTTACGGCGCTTGGCGGCGAGCTGCGAATCCGAGGAACGGGTTACCCGCGATCGTTCTTCTGAACAATGAAGAAACTGAGATTGGACGACTGCTAACAACAGAGTGATGTGCAAGATGTTCGACAAAGAATTTCAAGAAGACAAATACGAATGCTGCCCCGTTTGTTCGGGAGAAATAAATTGTTGGAGAGTGAAAAATGTTGGTACAAAATTGTTTAAGATTGATCAGTGCAGATCATGTCGTTTTACATTTGTTAATCCGAGACCGTCGTGGCAATTTATATTGACATATTATAATGGGTCTGGACATGGGTGCGGCACGAATAATAAGGCACCAACTCTAGAGTCTGTACGCAGTCAAGAGTTGCGTGAACCTAATTCCGTAATTGACGCTAATCGCATCGTAAAGACGTGCAACGCGCTGTTGCGAGACGCCGCAGTACCCAGAAAACTATTGGATGTCGGCTGTGGTTATGGCTTCTTTTCCAATCAAGCACTATGCGACGGTTTTCGTGTGACCGCGCTGGAAATGGCGCAAATCGAAAGACAAATTGCGATTGAAATGACGAAACTAGACATAATTGCATCTTCATTTGAGGAGTTCAATTCAACTGCGGGGTCGTTTGACGTAATACTGATGAGCCAGATTCTCGAGCACGCTCTCGACGTCAACGTCTGGATAGAAAAGGCATCGCAATTGGTAAGAACTGATGGATTAGTTGTAATAGCAGTGCCAAACTTTGGTAGTATATTTCGAATGATAATGCAGGAGAACGAACCGTTCATAATACCCCCCGCGCATTTGAATTTCTTTCAATACAAATCATTGTCGAAACTCTTAGAAAGACATCGATTTATCATAGAGAAAACTCAGTGGGTGTCAAGAATACCAAAGAGTGCGTTCGAAAAGCACTTAAAGTTGCATCTGACTACTACCTATCAAACACTCCATACTTTATCGTCGATGTCGCTAAAGATCATCGATACATTACGTCTTGGAATGTTTATCAATGTTTATGCAAGGAAGAGTGGAAATTGAAGTGACTAATTGATATTTGTCGATATATTTAGCAAATAGACCAAATGTGATACAATCGAGCGGTGTCATGGACGCGTGTCGTTGTGTTAAAATCATTGAAAGAATTCGAAATAAGCGTCAGTGACCGAATGAAGCGGAGCGAAGACGTGAGCCACGAGACGAATCCGCGGCTTTCGGTTGTACTTCTCGCCTACAATGAGGAAATTCATATCAAACGAGCTCTGTTTTCAGTAAACCCGCTAAAGCCAAACACCTTTGTTGTGGACTCAGCCTCTGGCGACTGCACTGCAACCTTCGCAGGCGCGTTCGGCGCGCAGGTCGTCGAGCATCCCTTTGTCACCCAGTCTCAGCAATTCCAATGGGCGCTCGACAATCTGCCGATCGAGTCCGAATGGGTGATGCGCCTCGACGCCGACGAGACGTTGACGCCGGAGCTGATCGAAGAGATCCGTCGCCGTCTGCCGGGCCTG
>JARLIE010000191.1 GCA_031291875.1 Minisyncoccota bacterium | reverse complement strand
TGGGTATCTTATACAAACCATTGCGATCCGAGCTCTTAACGACGACCTGCGAACGCGACTGCGCGGCGGCACCGTCTCACTGTCGGACAAGGTGAAGGAGCTTGGGGACATCGTCGTCGCCCATGCGATCATCACGATGGCGGAGGCAACCGCGTTCGACAATGAAGAACATCAGAGTGGGAATTTCATTTTCTGCGCTCGCCGGTTTCGGTGGTCTATCTCATACGGCGACTCGCACAATCCAGCGAACGCGAAAATCACGAAGCGCGAATTGTTTCTCTGGATTTAGCCGAGTTGTGACCCACATTGACCGGTGCCGACACGTCGCGACAGCGCACGACAAGCCGCGACACGCCGCGACAATGCGCGGCATCGACCCCTTTGTTTTCAGCTCGCGCCAAACGGACAATGAGACCCGGTCGAAAGAAATTTTTCGGGGTACAACAACGAATGCACGCTAACCCGGCAATCTCCAGCGAGAAACGCGTGTATAGTTAGGAGGCAGAGCACGGCCGAGGCCAACTATGAAACTCACGAAAATTACCATCACAAATTTCAAAGGCCTTGCATCAGCCGAATTTGACCTCACAAATTTCGCGTGCCTCGTGGGCGAGAACAATGCGGGTAAATCTTCCATATTGCAGGCTATCGTCTTTTCCCTGAATCGCCCGCCCCAACTACCCATTGAACTCCATTACGACGCCGATTCCCCTATCATTTTTTCTCTCGATTTTGATGGCGTGACAGCCGATCACCTCAACCGGCTGGTAGAGGAGCATCGCGCAAAAATCGCGGACTTGGTCAGTGACGAGACTCTCAAGCTTTTTATCAAATACCCACCCGGCCAAAAGTGCGAAGTCACTACGCAAAAGCGCATTCCGAGAAATCTGCAATACCGCCAAGAAGCCATCAAAGGCGCGTTGAGCGGGAAGAGGGGCGCGGCGGTACGCAACGCGGTCTTGGCGGAATACCCCGAGTTTGCCGCCGAACTGCCTGAAGCTGTCAATATCAGTCAGGCCACTGAATATATAAATGCCTGTATAAGAGAACTTCCAGAAGACAACTTCGAATTCGCGGAGGGACCACTCCCTTCCGGAATATCGAGTTCTATTTCTGCACTATTACCTGAGCCAATATATATTCCAGCAGTAAAGAATCTTGGAGATGATCTTAAGACAACTCAAACGACACCGTTTGGTCGACTCCTGGGATTATTGTTAGAAGATATGAACCCGGAACTTGATGCTATCAATAACTCTCTACTTACTCTCGAATCGATGTTGAATCGTGTCAATCAGGAAGGCGTAGTTGTCGATAATAGGCACGACAAGGTGAGGGAGCTTGAAGCTGCCGTCGAGACATTTCTAAGCCAAAATTTCCCACGAGTGAAACTAGAGCTTCACGTTCCTCCACCTGAACTAAAAACTATTCTCAATTCTGCTCAGATATTTGTCGACGACGGCTCTCGCGATTTGATAGAAAATAAGGGCGATGGAATTAAGCGTTCACTGACCTTCGCGTTGCTTCAGACATACGTCCACAATCAAAGTGCTCGGCGTTCTGTAGATTCTGAAGCAAGGCCAGCCCAGCGACCACTTCTTTTTCTCTTTGAAGAACCAGAACTCTATCTTCATCCGAAATCGCAACGTGTCCTGTTCAACACGTTGGCTCGGATATCAGAGACCTACCAAGTTGTCGTAACAACGCACTCGCCCATATTTTTCGCTCCTGGGGTTACGGCGGCATTCGTGCGAGTGGCAAAGTCCGAAGTCCAGCCGAAGCCCGTCGGTAAGCTCTATCCGGTGAATTTCAGCTTGGATCAAGCCAGCGCCGAGGTGTTTAAGCTCGCGCGTTTTGACAATGCGGACGCCGCCTTTTTCAGCCGCCGCGTGGTGCTCTTTGAGGGAGAATCCGACGATGCGTACTGCAAGCACATTGCTCCTTTGCTGAATGGAGAATGGAATTTCGACCAGAAGAGCATCGCGCTCGTTCGAGTATCTGGAAAAGGCAATTTTCCCAGATATCGCAAGTTTTTCGAGGCGTTCGGTATCGACGTAAAAATTGTGGCTGACCTCGACGCGATCTTCGAGGGGCATCAACATCTAGGATGCGACGCCTCTGTGATCGCCGCTCGGGCGACAGCAATACAAGTCATCGATCGCCGGATTCAGGAAACCGGGATATCCGCCGAGCCGTCGCCGCGGCAAATAAAAGACAAGGTCAATGGCGAGTCTTGGCGTAACCGTTATGACACCGCCAAAACAGCACTCCGTACCATTCAGGAAAAACGAACAGTCGACGCGCAAACAGTAGAGTTATTGGACGGGCTCTTTACGTGGGAGAAAGATATCGCACGAGTCCGCGCTTGCAAGGATGATGCCTTATCGCTCCAAGCGCTCCTGCCCGCCCTCGATAGGCTTCGCCAGCAAGGAGTATGTGTGCTCGCTCGCGGTGCGATCGAAGACTATTACCCTCCGGGTGCTCCTACCAACGGACCTAAGCCCGATCGCGCATTGGCAGCTATCAAATTGATCGAGACAGATATTGCGGTGAGAGAGCTAAGCGAGCCTTTAGCGCCGGGTCGATCTCCGGAACTTTTCGAGATTTTCGAAGAGCTCTTCCGCGATCTTCCATAATATCGTCCATCACACGTCTTCAAATAGCGCTTCCAAATCTGCCGGGGCACCCATCTTCAGGGCTAGCTTGCGCACCGTATTATCGGACACGTCGACGACTTGGATCTTGCCGTCCTTTTTTCGACCCACCATAAGCCGACCAAAATCCATGTGATGTTTGTCGGCAAACTTTGCGAGGCCCTTCACCTTTGCCCACGTGTCCGTCCTCGTATCATCGTGCGGCTCTAAGAGATCGACTTCAAAGTTCGCGCCTTTCCGACGGACAATAACGAAATCTGGGAAGAAAGGTTTTTCTCCTGCGAGCTCGTACGGCACCGTGATAGCCCAGTCTCGACGGGGTAAATTGCGGAGCCAGCAAACAAAGTCTTTGCGCGCCATGGCTTCAGCCAAAAATTCTGCTTCCCAAGTGTTTAATGTCGCTGAAAACTCACCATTCTGATCCGCGAACAAATGCTTGCCAAAAACCCGAGTACCAGGCTTCTCAACAATACAATCAGGCAACACCCACTCCTCGACCTCCGGTCGACCACTTGCTTGAAGGAGTTGCTCAAACTGACCCAACTCCGCCGGAGGAAGCTTCTTAATTTCGTTCTTGTTCGTTTTCCAAAGGTGATCGAATTTCTCACGAGCTAGCTTTTCTAAGGTCGGCAGAGCGTCCCCTTGTCGGACCACGGCAGCGAGCTCAAGCTTTGCTTTATTTGACTCCTCGCGGTCGCTATATCTCTTCCAATAAGTGCGATGGAGGCCTTCACCACTCGCAAGCAACCTGCCGGACTCTTCAAAGAGCTGCTCAATATTCTCGTCCGACAGCGCAAAACGCGTGGTACGGCGATTGGCCACAGCCATTTCCCCGATTGCGACCGCGGTCACATCCACATCGATCTCACCACCTTCGCGAACCACGTCATCCCACTTGGGAATCTTCTTCGCGTAGCCGTCGCGCAGTTCTCTGATCTTAGCCGTGAGCTCTGCACGCAGTTGATCGTCGGCTTCCTTATCGATCCCTTGTTGAACCAACATTCCCGCAAGGCGTAGCGCGCGCTTCACGTCGCTCATCTTTGGGGCACGGTGAACACTATACGTTGGCAACTCAGCGAGGTGCTCAAAGACCTCGGAAAATTCGGCGTTCCGTGGGTACTCAATTGCCTTTGTAGTCACATCGCTCGGTACGCTTTCGTGTGCGTCCGGACTGCGGAGCGCATTCAGCACACCTTCCAGGTTTTCGGTATCGTAGTGAGGAAGGAAGAGTTCAACCGTGTTCAAGACTTCATCGCTTTCAACACGACGAGCCAATGGCGTGCGTATCATCCGGCCTACGAGCTGCGCGATTGTGGTCGCGTCCACAGATCGACGGAAGCTCATCATGACCTCAGCGCGCGGACAATCCCACCCGGTCGTCAGCGCTGTTTTAAACAGCACTACCTTTACGTCTGGCGATCCCTGGATGCGGGACGCGTCCATGCGTCGGACGATGCATCCCCCGAGTGGCAATTCCTCCTTCTCTTGAAAGCAGTGCACTATCTCGTTCACGGCCAGCGGCCCTGTCACGCGCTGAATTACCGCAACGACGTCGTGCAGTGGCGTCGCAGACAGTGTTTTGCCAGCTCCGTCTTGGACCTGCACGACCAAGACCGGCCGAACGGATTCCTTCTCTTTCTCTTTCGCGCAGTACTTTTCCCACCGCTCATTAAAGTATTTCCAACGAGCTGCCGCGTTTTGAAGATGCGTCAGGTCGCTGTCTGCCGTTTTGGATTTGTTTGTCGTGACGACAATGAGGTCTTTGAGCAATCCGCTCAACCTCACCATTTCTGACGTTATGTTCACCGGACGCTGGGTTCTTGCCGTGTTTCCGAGCAGCTCGGTGAACCGTTGAGGCGTCGCGCTCATACCCAGGACTAGCGGAATCGCAGGCAGCCCGTCTACATCTGAACCGGTGATGAACTTCTGCATGATCGGCTTTCGAGAGCGCTCGGTCACGCCTGCGCCTCGATGCGCTTCATCGATGATCAGCACGAGGTCTTCGGGCGCGGCCGCGACGGTGTTTGCAATCGTCTGCCAGAATGTGAACGTCTTCTTGTCACCGCCCTTGGTGAGTAGCTTGTCTTTTCCAAGGAGCTGCGTGTTTATGAAGTAGATATGCCCAGGCGCTAGCCGCTCTTCATCGAAGCTCTCGCTGTCAACCGTAACCACTCGATGAAATGGGACTTGATCGCATGCAGCCAGCAGCTTGTCTTTGCTTTGCTGGTTCAACTCCGGCGAGTCAGACAACCAGAGAAACGTCGTGTTTGGTCGAGCCGGAATTCCATCCGTACCACCGAAGGTCCAGTCAATCACCGCCGCGACGGTAATTGTCTTGCCGGAGCCAGTAGGAGCGCTCAGGACGATCGCTTCTAAGTCCCCGCCGCTCACACCTGCGCGCGCCTGATTCAGCTTCGCCAGGATGCTGCGCGCTGAGATCGTTTGAAAATCTTTCAGTTGAAATTTCATATGATTCTTCGGCTATCCGTTGAGTGCATCTTGGGTGTTGATGCGAAAATTCTCCAGGTAGCTCTTGTACAGCTGAACGCACTCGTACTTGCGTCCGAGCCGTCGCCGCATCTGGCCGAAATTTTCCTCGCTATCGGTCACGAGGAAGACCCATCGAATGTCTTTTCGCTCTGCTAGATTCGATTGAAATTCGCGAAATTGCTTCTCTTGGATGAGCACCGCGAATGGGGATTTTTTCGGGATAAACCAAGGCGTGGAACCTTTTGGCTCCTCCCGTTCACCAAAGGCTCCTGCGACCATCCAAAGGACGGGCAGCACAGCTTTAAACGCGGCTCCTCGTGCTACATCGTCGGGATCAAGAAAGTCGAGGCGGAAATATTCCAGATTCTCCTGGAATCCGTCGGACCAACGCAAACCTTTCGGATGGCCTTCCAAATCAAGGTAAGTGCCTTTTAGCGCGACCCCATCATCTCGCTTGCCGTTGAGGGCAAACTTGGTTCTCGGCCACGTCACACTTTCGCAAATTCCCGCAGCCTCGTAGTCCGGATCACCGACAAACTTTCCTCGTTCATTTAGCTTCTTTGCCGTTTTCTCGCCCGGCTCATTATACGAGACGAGAATGCATTGCCGCGCCCCGCCGAGTTGGGCGTTGATGAGCGCCGTTGCATGGAGTGTGGTTCCCGACCCGGCGAAAAAATCCAGGACGATCGCATTCGGCCTGTTCCCGACCACCGTCAAAAGCGTGTCGCGGACGGCATACAACGATTTCGGGAACGGAAACGCGTCTCGCTTCCCGAGGATTTTGTGTAGCATTGATGTGCCGTGAGTACCTGCGTCGTGTCGCGAATGCCACCACACGGTCTTCACTTTCTTTTGCTTCGCCTTCGGCTCCCAAATGTTAAGCGTCCAGTTGCCCGTCTTCGAATCCTGACGACCGACAACCAATCTGCCTTCGTCGAGGACGTTGCGCATTGATGAGGATATGAATCGCCAGCAGCGATGATTCCCTTCCTTATCAATCGGCCAAATAGGTGTGAGGCCATTCTTTTTCGTGAAATCTGGCTCTTCATTTAGGGGAATCGATTCGCCAATATCTTCGATCTTCCGGGTCTTGAGGTTCACG
>JARLIE010000190.1 GCA_031291875.1 Minisyncoccota bacterium | reverse complement strand
TGCGAGTACTCAACACCGGTCTTGATTCGATGTGCGCCAACGAACTGACGAGGCGCAAATTGATAGCTCGCCTGTGCGTCGTATCGGGCCGTACGCCTGCTTTGCCGGTTAAAGAATCCACCTGCAGTTGTGTCGATCATCAACTCGTATGGATCGTTGCTCTGTGCGTTGGTATCGACGTCGTATGTTTTGTAGCTGAATTGCGAGATCAGAACGCTGTCGTCTCCGGTCACATACCGGTGCTGTTCATAAACCTCGTATCCACGTTGACGGAAATCCGTTGTGGATGGCTGGGGCGTGAAGGTATTCAGCCCCATGTAATCCAGTTTCTGCGGATAGACCGTTACCGATACGGTGGCAGTCTGATTGGCGCCGTGGGTGAAATCGAATTGCGTATACGAGTTGAACCCTTCAAGCTTGGTATCACGCTGCAACGGGGGCAGGCTGTTTACTGGAGTCCGTACGAATCTGTATTCGAAAGACTGAGTGAATGCGGCCCTATCTTTGAAAAGTGGGCCGGTGAACGTCATGCGCGGAGTGGCTGCGCCAAGTCCCGCGATGGTGCCGGCGCGATCGCGCCAGCGGGGAACGATGTTCTGAATCGTAAAGTGATACTTCTCGTAGTTGCCCGTTTTCGTCTCAACCGTCGAGAGGGCTCCGGTTAGCTTTCCATATTGAGGATCGTAGGGATTCGAAATGACCTGAACCGAAGAGACCACGTCGATCGGCAGGTTGATAGCCGAACTGCCAGTGGCTGGATCGGTCACGTTGGCGCTATTCACCAGGGCCCCGCCCTGGGTGCTGCGAGCGCCCTTCATGTTGATACGGCCGTCCGGACCGCGAACCACACCTGGAACCAGGGGAAGCAAACTTTCAAATCGTTCGTTTGCGTTGGGTGCATCGGAGATGATTTTTTCGGTGATGGTCACGGAGGAAGTTGAAACTTCCGCTTCGTTGGAGTTTTCCGTCACAGTAACCGAGGTGTTGACCTCAACGATTTTCATGTCCAGCGCCACTTTCACATCGGCGCCGGGCGTAACGGCCACACTTTGCTCTGCATGCAAACCGGGAAAATCGGCTTCGATGGTATAAGCGCCGGAGTCGACTCCGGAGAAACTGTACCCTCCTCTTGCATCGGCCGCCGTCTCCATAATTGTGGAGCCCTTTAATACGACCTTTGCGCCCGGCAGGAAAGAAGTCTCTCCGGACTCCATGACCGAAACGGTGCCCTCAATGGTGCCTGACTCGACAGAGCTTTGCCCGCGTGCAGAAAGCGGAAGAAGCATGTACGTTGCAATAAGGGCTGTGAGCAGGAGGACGGCGTTGGGTTCAATCTTCCCGATTACGCATGTGCGCTCATCATCCGGATGAAGAAATCTCATGAACACGTCTCGTCCTTCTCAGGCACTGTCTTCGTTGCCGCTTGAGTAACAGCAAGAGGGTTGCCAAACTTGGACCGAGCGCAATCACTTAAGAATCAACGAGAGTATCGGGAGGATCGACATGTGAGT
>JARLIE010000189.1 GCA_031291875.1 Minisyncoccota bacterium | reverse complement strand
CTCCGCAAGCGATCCAAGTCATTCGAGTTATCTGGTCGCTGTCCGACCACAACGAACTAGTGTTCGCCTCGATTCGCTCGCCGCGAAGATCGCTTTCCGAGAACGCGATGAATTCGGCGTTGCGGAGAATGGGCTACACGACCGACGAAATGAGCCCGCACGGATTTCGGTCATCCGCCAGCACCATTCTCAATTCGCGGGGCTTCAACCCCGACGTGATCGAAGCGGCGCTCGGCCACCAAGACGAGGATGAAATCCGGCGCATCTACAATCGCGCGAAATACTGGCGCGAGCGCGTGAAGCTGATGAACGACTGGGCCGATCTGCTCGACGTGTTCCGTGGGATGCGGTGAGTGGGCGATCGCCCTTCTTGGTAAGCGGAACGGGCATTTTCACCGTAAGGGGGGACAGAGGGATTGGGCCCGCTTTGGTGCAAGTTCACATCATTGAAATGCCATCTTGAAGCTCTTACGACCGCTCGAAGAGGACGGGGATAGTGACTCCACTGTTTCATCATTCGGAACAACGGCTGCATGTGCGGCCATCCGGAACAGCGAAGCGGGGAAACTGCGAGTCGATGTATACGCCGAGCTTGCACACGTCCGTTGGACGCCATTTGGGCAAACGCGAAACGGGATGCCAAATGGAAAGGCCTCACTGGCAGTGATGCGAGTGAGGCCTCTTTTCGTCACGTCTGGGCATCCCTACTTGAGGATGACCTCCACGTCTACACCTTTGAAATCATTCATCTTTATTCTCCATGGTTCGAGTGTAGCACGAGAACGAATGACGACGCAAAGGACGCCGGCCGCGCGGTCGACATCCCCAGACCGGGAGGCCCGCCGTCGTCTTCCTTTCTTAGGTAAGCAAACGCTACCACCCGGATTTGTCGGAACATTGGCATGAGCCCCCTGTCCTACCCGACGACCTTGAAGTCAACTCCGACGCGAGTTTCAGGCGGGACATCAAATGCCCGCAGACCCACTGGGGTATACGCCGGCATTGACAACAACGGGTCCGAGACCAGTTCGCTAAGAGGTATCTCCAGCGATCTCAAATGTGCGTTCCCAGCCCTTAAGAAGGGCTTAACGGACTTCTGAAATTCCGAAGGCAACAACAAAACAAACTCGAAAACCTCGGCAGGCCATTCAGTAGTGTTCTTTTGGGTGATATAATCACTACGAGTTGTCGCAAGGCCACGCATGGAGCCGTGAACAAGGTATTGGGTCGTAAACGTGTAGACTGGACCATCGGGCGAGCCGAGAATATGGCGATGCAGTATTAGGTAATACTTAACCCCCGACGATTCCAATTCGGGAAACGTTGGAATCATCAAGCCCGTAATCTGTCTACTACTCTCCGTCGACTTGATATTCCACGCGGTAGCGTGTGTTTGTTGTCCGGATTGGCTATGCAGTGACGGCTCAAAGATTCGGACCTCTCCGCCGACAACCCGAAAACTAAGTTTGTTAATTACAACGTCGAAGTCTTCCTCATCGGCGTCGGCGTAATTCTTAAGGCAGTGGGCTATTACGGTGGTCCGCTGCGCAAGAATCGACAATTCCCGATCTTCTTTCAGGATTCGTATTGCTTCCCCAATCTTCTTCAACAGCTCCGCCTGAGTCGGAACACTCCCATCCTCTATGCCATCGCTACCTATCGAGCTCTTCGTCCTTATGTACTTAAACAGTTTCTTCTGCGAGTACTTTTGTATTTCTTTGTAAGAATCCGACTCGTTATTGTGCTGATGCATATTCTTGAAATCAAACGTTCCGATCGAACCTTTCACATCAATCATTCGCGATGAAGGAATATGCTTTCGACTCCTCTGCACCCCACTTTCAATTGACGCGGACAGTAAACTATTTGCGTACGAAAACAGTTGCGATATACGCGAATTCCGTTTTATACTGTTCGAATTTTCCGGCAGCGGCGCACGATTCGCGCCACTGTCCGAAACGCCTATGCCGAATAAAGTAAGTGCAGGGTCGTTGAGCGACAATAAGTGCTCTATCGGAAGACTGTCACTCAGGCCGCCGTCAACAAAGCGAGACAACCCGCTGTCATTATAAGTTCTGAATAGAAACGGAACAGCGCATGAATGCAACAACGCGTCTATGAAATTGTCGTCGTCTCCGAAGCATTTTGCGTGATTCGACGCAATATCCGACGCGATAATCAGCAACTTTGTTCCACCAAGTTGCCGAACATCTCTTATCTTTTCGGGAATCTCGGCTGAATTTCTTGAAAATCTGATCATCTTCTCAATAATTAGTTTCAACCGCTTAGGTTCTATGAGCGGTTTGCCAGCATACGCTTTATACAGCAGCCAGCATCGTCCAGCTATAGAGTATTGTTCGCTCTCAAAATCTGAGACTGCGTCCTGTATAAGATGTGCCCCTTCTCCACGTAGGAATTCGTGAACTCGCGGGAACGACGCTCGCAGAGCGAGCAAAGAAGCTACAATCGCTCCGGCGGATGTGCCCGCCACAGCCGAAAGAATCAGTTTTCCGTCTTCTCTAGCAAGGTAAAAAGGCTCCGCGGCGGCCAGAAGATTGATGAACTTTGCGCCGCCGCCTTGGATTGCGAGCCCAATCTCCATTGCGTGCGCCCCAGACAAAAGAAATTGGCGAGAATCAACGCTTTGCGAAAATACTATTGAGAGTCGTTAAGAAGTCAACCGTGAGGTTGACGCAGCGGGATTGCGCGCCTCACGCTCCTTCGGCTCCGTTGAATGGGGAATGGATGGGCGGCAAGCACATTTGGCGCGAAGGCAAACAACGCCAGGATATGGTAAAATTTGGCGATGGAAAGCCTTACCCTCCCGGAGACCTTCCGCCCGCTCCTGTGGTCATACGACTTCTCCCGCATCGACCCGCTGCGGCACAAGAAGACGATCATCGTGCAAGCGCTCAATTACGGCACGCTCGCGCAATGGCGCTGGCTCGTTGAGAGCTACGGCCGTGACGGCATACGCGACGCTCTGGCGCATATCCCCGTAAGCGAGATCAAACCGCGCTCGCTCCGCCTCGCGTCGCTGCTCCTTGGCGTCGACCGCCTGAACTATGCACCGCGAGGTACTCACTAACGCGGCAGCCCCGCTCTTCTCTTCGCTCGGCCGGTTCTCCGGCTTCTATCTCGCCGGCGGCACTGCGCTCGCGCTTCAGATCGGCCACCGCGTGTCCGTCGATTTCGACATGTTCTCCGACGCGGAGATCAAGCGCTCGCTCTTGCCGAGCCTCCACGCCATTTTTCCCGACTCGTCCATCGCCCCGCTCGTCAACAATGCCGACGAACTCACCGCCCTCGTTGACGGCGTCAAGGTGACGTTCCTCACGTATCCTTTCCCGACGATCGAACCATTGGTACCCGCCGAAGGCGTGCTGATGCTTTCAGTGAAAGAGATCGCCGCGACCAAGGCGTACACGATCGGCCGCCGCGGCGCGTTCAAAGATTACGTCGACCTGTATTTCTCGCTCGTCGAAGGGCACACGACACTCGCCGAGATCATCAGCATGGCCGACAAAAAATTCGGCGTCGAATTCAATTCGCGCCTCTTCCTGGAGCAGCTCGTCTTCCTCGACGACATCGAAGATACCGAGATCGAATTTCTCAAACCGGCCGTCACCCGCGCCGAGATTCTCCGGTTCTTCGAAAGCGCCGTCGTTGCGTACGCGGGGAACTTCTAGCGGACAAAATCGCGCGCTCGCCGCGGCGACACGCGTCTGGACTCGATCGACGTAATTACTTGAAATCCGAGGGCGCGGCAGGCGGCACTTTTGTTGGGGTCTTTAATTCAAGCCTCTCTCTTCGCCCGTCGCTTTTGTATACGCTCTCGTGCTAAGAAAATAGCTCCGATGATGGAGATAATATTAACAATGAGTCCGACGACTCGTTGACTACTGTCCACGCTGAGACCTAGTAACCCGGTTACAAAGCCACCAATGGTGTTGAGTATCACCACACAAATGAGCAAACCGAGGAAAAACCATAGGACACCGACCACCCAATCACTAAAGATATAATGTGATTTCATGTGGGAATTCTAGCAACAAAAAGTACATACTGAACCACTTATCCCCAAATGTGTCTTCACACGCCGTCTGCAATAAGTTGTTGCACTTCAGCCCTTAATTCACGAGGGATTAATGCCGGTGAAAAATAACACATCGCAGGTAAATTCAAGAATCCGGATCAACGCTTCGTCAGTTGTTTCAAACTGTTGTCGTTCTGGTGTGGGGCCGCCCCTGGCACCACTCTAAATTATTGATTATATTCGACGAATTCCAACTTCGCCGCGGACGCAAGCGAAGTCGGGGCTGTGCGTCAAGGGAGGTCGGCGAAGCGCGCGGCGAGGCGGCCCAGCGCGAGTCGGCCAGGGTTCGCATCGCCCGTAGCGGATGATCCTCGGCAAGGCGGTGTTCGAGCCGAATGTCGGCGCGCAGCTCGCCTGAGCAATTCTCCTCGCGACACATCGCCAATCGCCCTGCGCTTCCGCTGGCGAAGGGAATCACCGGGCGGAGCGCGCAGAGAGTTTTCTCAGCCGCCGGCTAGGCGGTCTCCCCGTCGTCGCCGCCGCCCGCTTTTGACGGCTGGGCGCGGCGCAATGCGAAAGCACATGCTCTGAAGGCAGGCTTCGACGGGAACCGTCGCCAAGCGCGGCGAGCCTAGGCCGAGCCGCGCGTTGACGGCTCTTTGCGACGAGCGCCGGCCGCGAATGAGATCCGGCGCGACAAACGGGCCGCGAGACGAGGCGTCAAGCCGTCGCGCCGCTGGCGCGACGGTATTTGCCGACGACGGCGCCGACTTTGGCGGCGACCACGCGCGCCGACAAGTTCGGCTCGCGGCGATCGAGCAGCATTTCCCCGGCGAACTGAGAGACAACGCCGGGCGCAACCCGCGCAGCGTCGACATTGGCGAACAGCCGGCCGAGCGCCGCCTGAACTTCAGCCTGCGG
>JARLIE010000025.1 GCA_031291875.1 Minisyncoccota bacterium | reverse complement strand
CGCCTTCGAGAAGCCGGGCAACAAAGCGCAGACGTTCGTCCATGATGGACATTTCCTTCCACGGCATCGACATTTCTCCCCAGCGATCGCTGGGGAGAAATGTCACCCATGTCTCCGGAACGTTCTGTCACCTATGTCTCGGGTCGCTCAGTCTTAAGGCCCTGATTTTTGCCCTTATCTTGGCCGGCCTGTTCTTTTCCCCTCACCCTTCCCCACACGCGCTACACGACCGGTCGACCCTAGAAGGGTAACATACCCATTCTGGCTCAGCTTCATGAGCCTAATGCAATTATGGGCTCCGGGGTCGCGAAGCATTTTCCCAGCTTTTTGGAACGCATCGTTTTCCGGTCTTGGTCGCGGCGAGACTCGCTAGCGGCTTTTCCGTCGGGCAGTCGCAGCGGGTTTCGCCCTCGTCGCCATTGTCGATGCGACGGCACGCGCGATGAAGCCACATGCTGTAGTCTCGTCGGGGGTTCCTTTTGCCGCGCGACATTCCTGTACGTCGCTGCGAAACGTCGTCGGGCTTGCTACGTGATCGGGCAGGGGGCAACCTTGTCCCGTGAGTAGGGAAATGATGCGGTCGCCCGTTTGAGAGAAGGTCTCATGAAAATCGGCGATTGTGCGTAAGCGACGGGAAACGACGTTTCGATCACCGGTAGCGTTTGCATAATTCTGATCGGCCTTGAGCATCGTTTGGTCGGCGTCGTCGATAACCGTGAAAGTCACCTCATTTTAGCGAAGCTCTTTAACAGTTTCTCGCATGGCGAGGTCATGGAAGCCGACGCTTGCAACGCCAGCGCAGCAACGAGGGTGAAGGGCATTTCCGCTCCTGTGTTAGCCGCTCCGCCCGCCAGTCGGAACAGTTGAACGACGCGAACACAGGAACACGCCTCCTGCGTATTCCCCTTGCGGGTGTTATATTTGGCAGGCTGCCCGACCGTTTGGCCGAGAGCCTGTGTTCGCCGCCGATTGCGGGCTGCTCCTTCCGTTCGAAGTCGGAGCAACGAGGTGTTGTTAGGTCAAACCGATCGACGAGTTCAATGACATTGTGTCGGGCCTTGACGTCAATGAGGTAACGGCATGGCTCGGGCGGCGGAAGCTACGCGGCTTGCCCAAGTTCCCCGGCGGTAAGCGCTTCGATGACGGCTGCACGGATGGGGCCGTTGACCGCGCGGGCGAATGGCTGGTCCTGTTGAAATCCGGCGCAAGCAGCGGGCGCGCTCTTCAGCCATTGGAATTACAATGCCTTCGACTGCTGCAGTCGTGTGAGCAAGCAGGTGGAACGCAAAGACGAAACTTCCTATGGTGGGACAATGGACCCATTTGAAGACTTTGCTAGAACACGCGGCGGGGTTGTCGAGGCTCACCCGAACAGCGTCGCCGCGTTCTTCAAGGCGCGCTGGCAACAGATAATAGATGAATCTATCGCTTCTATTTTTCGCGACAAGTCGACGGTCATTAGGATCGGATGGCTCGCGCGAGAAAACATAAACGCGACCGTCAGCAAAGTAGGTGCGGCATACGTTGTCGGCATCAATGCTCCTACACCTTCTGTTTTCATGCTCCTTTTTAACAGGTTTATGAGAGACCCCGAGACATTCCCAAACATCGGAAAACCTGCCTCTAGTGAGCAGGTTGTCGCGCATGAGGCGTCCAGGGCTCAGCGACACGAAGATCCCATGAGCGAAGTTCCAGCATTTCCGTCTGACCCAGACCGTGCGCGCTGGGCGCGGGGAATAACGCGGATTGCTCTCGATTTTTTCTTTGTGCATGAAATCACGCATATCAGTCATGACCACTTAGACTGGATCATCAAGCAAGGATCATCGGCGGCTCAGATCGTGTCCCACGGCGTGGTGTAGCTTATTGAGGCCACCGCCGATTTCGGCATCAGTTTGAGCTGGTCATGCGCCGGGTACAGCCGAGAGCATGACGATGGGATTGTCGCTCACCGGCGCCATGGTTTCAAGCGTCATG
>JARLIE010000188.1 GCA_031291875.1 Minisyncoccota bacterium | reverse complement strand
TGAGGGGTTGGAAAATTCCTATCTGAACGCCATCGTTGGAGCCTCCAGATGCCCCGCTATTTTTTTCATTTGAATAGGAACGAAGAAGCGGCCGTCGATAACGACGGTTTGACCTTCTTGGATCACCAAGCCGCATGGGAGGAAGCTACGATGGCTTGCGGTGAAATGATCCGTACAATCGACGGTCACTTGCAACCGGGCGAAGGCTGGCAGATGGAGGTTACTGACGAAGCGGGCAAGCTTATTTACCGCCTGCGTGTCATCGCGGAATCGTTTGAGTAAGGACCTCGCAATCGTCCGGTATCGGACCAGGTATAGGTATGATATAAACCGCCGTTTTCACATTGGCGTCAGCCAGCAATCGACGGGTCTATTGCGTGCGGTCAATTCCTACCCATCCCCTGGACAACAAACTTCTATCAGCTTTGCCGCGCGCTCAATATAATCTGTTGGCACCGCACCTGGCGACCGTCTCACTCCCGTCAGGTGCAGTGCTTTTTGAACCGGGCGATAAGGTCGACCACGTTTACTTTCCTCATTCGGGAATGCTGTCATTACTTGCCGTAATGCGAGACGGGAGAGGAATTGAAACCGCAACGGTAGGCCGTGAAGGCGTCGTCGGCGCAATGGCTGGGCTGAGGCCGTATAAGTCGTTTGTTCGCGTCATTGTGCAGATGCCGACGCTTGCAAGCAAGATCGCTTCGCAACATTTTAGGACTGTGGTCGCGACTAGCGAACAACTGCGAAATCTCTGCATCGAATATAATGAAGTGTTGCTATCCCAAGCACGCGTGATAGCAGCGTGCAATGCTCTCCACTCGGTTGAAGCCCGATTTTGCCGATGGTTGCTGCAATCAGCAGACCGAGCAAACAGCGATACGGTCGCTCTCACCCAAGAATTTCTGGCAGAAATGCTTGGCGTACGACGGACGTCGGTGACCGCAGTCGGCAAAACGCTTCATGATCAGGGAGTTATTAATTACTCCCGTGGCGTGATTCATATCCTGGATCGCCATAAGCTAGAGCAGATGTCGTGTGAGTGTTATGAAATGCTCTTAGACCAATCTGCGATGCTCCAAAGCATTCTTAGCCAAGCCTGAATTTCCGCCTTCTGTTGCAATGCATTCAAGCAGTCGCCGCAAAAAATTTTTCATCGTTGAGTCGGCAAATAGACCGACAATTCTATTTCTCCCTGGGCATAAGTTTTAGGTTCCTATCCACGAGTGCGGGGGTTGTGATGGTAGATGGCGTTTTTCAACCAAAGGAACTTAGCTTGTTTCGGGATATTTTTGACGAAGCAATTAGCGACCTGCCACCCCAAATGCGTACGCGGTCAATCAAGCCCGTATCGCCAAACAAATACTAGATTGTGCGGCTACTGGCGAACGAGACCCGATGGAGCTTCGCGTGGCGGCGGCACTCAACGATACACGAGCGGCGTAACCCGCGGATTAGGACAGCGGCCACGTAGCCGCCGCGCCGCCAAGAAGTGTGATGAATTCGCGCCGCCGCACAAGTTCCCCTGAGAACATCCCTGTGCAAGGCAGAAGGAGTGCCACTTTGCGACCAGCGGGGTTTGAGAAATAGCAACCAACCAGCGGCGAGAACTGAGCGGCCCGATGTCTCGGTCGGGTCAAAAACGGAAGTGGCCCCGCTCGGACCGCATGTCCGTTCTACACCTCGATAGTGTTGCAAAAGTCGTTTTGCTGAAGGTGTCAAAAATTCTGAGGGCCGCAGGCGCGGTTTTCGTGTAGAAATCTGAGGGACCTCATCGCCTCACGCTAAACTCATGGGCGACTTCGGTAACGCGACTCAGGTTATCC
>JARLIE010000187.1 GCA_031291875.1 Minisyncoccota bacterium | reverse complement strand
GCAACCCAACTCTGACCACAGAAATCGTCGATGACCACCGCAAGCCGCTCGCTCGCTACGGCGCTATGATGAGCGCGCTTCGCAAGCGACTTGCTCTGCTCAGCTACACCACGTCCCGGGACACGACCCGAACCTGGGTAAACGGCGATCTCCGTCAGGACGCGAACACCGGCGATCTCATCTTCGATATTCCGTCGAAATCGTGTCGTCCGGCCTTACGTTGCGTCCCGGCGACGTTATCGCCACTGGAACGCCGAAGGGCGTCGGGATCGACGTCGTAGAGGTGGAAATCACGGGTCTTGGAAGCTCACCAATTCGTTTGGCTAAGGTTGAGCCCTGCGTGGGCGACGCGGCCCTCGCGCGACGAGGCTCATGGAAATCAACGTTTATTCCACTAATTCCCGCAAAAGCGGGGTTTGGTGAATTGGTGCACGCACGCGTCTTCCGAAAAAATGCCGTTGCGCACGCGATTAGCGCCCGGTTCCTAGAATTTTGATATTATCTAGCGCCTTTTTCCGCACGGCCAATTGCACGCTGTTGTATCTATAAATGTCTGAGCCGTCTACGATGGGCTTTCCATTTTCAAAAACGCCCAGAATTGTATCGAAATGTACTCCGAGGGCGCTATCGTATTCGTCAATGAGGCGATGATCAAAGTGTCTATAAACAGATTCACCTTCAAGGGGGTGACCCGTGCCGCCCGGCATATTTTTTTTAAAGTTAGCGAACTCATCGATTTCGCTTAGTTGTTTACAAAATTTTGAGAACGGCCACACATTTCCTCTATCAGCCAAATTAAGACACTCTCCTAAGCCAATTTGACATTTCAATATCATTGACTTTTCGTTTTTTACATTCTCTCTTTCAATTTTTTTCCCCCACAGCTCCGCCATTCTGTAGTTTTCTACCCAAAAATACACCCCTGTTCCCAGCCAGTCCCAGTCCATGGTCCCAGCCCGGAAGCGGGTTTTACCTTGTAGTAAATCATTACCCGCAGATTCCCAGGTAGCATGGTATCCGACGACAAATTTACAATGCAAAATTCCAACTCCGAAATCAGCAAGCGCGGTTATTCGATTCAAGCAATCGCAAATTGCGGTGCTATTCTGTTTGCCGAGGCGCTAATAGAGATTTCGCTATCCTTCTGTAATCGTCGGCCGACAATTTGGAAATTTTTTCTAGTTGCCATCTTTCCGACTCATTTAGGAACTGCTCGTTTTCAGCGGAAAGCGTTTCGTCGAGCTCGATAATTGCAGACAAATTACGACGCGACGTCTGAAGTAACCGGTCATCGAGCGATGCATCGGGCAACACTTGAGCAGTTTTGGATTTCGAGCCTACCAACATCAAAAGGCGTCCGGCCTGAACACCAAGGTCAACTTCCTTGGAGACCATGCGGTCGATGGCGCGTGAAAATGCGACTGTTATCAGGCCCGCTATACCTATGGAAAAACGGATAATATCGGGCCATGTCGCGTCATTAAGTGCTTGGATGAGATTAGACATCACATTAAATTCCAGAATATCCTTCATTATTATAATAATTACTGCGAACAAATAAAAGACTAATGCAGTACGCAACAAGCCTATAGATATTGAAATTTCAACTCTCGTCGGTTCATCGACGTCGGCTTGCGTTTCGGTCGACCGGCCAATCACTGGACGCAACGCGCGTTTTGCGATTGTAACGAAAAGGCGCACAGGAGCTTGCAGGATACCCCGCGCGGCGTCCCAACTCGTGTTTGAGCTTTGCCAAACGCGTGAAATACCCGATCCCAGAACCGCTTCGAACGCATGCATGTTGGAATTCGAACCTCATTTTACCTTTGACGAATACAATGGAAACCTCGGACGAACTATCATAGATGGGGTTACGCGATCGTGAAAGCGAATAAGCCCAGCGTGGCTGCTCTGTTGGTGAGCGCACTTCGACATCGCCGAGCCGGGCGCCAAGTAGGGCGTTTCGAGGCAGGATAATTGCCCGCTTCTGGAACAGGCTTCTTTACTACGAGCGCTTGGAGCTTGGCGTCCCCGGCGCTTCACCGCTTACCGAACTTGCGGCGAGCTTCTGCGGCTAGGGCAGCGCGGCAATGGAACGCGAGACTGATTTTTGTCTTGAAATGAGACGTGTCGTTCGTTCAAGCTACAGCCCAACTGAAGACCGCGAACCGCTCGTAGATTTCGCTCGCGAGCGCGGAGAGCTCAGGACGAGACTGTGCCGAGCTGGCGCTGACCTCGCTGAACATCTCGATGGAATCGACTGATCGCCTCACTTGCAGCTGACCGGGAAAGAGCTTCGCGATATCGCCTTGACGACGATCCAGGGCCCGGCCACTTTCGCTATTAAGTCTCGCTTTCCTGCTGAGTTTTATGATGTTCTGGTCCAGCCGCATCTCAATCTGATAGACTCGATCATTAGCCAGTACAGAGACGGCGTTTGGCGTCATTCTGGTGATCTGCAGATATGCGGCTCCCGAAATTTTCTCCTTGATCAAATTGGCGAGCTCGATCGCGTCGGGCTTCTGGAAAAGATCCGGATAGTACGCGCGCAGCTTCTCAAGATTGTCACGAGCGACAAAGACGCATCGACGCTCGCGTGACGATTCGAGTACCGAGAGCGTATCAATATCTGATCGCAGAAGTTCGTCGTACCAGCTCTCCAAATTCATGCTGCCGAGAGGCGCGTAAAATTTCGCGGGCGCCCATTTGGCCGCGAATGCCCCGACGGCGGGCGCATCCAGCCGTGGCTGCGGAGCATCGCAGTCGATAATGGACAAATGGCCCGTTTCGACAAGCGCATCGATAATGGTGCGATCGACGCCGATTTCTGTTGCAGCGGTGCTGCGGCTGATGCCGGGTGAGGAGGCCCAAAACG
>JARLIE010000186.1 GCA_031291875.1 Minisyncoccota bacterium | reverse complement strand
TTCGACGCGCCGGCGAGCTTCTTGCGCAGCTTGCAAATGAAGACGTCGATGATCTTGATCTCCGGCTCGTCCATGCCGCTGTAGAGATGGGTGAGGAACATTTCTTTGGTCAGCGTCGAGCCCTTGCGAAGCGATAGGAGCTCCAGAATCTGATATTCCTTGGCGGTGAGATGCACGCGCGCGCCGTCGACCTCGACCGTTTTGGTGTCGAGATTGACGACGAGATCGCCGGTCTGGATCACAGACTGGGCGTGGCCCTTGGAGCGGCGCACGATGGCGTGGATGCGCGCGACCAATTCGTCCTTGTGGAAGGGTTTGGTCATGTAGTCGTCGGCGCCGACGCCGAGGCCCTTGACCTTGTCCTCGATGCCGGCGTTGCCGGAGAGGATCAGAATGGGTGTTTTGATCTTCGACACCCGAAGCTGCTTGAGCACGTCGTAGCCGGACATGTCGGGCAGGTTGAGGTCGAGCAGGATAATGTCGTAGTCGTAGAGTTTTCCGAGATCGACGCCTTCTTCTCCGAGGTCCGTGGTATAGACGTTGAAACTCTCGGATTTCAGCATCAACTCGATAGACTGCGCGACGGCGCTGTCATCTTCTATCAGCAATACGCGCATGCCAGTCCCCTATCGTCGCCGCTCCGGGCGTCAGGTCGGCCGCACTTGCGGCACTCAAAACGCCTTTGAACAACTGATTCGGATCCTGACGGTATATGGTTAACAAAATCTGATTCCGGTTCGCAAGGTCTCACAGTGCAATTTTTTTCGAATCGCCCTAAGATGTTGCGCCGAAGCAGTTTTTTGTATCCGATCCCATTCAAGCTCTACATTAAGAAGCGGGCCTAACCGACTCTCACGACTCGCCCTTCCTTCAGAAGGTCGAGCGCCCTCAGTTACCAAAGACAGTGACGCAATGATTAACGATGCGGGTAAACACCAAGTTAAGAGCGGGTCCCAAATGCGTGAAAACTTAAGGTTTTCGCAATGAAGGCGCTCGCCGAACAGATC
>JARLIE010000185.1 GCA_031291875.1 Minisyncoccota bacterium | reverse complement strand
TTCGCGTATCGTGAAAATCTGAATCTTGGGGTACTTGCCGTAGAGCGTTTCGTAGAAGCCGGTTTTTACTGCTTCTGTGCGCATTGGTCCGGTTGAATCGGCAAGCGTAATGAACACGCCGATTTTGGCTTTCTCGCGGTCAACTACATGCGCCAAGTCCCGGACCATGGCCACGTTCACGTTATCGCCACCCTTAACGGATACAATCGCCTTTTCCGTGGTCTTGCCATCCGGTTTGAAGTAGATTAGCCCGTCAATCCCGGAGTCAGCGCCTTTCTTTTTTCCAGCGAACGGCACGGCATTGACAAGCGAGACCGCCCACCATTGGAACTGGTATTTGTCGCGTAGGGCAAGATCCCGCGCGCCGTCAATGTCTTTGGGCGTTCCGTGGACTTCGTACTTGATTCCTGGGAAAGCGTCTCTAAGGCGTTTCTCAATGAGCGAAATAGCGAGGTGCGTAACGTCAATACCGATCCACTCTCGATTGAGCCTTTGGGCCGCATGTATCGCCGTTCCGCATCCGCAAAACGGATCTAGAATTACGTCTCCTTCAGCCGAACTAGCCTTTATTATTCGCTCCAAGAGGGCAATCGGCTTTTGGGTTGGATATCCGAGGCGTTCCGGAGAACTGGCGTGGATCGGCGGCAAATCCTCCCACAAATCAGTGAGCGGAACACCGGGGCTTTCGTCAAGGTAAATCTTGCGCCGGAGCCTCGCATCCTCTTTTGCAGGGAAGAACAGACGGCCTTCATCATCGAGCCTTTTCATTACTTCGAGCGACACCGCCCAACCGTTCGGATGGGGTTTGTACGAGCGTCCATTACTAGCTACGAACGTGTAGTGCAGGTTCGGCCGAACTCCGGGGTTTCGCAAATCGACGCGGCGGAATCGTCTGCCGTCAGGATCTAAATGGACAAAGTGCTCTGCAATATAATCCTCAGTGTACGGTCGAAATTGCTGCGTCCATTTCGCTTTGTCGCTCTTGGCGTAGTACAGAATCACATCATGAATTGCGGCGAATTTCCGGCTTGCGTTCCCATGGGCGCTTGTCCGTTGCCAAATGATCTCGTTGACGTAGCGCTCCACGCCGAATATCGCATCCAAAAGTAGTTTTAGATAGTGGCTTGCCGTCGAA
>JARLIE010000024.1 GCA_031291875.1 Minisyncoccota bacterium | reverse complement strand
AATGATGACGTGCGCTATTCGTTTGAATTCTAAGTCACACGAGGCATACAATGAAGCCAATTCGACCTCACACTAGTTGATATGTGTTGTACGCATCGATCTACGCTAGTGCCATGCAAAAGTGCGCACACCGATGGGGCGTTTATTTACATGTGGGAAGCACCCCTCCCATTCCACTTTTCCTCTCCATGCCGGTCCCACGCTGCTGCTACTGCTGCACCGCACTGCGTCCTCACGAGCGTCGGTGCCGAGCTAGCCCGGGCCACCTCATCGCCGCCGCTGCCTATCGCGCCTCGCTCCGCCTTGTCCCGCATGTCGATGCGCAGTTCATCTGCAAGGCCGTCGGCGCACACCAGTGATGCTGACAACGCCCGCGAAGGTGCTGAGTGCCCCAACCGCAGACGAAGCGATCAAGGTCAGCGACGCGCCGCGCAGCACACGCGCAGCGAACATCTTGGGGCACCGAGTACCAACGCTGTCGTTGTGTGCCCTCTCTGTCTAGTCGCCGCCGCCTGCACCGGTACCGCCAGCCCCGCGTCGCGCACTGTCCGACCTCACCAACCTCCTGACACCCATCCGCCCCGCGCTCCCACCACGCCGTTCCATCTCCTCACCCGTCACACCCGACCAGCGTCCTCAGTTCTCTCGTCTCGAGCCCATACAGCGCATGGCGTGTGTCGTTCTCACACAGATCGGACTCTCGCCGCAGCACGCCGCACCACTGATCGGCACCCAAGACCGTGCGCAAGTGGAGCGAGACTTTCGACGACGAGCGTCGGACGGCGAAGTCGAGGAGGCATACAGAGACGGACGGAAGAAGCTTCTATCAGAGAGACAGACAGACCCCCTTCCCACAATGATCATAGGATAACCATTTTTTTGATTTCTTCGAGGCTATGGGATTCAAAAATTCCATTTTTTGAATCTAGTGGTAGCCTAATTATGGTATATGTAATAATAGCAACTTGAAGAAAACGTCCTTGAAGCGAAGCGGAAAGCGTTCGGGGAGGAGCGGAGCGGAGGGAGCCCATTATATTATGGTATGCTGTTTTAAGGGTTAGTATTGTTTTTTTTTCAAAAGTTACTCAGTTAATTAAGTTAACCATTTTTGAGACATTATTATGGAAAATAAAAAAAAGTTCAAAAATATTT
>JARLIE010000184.1 GCA_031291875.1 Minisyncoccota bacterium | reverse complement strand
GCCGTCCGCAGACAGCGGCGTTCGTCATTCGCCGCACCCGCGTCCACCGCATCCCACCGCGCGTTCGTGACGATCGCGAGCCGCCCCTCTCATCGGGTGGGACGTGCGAAGCTAAATCACTGATTTGCCCGACCTGTTAAGCGGAATATTTTTCGCAACGAGGCTGGACAGGTTTTTGGCGATTTGCCCGGCGGGTTGTTTTGTCGCGGGCCGGTCGCAAGATTGCACTTGCGTAGGGAGCGAAGCAGGTCGCGTAGCCCGCATGAGCATAGCGACATGCGGGTGTCTGCCAGCGGCCCCGGATGCCGCGGAGTTCATCATCGAGCGCGCATTCGCGCGACCCGATGCTCCTTCGGGCTACGCTTGCTATCCGACAAGGAGGCATCTTCAGACCGTGGCGGCATGTCTTAAACGTACCAGGACAAGGCATCGCGATCATTTGACAGAGACGAATCAACGATGTTTAGGCTACCCAAAAGCGATACCCGATGCCGCAGGACATTGTTCATCCATGGATATTAAGAGCCCTGTTTCGTCAAATGGCGAGTACCGATTTTACCGGGGTCTACTTGCCACCTGTGTCGCCAATGGGATTCAGGCGGCCAATTTTCTCGGTGATCGATTCCTGAGAAAGACGCATCATTCATCTTCGGAAATCGACGAGCTGTACACGAACTCGATGAACAGCGCGTTTTCCGCGACGGAATCTTTTCTCGTCACGGGAGCGCCGCACGCATCGGCATATTATCCGCGGGACTTTGCCTGGTTCTATCCCGACGTTCTCGATCCCGACACCATCATGGATTCCGAGGATGCAATTCGCAGGGTTCGTTTACTCGAAAGAAGTGTCCGGCTTATGCTGGAGGCCGTTCGCTCCGGTGTTGTCACGACCACTATTATCCCGGCGGGACGCAATCGGTATATTGGTGTCAACTACTTTTCGCGACCTTCAGATACGCTGTTGGGCACCCTCGCAGGTCTGGAGCAAATCATATGCGCCGACCAAAGAGCGTCAGCGTCGTATCTGGGATTGTCACAAGGCGCCCATGCGGGCCGCTTGTTGCTGATCGAGTATCGCGAGGATCTGAAAAAAGCGATCATCCAACTCGCAAGATCGTTGGAGCCGTTCGATGATAACGGAACCGGCTATTTGCTTTGTGACGCAGCCGCACCTCGCTCCGCGGCGACAGATACCCGCGCCGAACGCAGGCGTTTCGTCACCAATGCATGCGTCTACGCGACTTTTTTGCGCGCCATGGAACTCGGGGTCATCGGCACCAGCGAGCTGGAGCAAGTGCTCGGGCGCGAACTGTCACGATATAAAGCGCAACTCCTCCGGTTGTTCGGCAAGCATGGCTATATCAGTCATTCGCTGGATTGCGATAACGAACCGCCTGCGTCTTCCATCGCGCTCGACTTCGTCAATGTGCAGCGGGGATTTTGGGATTTAAGAGACGAGAGCGAACGCGCGTTGTTCGCAGCCACGACCGATCTGATCATCGCCGAACCGCGGTTTCGCGTGCCAAATACGTTTCACTTCCTGGTTTCCGCGAACAATCCGCGCAGAAAGATGATCCACAAGATCGCGTCCCCATCCTACCAGGGGCGCTCT
>JARLIE010000183.1 GCA_031291875.1 Minisyncoccota bacterium | reverse complement strand
TTTTGGAGCCGCCGACCGACAAACAGACGGCGAAGCCCAACTCCAACTTCCAACAAAATCGAACCAATTTCTGGGTGCTCTGCGGACCGCTTGTTTTGGAGCCGCCGACCGACAAACAGACGGCGAAGCCCAACTCCAACTTCCAACAAAATCGAACCAATTTGTAACTACCCAGCGGGACATTCTCTTTTTGTTATACTCACCATCGTGAACAAAGAATCCATCCAACAAAAGATCGCGGAGATCGAACAGGCGATGGCCGCGCCGGACTTTTGGGCCGATAAGGACAAAGCACAGGCGGCCGTCAAGGAATACCAAGACCTCAAAACCCAACTCGAAGGTGGAAGCAGTTACGAAAAGAGTGACGCGATCATGTCGATAATCTCCGGCGCCGGAGGCGACGACGCGGAAGATTTCTCACGCATTCTTTTTGAAATGTATTCGAAGTACGTCGCGAGCAAGGGATGGAAGCTCGCGCTTTTGTCGGCAAATCAAAATTCGATGGGCGGCTACCGCAGCATCTCATTTGAGATAAACGGCTCTGGCGCCTACGGCATGCTCAAGCGGGAAGCCGGCGTGCATCGTCTCGTACGCATGTCGCCGTTCAATTCAGCAGGCAAGCGACAGACCTCCTTTTCGTTGGTCGAAGTTTTGCCGAAATTGCCGGATCAGGGCGATTTGCATATTCCAGATACTGACATCGATCTTATCGTCGCGCGCTCCGGCGGTCCGGGTGGTCAGAATGTGAACAAGCGCGAGACGGCGGTGCGCCTCACCCACAAGCCCACGGGCATTTCGGTGCACGTCACGAGCGAGCGCTCCCAGGCGCAAAATCGCGAGAAAGCGCTCGAAATGATCCGCGGCAAACTCTTTCAGATGCGAGAAGATGCAGCTCAGCTCGAATCGCGAGGTCTCTCTACGGGCGCCTCGACGAAAATCGAATGGGGAAGTCAGATCCGCTCTTACGTGTTGCATCCGTATCAGTTGGTGAAAGATCACCGCACCGATTACGAAGAACGAAACGTCGAAAAAGTGCTTGAAGGGGATATCCAGGGCTTTCTTGATGCGGAGAAGGCTTTGGACATTTCAGGGAACGCGGTAAAATAAGACCCGTTGTTTGCAGTTTCTTCATGATGCTTCATCACCCATGATCTATTACGACAAAGTCACCAAAGTTTACTTCGACGGCGCGCCGCCTGCCGTCGCAGACGTAACGCTCGGCATCGAGCCAGGCGAATTCGTTTCCATCGTGGGCCACTCCGGCGCCGGCAAGACGACGCTCCTCAAAATGCTCTTTGCCGAAGAGCGCCCGACCGAAGGCTCGGTCTTCTTCGGTTCGCAGCCTGTTTCTGATCTCGCGCCCAGGCAACTTCTCGAAATCCGCAGGCGCATCGGCACGGTCTTCCAAGATTTCCGTCTTTTGCCGACCAAGAACGTGTACGAAAATATCGCGTTCGCGCTTGAGGTCGCAGGTAAGGATGATGAAGAGATCCGCGCCGACGTACCGCACGTACTCGAGCTCGTCGGTCTTATGGATAAGATTTGGAACTTCCCCCACGAACTTTCGGGAGGGGAGCAGCAGCGCGTCGCTATCGCTCGCGCGATCGTCAATCAACCGGACGTACTCCTCGCCGATGAGCCGACCGGCAACCTCGACCCGATCAACGCCCACGACGTCACCGAGATTCTGAAGAAAATCAACGACCTCGGTACGACCGTCTTGTTGACGACGCACAATAAGACAATCGTCGACGCGATTGATCGTCGTGTCGTCACGATGGACCAAGGTCGCATCGTACGGGACGATAAGCAGGGCAAATACATCCTCTAACTATTTTTATGTCTGTTTGGAACACCACAAAACGCATCGCACGCTACGGATTTATAGGATTCCTTCGCAATGGATTCGTATCGTTTTCCGCAGTGCTCGTCATGACGATCACGCTTTTCGTCATCGCGGCCCTCATGGTGGGCAATGCCGCGCTCGGCTCGACACTCGATTATCTTGAGAATCAGGTAGCCGTTACCGTCTACTTCACGCCGCAGGCGACCACCGACCAAATTCAAACACTGCAAACAGACCTGCAAGCGCTTCCGCAGGTGGAAACAGTCGCGTATTTGTCGTCCGACCAAGTACTCGCCAATTTCCAACAGCGACACGCCAATGACCAGCTCACACTCCAGGCCCTAAACGAGCTCACAGGCAATCCGCTGGGGGCCGAATTGCAGGTGCGAGCGAAAGACCCGGCACAGTACGGCGCGATCGCTCAATATCTTCAAGCACAACAATCGCAAAATACGTCCGTTGGCTCGGCGATCGACAAGGTTGACTACCAGCAAAACCAAACCGCGATCGATCGATTGACCGCTATCATCCAAACCTCGAGAGAGGTCGGTGTCGCTATCGCTATCATTCTCGGTCTTGCCTCTATCTTGATTGCATTCAACACGATCCGCCTTGCGATCTACACGGCCCGCGACGAAATCGCCGTCATGAATCTCGTCGGCGCCTCGCGCTGGTATGTCCGAGGACCGTTCGTCTTCGCCGGTATTCTCTACGGCATCATCAGCGCCGCGATCGTGCTATTGCTCTTGTACCCGACTACGGCGGCACTCGGGCCCGGCAGCCAGCAATTCCTCGGCACCTTCAATGTATTCACGTATTTCACGACTTCGTTCGGGTATCTGCTGCTCGTTTTGGTGGGATCAGGTATCGTTTTGGGCGCGATCTCGAGCTATCTCGCCATCCGCAGGTACCTCAACGCGTAGCCTTGCTATCCACCGCATCGGGAAAATACCGGAATCAAAAAGAGTGTGCTATAGTTGGGTCCGATGAATCGTGCGCGTGCGGGTCACAAGTATATTTTTGTCGTTGGCGGCGTTATGTCCGGCGTCGGCAAAGGAATTGCTACGGCTTCCTTGGGCAAAATCCTCGCCGCGCGCGGCCTCTCCATTAATCTCGTCAAAGTCGACCCCTATCTCAATGTGGATGCGGGAACCATGAACCCCACCGAACACGGGGAAGTTTTCGTTTTGGATAGCGGTCTTGAGACCGACCAGGACATGGGCAATTACGAGCGCTTTTTGAATCGCGATCTGGGACCAGAAGATTACATGACTTCGGGGATGGTCTATAAATCGGTCATCGATCGCGAACGCAATCTCGACTACGGCGGCAAGTGCGTCGAAGCTGTCCCGCATGTGCGAGACGCCATCATCGAGCGCTTCGAGCGAGCGGCAGCGCTCTCCAATTCCGATATTACGGTCGTCGAGATCGGCGGCACGATCGGTGATTTTTCCAACGCGCTTTTCATCGACGCGGCCCGCGTCATGTATATGCGTCACAAGGGAGACGTCGTCTTTGTTATGGTTTCATACCTGCCGGTGCCCTCGACACTCGGCGAGATGAAAACCCGCCCCACACAGCACGCCGTTACCGCGCTCAATTCCTACGGCGTCCAGCCGGATGTGATCATCGCGCGCTCGACACACCCGCTCGACAAAAAGCGAAAAGAGAAACTCGCGATTCAGTGCAGCGTCGAAGCCAACTGTATTATTTCCGCGCCGGACGTCGATTCTATTTACGACGTCCCGGTCAATTTCGAGCGCGACAACCTTTCGGAGATTCTTCTCAATATTTTGCAGCTCGAACCGAAGCAATCTGCCGATCTCCAGGAATGGAAAGATTTTGCTGCGAAAGTGCACAACGGGCAGGGGGACGTGAAGATCGGCATTGTCGGCAAATATTTCGATACCGGTGATTTCGTTTTGAGCGACGCCTACCTCTCTGTCATCGAGGCGATCAAATTCTCCGCCTATACGCAAGGCGTACGGGCGCAGATCGATTGGCTCAATGCAAAAGCGTACCAAGATCATCCGGAAAAAGTCGAGGAACTCTCCCAATACGACGGCATCATCGTTCCGGGCGGTTTCGGCGAGACGGGGATTGAGGGGAAAATTTCCGCTATCAAATTCGCGCGCGAAAACAAAATTCCGTATTTCGGCCTTTGCTACGGTATGCAGCTCATGACTGTCGAATACGCGCGTAATGTCGCCGGCTTGCAGGGCGCCAACACAACAGAAATCGATCAGAATACGCCGCACCCGGTTATTGCCATTTTGCCGGAGCAAATCGAAAAGCTCGCCAAAAAAGACTACGGCGGTACGATGCGCCTCGGTTCGTATCCTTGCGATCTTACCTCCGGCAGCATTGCTCAGGAAGCATATGGAGAAAGCACTATTTCTGAACGCCACCGCCACCGCTACGAAGTGAATCCTGAATACGTGAAGCAGCTCGAAGATACGGGCCTTGTCTTTTCAGGCCGCTCGCCGGACGGCCATCTTATGGAGATCGCGGAATTGCCGAAAGAAGTCCATCCTTTCATGCTCGGAACGCAAGCTCACCCCGAATTAAAAGCTCGTCCGCTCGCGCCGCACCCACTTTTCAACGCGTTCATCAAGGCAGCGATCGATCGCCGCGCCAAAAAATGATCAAACTTGTATCGCTCAATATCGAGCGGTCGAAGCATCTTGATCGCGTGGTGCCTTTCCTGGAAGCTCAGCAGGCTGACGTCGTTTGCCTGCAGGAGTTGATGGAATACGATATCGAAACAATCGAACGCGTCGCGGGAAAGTGCTTTTATACTGGCACGGCGAGATATCCCGAAGAAACGCAAACAAAAGCGGGAGTCCTTGGCCAGGGAATATTTTCACGCTTGGAGAATATTCAAAGCGCCGCCGTCTTTTATCATGGCAGCGGCCTGCCGGATCGTCTGCTCGATTTTACCGACGCACGTTCAAAACACGAGAGTGAGAGTCATGCGCTCACGTACCTAGATTTCAAAAAGGAAGCCCTCCTCTTCAGGGTCGCGACGACGCACTTTACCTGGACCGCAGACGGCAACCCCGATGAGTTTCAGAGAGCGGACTTGCGCGCGCTGCTAGACGTGCTTTCCGGCCTCGGAGAGTTCACTCTGTGTGGTGATTTCAACGCACCGCGCGGCGGCGAGATTTTTTCCGAACTCGCATCACGCTACGCGGATACTATTCCGGCGCAGTACACGACCTCTATCGACAAAGAGTTGCATCGGGCGGGTGATTTGCAGCTGATGGTCGACGGACTCTTCACGACGGCCGGCTACCGCGCCTCCCATGTTCACTTACACTCCGGCGTTTCGGACCATCTCGCGATCGTAGCAACCCTAGAATCGACACAAACGAAATAAGCCTGTTTTCACGCAGTAGTTATGAACAGACATCACTCATCAGTACTTAATCTTTCAGCGCTATTCTTTGGAGTATGAAGACAACAAGAATCATCGGTATCGTAATCATCGTGATCGTCATCATTGCGGCAGTGGTCGGTTTGTGGGTCGGGGGAGGTGGCACCAATTCGCCCGCTTCTCAAGCGAGTGCAGCAAGTTCAACGGTCGCCGCCTTCGGCAAGACCTTGCAGCAGGTTTCTCTCCTTGCGCCGAACGCCTCAAGCACGATCGCGAGTACGTATGCGCCCTACGTCGACCCTTCACTCCTTAAACAATGGGAAGCAAATCCGCAATCGGCCCCTGGTCGCGTGGTCTCGAGTCCGTGGCCCGATCATATTCAAATCGATTCAGTCACACCGCAGGGTTCCGGGTATGTGGTCGATGGGAAACTCATATTTATGACCAGCGACAATACCGCGCATGGTGGCAATGCGGGCACGACCCCGATCGTCGCTCAGCTTTTGCAGGAAAACGGATCGTGGATGATTATCGCGTTCCAAGGCCAAAAACAACACTAGACACAAGGATCGGCGGCCGCGCTAAGCGGCCGCCATTTTCGCGTTGGGCTAGATTTTGTGGTTGTCCGGATGAGGAATGAATCAGCGTGTCAGCGCGATGGTTAAGCGAATGTGAGCACTGCACTACACACCCTCGTATCATCGAAATTCGATGCTACAATCTCGCTATGAACTTCTTCGATCGCCCCTTCGTTATTCCATCAATCTTTCTTGCCTTCGCGCTTTTGCTTGGGCTGGGCGTCGTCGGGTGGGGGATTTCCGCGCGCGGACAGCAAAACACCATCTCGGTGACGGGATCCGCATCCGTATCCGCGACAGCCGATACCGCGACGTGGACTATCGACATCAGCGAAACCGCATCGACCGGCGGCGTAGCCGCCTCGGCCGAACGGGTCGCGCAGGACGCGAGCGCGATCGCCAAATACCTGACAAATCAGAACTTCTCGTCATCCACTATCGCTACGGCTGCTGTGACGACCAACACAAACTATTCCTCGAATGGCGGCCCGACGACTTACAATGTCACCGATTCCGTAACTGTTTCGACGAGCGACGTGCATAAGATCGACGCGCTCTCGCATGACATCGGTTCGCTGAACAATGTCGTTATGGACGGCGCGATCGTCTCTCCCGAACAGCCGCAATACTACGTCTCGACGCTTCCGGATATCCGTGTTTCGCTCTTGGGTGCTGCGATCAAAGACGCCAAAGCTCGTGCGACGCAAATCGCGCAAAGCGGGGGCTCTAGCGTGGGGCCGCTCGAGACAGCATCTTCCGGCGTCGTCCAGGTGCTCGCACCAAATTCCGCCAATGTGCAGGATTACGGGCAGTACGACACCTCGACCATCCAAAAGCAGGTCACAGTGACCGTACGCGCGGATTTCTACGTTCGATAGGCGCGCGGGTTTTCAGCCTTGAAATTTCTGCTAGAATGCCCGACATTGCGGTCGTCGAACGACGGACCGCACAAATACTGCGGGATCGTCTAATGGTAGGACATGTGCCTCTGGAGCACAGTATCTTGGTTCGAATCCAAGTCCCGCAACCAACTCGTGATAGGTTATCCCGCCCGAGACGCGTCGTTTTCTTTGAGGCACTTCTGCGTCATAATTAATAAATGGCTCCTATCGGACTGCATAAGTCGCAATACAATATTCCCCGCACCAGAGTCTCTATAAATATGATGCGGCTTGCGGCTCGTGCAAGCATAAAAACGATGGAGACCCTCAACACGGAACATTCGACAACCTTTGGCGAATGGCATCTTCCGTACTACATTTTGGCCGTCACGGCTCTCGAGCTCTTGGCAAAAGTTCTCCTGATACGGGGCTGGGCCGAAGGAGCTGATATTCCAGAGATCGATAAATATTTGAGGAAGTTCGGGCACGACTTAAGCAAGCTCTATTCAAAAGACGCATTGAGTGAGTCGTACTTGCAGAGAGCAGGTATTGCAAAAGTCGAAAAGGTTGAGAATCAAGATCAATTTGTTTTCCATTACGCTTTTTACACTATAAAGGAGCCTGAGAAGCCGATATATGTATACGAAATGGAATCATTAAGATACGGCTTAATATCCGAGAACAAATCCAATGCTGGGTTCGTTGCCTATCAGACCGACCAATCGCTTGAATTATGCAAAAGCGTGCAAAACGCCGAACTCGAAATTTGATAATTATGAAATTTAAAAACGACAAGTACAGAAATGTGCGAGGTGGCTATACTCGTCTTTTGAAAGTAAGCTGCCAAAAATGTGGCTCGGAAATTTGTTTGTACCAAAAAGACGGTCCTGGGAATCTGCGTAGAATGTATATAGACCGAATTGTTGAACCGAAAGTATCTATTGCAAGAAAAGATCTAACTTGCTCGAAAGGTCATTTGGTAGGAGTAAAGATTATCTACGAAAAGGAAAATCGCCCAGCTTTTAGACTTTTTGTGGATTCAGTAACCAAGAAAATCATCAAAAGTTAACGCGTCCGAGACGGGGGCTTGACGGAGAATTATCCGAATCCGAGGAGGCCAGCCGGCTGAAGCTGATATGGATAGACCTCAGTGCTTGAAAAAGCGTCATTTCAAGCGACACCAGGAGATTGACAAATCTTATATAAATGTTAAAATTAGAGCGGTAATCCCAATTTTGTCACGGTGACAAAATTAGTTGTTTGAGGAGCTCGCAATGACTCAGGTATCCGATGCTTGTCCGTACCAGCCCGGTACGAACGAATCGTTCGATTGGCGCATGGAGCAAAGAATCATTTCCGTGTGCGAACGTTCGAAGTGGGAGGAAATTCTCGACATTCTTTGTCGGGCCCACGACAACGACAATCTACGCCGAGCAGTGAAGGAACTGTTTGTGCGGGAGTGCCCCTCCAAATGGATGAAGGTCCACTTGGAGGCGGTTACGGGCCCAACCTGGGTTGAGTCCAAGGAGCAGCTCGCGGCACTGAAGATACTTGGTACGCTGCGCCCCAACTCCGGTACCGATCCGGACTTCGACTACGAAAACGGGGTACTGCGACGCTAACCGCCATCGAAAACCGCACGGCTTTCGGTCGGCGGTTTTCATTTTGTTCGTGGTATCGTGCAGGTATGTATAAATATCTCGCGGGCATAGTTGTGGTGGTAGCGATACTTTTTGGCTTTTTCTTTTTTTACAAACCCGTCCATGCACCCAGCAACGCTGCAGCGAGCGGGTCCGATCCTAAGAATGCGACTTACACCATCGAGGGGACGCCGGTGACCCTTGTGAACGGAACTGCGAGCGAACCGGCCGCGCCCGGCTCCGCGTCGCAGATCACTACCACCTACTTTGGCAACGAGGCAACGGGGGATCTCAACGGCGACGGCGTACCCGATGTCGCGTTCTTGCTCACGCAAAGCGGCGGAGGCAGCGGCACCTTTTACTATGTAGTAGTCGCCCTTAAGACTGCGCAGGGTTATGAGGGCACCAATGCAGTTTTCCTTGGTGATCGTATCGCACCGCAAACGACCGAAATACGCGATGGCGAAGTTATCGTAAATTACGCCGACCGTAATCCGGGCGAGCCGATGACAGCGAAGCCTTCGCTCGGCGTTTCAAAGTATTTACTCATTAAAAACAGCATGCTTGTAGAAGCTTCCACGCCTACTAAATAACCTCGCCAGTGGTAAGGCATCATCGAACGGTCGCACATCCCTAATCGCAACAGAGTGAATTTGCTACACTAAACGTATGGGAAAGATTTCTGGCGGTGTCGTCCATGTGCTACCTTCTGATTTGCGCAAATCACTGAGCGTCGATCGCAAGGCACTCGCGGCATGGGAGAGCCTCACGCCGCTTTCGCGCAACGAATGGATATGTTGGACGATTTCGGTAAAGCAGGAGGCGACGAGAAAGGACCATGTGCGACGGGTCATTTCGGAACTCAAAGAGGGTATGCGCAGGCCCTGTTGCTGGATCGGGTGTATTCATCGCACAGATAAAAAGATCAGCCGCTCGGTGCAATGGGTACTCGATAAAAGAGCAAAGCGACGCACGTAGTATGGACCTCTACATCGAAGAAACCAGAAACGGAAAGGGGATTTGCGCGGCGCGAGCGTTTGCCGCCGGCGAGACGCTCTACGAGGTGACTGGTGTTTTCATAACGGGCGACGTGGACGAAGAGATCGACGAAACGACCCGCAATAATGCGTTTCGGTATGACGAAAACCGATACATCAGCCCTGCAGGTTCGATCGGAGATTTCCAAAACCACGCGTGCGAGCCGAACGCGAAAGTTGCACGACGAGAGGATAAACTCTTTGTCGTTGCGATCAATCCTATCCAAAAAGGAGAAGAGGTGATGATCGACTATTCGACGATCATCGGCTCGGACGATGAATGGGAAATGACCTGCAATTGCGCGGCTGCATCGTGTCGGGGCACCATAAAAAGTTTCGATACATTGCCTCACGCGCTCCAACAGCGCTATATCGAGCAGGATATAGTGCCGGCATACATGCGTGCCCTATAAACGAGTGAGTCGGAATACCGCAGCGCTTGCATACCCAGGGGGGTATGCTAGGATTGCGACATGCAAAACAAAAAGCATGCAGTATTAGCAGCACATCTTGCCCGCGTAGAAGGGCAGCTTGCCGCAGCTCGTGCGGCACTCGAAGCGGACGATTGTTCAAAAACGGCGCGCACACTGCTCGCCGCGATGCGTTCGCTCCAGAGCGCACGCGCGACCTGTGTTTCCGGTTTCCTGAGTGAGCGCGTGTATCGCAACGCGAAGGTCGCGGATACGGCGCTTCTGGAAGACGTTCGAGCCCTCATGAAAGCGTAAGTTTTTATTTGTTTCTCACCTCTATCTATGTTTTTCAGCTCAACACCTTCTGTTTCAGTCTCGCAAGCGCTCCAAGGGGTGCAGGCGCCCAACACGGCCTTTATCGACGTACGCACGCGCGACGAATATCGAGAAGGTCACGCGCAGGGCGCGAAGAATGTGCCACTCGATTCATTGAACGATTCCGACATCGAACGTTTCAAAGGGTACGATGCGGTGTATGTCATCTGCCGCAGCGGCGGACGAAGCGCAGCTGCCACCAAAGCGCTCATCTCCGGCGGCGTTCATGCAATCAACGTCTCCGGCGGAACTCTGGCGTGGCACGCGCACGGCTTGCCAATGGCCTAATTACGAACTTCACCTCACTCTATGACTATCGACCTCAGCAAAAAGCCCAGTGTTACATCGTTTTTCGATCCCGCGACCTATACGATCTCGCATGTTGTTTTTGACCCCGCCACCAAAGAAGCGGCGGTTATCGACAGTGTCATGGATTACGATCCTGCATCGGGCCGCACGTACTACAAGCATGCCGATGAAATCATCAAGTATGTTCGCGAAAACAACCTTACGGTGGCCTGGCACCTTGAAACGCATATGCACGCAGACCACCTATCCGCTGCGCCCTACTTACAACAACACCTGGGCGGCAAGCTCGGTATTGGCGAGAAAGTAATCGAGGTGCAAAAAACGTTCGGCAAGGTGTTCAACGCTGGGACCGAGTTCGCGCGCGACGGCAGTCAGTTCGATCGTCTCTGGAAAGATGGCGACACGTTTATGCTCGGTTCTATTCCGGTCTCTGTACTCTATACGCCCGGGCATACCCCCGCCGACGTCAGCTATTGCATAGGCGACGCAGCGTTTGTCGGCGATACGCTGTTCATGCCCGATTTCGGTTCCGCTCGATGCGACTTTCCGGGAGGCGATGCGGGTACGCTCTATGAATCGGTCCAAAAGCTGTACGCGCTTCCGGATGAAATGCGCATGTTCATGTGCCACGATTATTTGCCCGAAGGCAGAACACAGTACGTTTGGGAAACTACTGTCGGACAAGAGAAACGCGAAAACATCCACCTCAATACCTCGGTCGGCCAGGAGTCGTTCATCGCCATGCGCGTGGCGCGCGACCAGACGCTCGCGATGCCGCGACTCATTATTCCGTCGATCCAGGTCAATATGCGTGCCGGAGCGCTGCCGCCTGCGGAAGACAATGGCACAAGCTATCTGAGAATTCCCGTCAACGGAGCGTTCGCCAAAGTCCCGAAGGTAACGGACTAAGCGCGGCTTTTGCTCGCCTGTGGTAGCATGCGGCCATGCTTTTGGATGAGGCGCAGGTACAAGTCGAAGCCGGGAACGGCGGCCGCGGAGCGGCTGCGTTCCAAAAGGTCAAAATGATGCTCGGTCCCAATGGCGGCGACGGAGGTCGCGGCGGCAATGTTTTTTTCGAAGGCGTGCTCGACATCAACGCGCTTTCCAACTATCGCACCAACCGCATCCGCAAGGCGGAGGACGGCCGCGATGGTCGCGGGCAATTTGTCGACGGCCGCGATGGGGAGGATCTTATATTGAACATTCCGGTCGGCACATCGTTCACGAATGCCGAAACCGGCTACACCCGTGAAATCACGGAAGTCGGCCAACGAATCCTGATCGCGGGCGGCGGCAAAGGAGGCCGCGGCAATTTCAAATTTCGCTCATCGACCAACACCTCGCCGAACGAGTTTGAAGAAGGGACGCAGGGCGATCGAGCGATCTATCACCTTGAGCTGCGCCTTATCGCCGATGTCGGGTTGATCGGTTTGCCCAACGCTGGCAAATCCAGTCTCCTCAATGAACTCACGGCCGCAAAGAGTAAGGTCGCCAACTACGCGTTCACCACGCTCGAACCGCACCTAGGCTCATACTACGGCCTCATCCTCGCCGACATCCCGGGGCTCATCGAAGGCGCCTCGGAAGGCAAAGGGCTCGGTGCCAAATTCTTACGCCACATCGAACGCACGAAAACACTGTTCCATCTTGTCGCGGCCGATTCCGAAGATGTTGTGCGCGATTACCGCATCGTCAGAAAAGAGCTGAAAGCCTACAAAAAAGAACTCGACAACAAAGCCGAACGAGTCTTTCTCTCGAAGGCGGACGCGGTGTCGCCGGAAGTTTTGAAAAAGGAAATTGCGGCACTCAAAAAAATCGGCGTCCAGGCTATGCCGCTCTCGCTCCTTGAACCAGAATCAATGGAACAAGTGCGCAAATTGCTCAACGAAAAGCTGCAAAAGCCAAGCGCCCATACGGTATAGTAGTGCCATGGGAAAGATGGAGAAATTCGGCTCTCTCGAAAGAAGGCCATCCCTCGATACTGAGGATATAGCGGATGAGCTCTCGCAAAAGCCGGAGTTGCTCGGCTTGCTCAGGCAGCTCCCGCAGCAGCTCTGGGAACGACATTTTCAAAAGCTTCAGGAGATCGAACGGCAATTTTCGCAAGCAGATCATAGCGCGCTGCAAAACGCGCAGGCAAGCTACCTTGTCGGCATTCTTTCGCAGCGCGAAGAGGCGATCGAATCCTATGAAATCGCAGATGCAGAACTGAAAAGCGTATTCGAACGTTTCCCGAAAGGCGGACTTCGCGCGACGCTCAGCACCTTGCTGGAATCGCCGGAGCAATCGCTTGGTTTCGGCAAAACAGCGCGCGTAAAATCGATGCATGTAGAAGGGCGCAAGGATCCTATCGCCGTGAAGTATCTACTGACGCCGACTGCGAAGACACTTTCGGTGGAAGGCGAGTACGACCTTGGTCGCGAAGTCGAAATGATCACGGATATCGAAGAGTTCGAGAGCGAAATCGGCGCAGGGGAGCATATTCGCGTTCCGCATCCACTTTTTTACTACAAGCGCGGCAAGCTGCAGTGCTATGGCATGTCGCAGGTAGACGGCGTCACCCTCGATCTGGTGGCGCGCGACGAGGCTCAAGAATCAACAACTCTGCAACGCGATGTCGCGCAGGCTATTCGCGAGCGATATGCGTCGCAAGAAAATCGCGAACAACTCCTAAAGGAAATAGATCTGTTTCTTCGCGCCGTGCACCGCGAGTGTTTGCATGGAGATATCAAGCAGCAAAATATTATGGTTGATCGAACAGGGGTCTTTTACCTTATCGACTTCGGCCAGGCGGTAAAGATGGATACTATGACCGAAAAGACGCGCGAGCAGTTCGAAAATCTCCAAGAAGAGGAGCGCGGCCAGCTGCGCGAATGCATTGTCAGTGTTCTGAGTTATGCAAAGGCGAGCGCTTGAGTTCTATTCGCTTACAAGCTGCTTGTTTTCTCCTCAGCTGCACTGAAATCACACTACACCCAAAAAACCTGTCCCCATAAGGTTCTTGTGGCTCATAGCTAGTCACGCTATTGTGCTTCATGAAAGGGAAATTTATTAACGGGGTCACTATATTTCGCTATATGTCAAATTCTATGAAGTGGATTATTGGAATAGTAGTCGTCGTTCTGATCGCGCTCGGCGTTTGGTGGTGGTGGGGTAACTCGAATACCTCAACGCCGTCGAGTCAGCCCGCGGCCGCAGCGACAGTTACCCGTCCGAGTACCACCAGCACGACCGTTAGTCCGAATTCTGCCGCCGATGCTTCGATTGGTACGAATGCGCAGGCTATCAACGCGCAAATTCATGCAATGTCGACCACGATTGCATCGTTGAACGCACAATCAAGCGCTACAACTGTGTCGGGTGCGGTGGCGAGCATGAACCAACTTGTCGGCGCAATCGCGCAGCTCAAGGCGCAAGTACAAGCCCGTGTAGCTACCGCAAAAGGTGTTACGACAAATACGTTGAATACTGCTTTGCAGGGCGCTTCTTCGCAGTACTTGCTTGCCAGCTCGGCGGATGCCAAAGCCACATCGGCTTTGCAAACTCCGACCGCTACCAACGTGCGACAAGCTGAATCTCAACTTGCAGCAGGATTCACGGCTGCAAAGTCTGCCTTTGCTTCGATCACTTCGGTGGCGACGGCAGTAGCAGGTCGCTAATCTCGAGTAGCTTTTTAAACAAAAGACCACCTTCGGGTGGTTTTTTGCTTGAGTTGCGAGGTATACTTCCGCGTATGAAACGACACGAGTGGGGGGCGCTCGGATGTATGCTCATTGCTTCGGTTCCCGTAGTAGCACAGGCGTCCAGTACTTCATCGTGTCCGCAGCTGGTGCATCCGCTGAGCCTCGGAGCAAGCGATCAAACTACCGAAGGCGAAGTTTCTAAGCTTCAGCAATTCCTTTCGAGTATGAGCACGGACACACCGGTCATGATCACCGGTTATTTCGGTCAAAAAACAGCAACTGCACTTGAGAGATTCCAAGCGGAGAACGGAGTGGTTTCGACCGGAACGATGACCGCGTCTACAAGCGCGGCGATAGTCGCAACCTGCCTGATTGACGTTACGGCCAGTTTTGATACGCCGGCCTTCCTGTCACTGTCAGCTGCGCCAACGTTTTCAGGAACTGCGGTGAACCTCGCAACACCTCTTTCTTTGAGCATTCGAGACACCTTAGGTGAAGTTGTATTTCAAGACGATCATGTCCCCACTCTAGAGGGTAGGTGGTCGGTTACTGCCCCTACACTCTCGGTTGGAACCTATCAAACCTTGCTTTCAACCGAAGGCGTCGTTCTCGCGACAGGAACCGCCGCTATCGGCATACCGTCACTGCCGAGGATGTTGCCTGATACCGCTTCACTTCCTGTCTCAGACGTAGCAGACGGCCGCCTCATGCGGTTTGGAATATATGCAGGTTCCCAAAATGATATATCGATCGCGCAAATCTCTTTCGCGATAGCGACGACCAGCGTTGATGTAAGCAACGTCAATTTGTACGCATATATGGACCCGGCATATACCATCGCCGCGACCACTTCCGCGCTCGGGAACTTAGTAAACGACGCACCGCTCGACGCGAGCTCGGGCACGCTTCGGATCGTACCAGACACGCCAATCGTGATTCCAAAAGGCAAAGCATACTTCTTCGAGCTCGACGGCACAGTCGTGCCTTCGGATACTCGCTATGCCGTAACCACTACTCTCCTTGGAGACAGCTTCGCGAACGATGCGCAGACGTTCACTGATCTTGCCGGAGCGGGCGCACATTTGATTTGGTCACCAAACACATTTGGGTCATCCGCAACGTCAGATGCAGATTGGGTAAGTGGCGCTAGTTTTTCGGGGTTCGGTACCAACGTACATATGACTAGGACAAATGTTCCGCTCCTCCCACTTCCGCCGATTGTGCAGAGTATTCAAAGTACTGATTCTAGTAGTTTAGGCTCCACAAGTATTTCCATACCCGACACTCTCGCTGCCGCGTCGACGTCGAACGCCACAACTACCGTCGTCGCGAGTGCCTCGAGTACCTTGATTGATTACTTTAACGTAGTGCCGCAAGCAGGACCCGCACCGCTTCAAGTGCATGTTACTGGCGCAGTGAATACCGTAAAATCCTGCACTCCAGCGATTTTTGTTTTGCAGTTCGGCGACAATGGATCGTATAAAATTTCGCTCCCTTCTAAATACTGCAAGCCCATTCAATTTTCAACCACACACACGTATCAACGCGTCGGTACCTATAAGGCGAGTCTGGTGATGACGTATGCGACCTCTAGCAAGGTATTGCAGACACAGACCATCGTCGCGACATCGACTAAACTTTCATTCATAAATCCAGATTTTGCCGCTGCCGTCCTTGCAGTACCTGAGGCTTTCATACAGTTTTTCCTTCGCCTTACGACTGCGTGGTAAACTTTCCCTATGGCAACCACAGGCCTTTCGGGGCACGAAATGTATTGTTTGGATAAAGTCGGTTACAAAGCGGGGAACATCGCGATTGGCAACAGTGTCTATTCGCTCGGCTTGATCAATAGTATCGGCTCCGGAGTCCGGGCCGTCGTCGGCGGAGAAATTTCACAAATCACCAAACTAATCGAGGACGGCCGCGAGAGCGCCTACGATCGTCTGGTAAAGGAGGCCGAATCGCACGGCGCAAACGGTGTGACAGGTGTCGACAGCTCCCTCGTTGATCACGGTACCAATATCGAGTTTCTCTCCATCGGCTCCTCGCTCCACGGCAACGGAGAATTTTTCACCACATCGGCCGATGGCCAGGAGCTCTATTGCCAGATCGACGCCGGCTACACCCCGAAGCAATTCGTTTTCGGCAACGTCGCATATTCGATCGGCATCACGCGCGGCATCATCGGCGGACTCAAGACCCTCGCGCGCGGCGAGATCAAAGAGTATTCGAACATCTTCAATCAAACGAGAAACCTTGCGCTCTCACGCATCGTCGATTCCGCGAAGAAAACAGGCAATGTGAACGCCGTCGTCGGGATCGAAACGACAATTTTACCGGTGAGCACCAGCGGCTATCACGAAATGCTGATGGTCGGCACCGCCTCGCACAACCCGGCGCTTGGTAGTGACATCGTCACGAGCGATCTTACCTGCCAGGAGATGTGGAATCTCACCAAGATGGGGTATGCGCCGATGCGCCTGCTGCTTGGTACATCGGTGTACTCGCTCGGGTTTGTCGGAGGTGTTACCTCGTTCCTCAAATCGTTCGCTCGTGGAGAAATCAACGAACTCACGACGCTGATTTACGACGCACGCGAAGAAGCACTCGCGATCATCAACAAAGAAGCGGAAGAAATCGGCGCGGACGAAGTCGTTGGCGTCAAAACCTGCATCTTCCAGTTGGGGAGTGGACTCATCGAATTTCTTGCCGTCGGCACAGCGGTCAAAAAGATGCCGGGTATGGTGACAAAATCGGCGGAACTCATTCCACAAGCGATCATCCAGGACAAAGACACCTTTATCGATACCGCCGATCAATCATTCGGTGTCGATCTCAACAGTAGTGGCAGGTAATTGCGCGACACGTCTGGTCGCGCGTTGCGCGAGTTCATGAACGCGAAGGTCCGAACATGAAAAAAGTTATTGTAATACTCGGACTACCAGTGTATGTATATAGAGACATGCACCGTGCTCGTTTTGCGGCGATCGCCGCGCTCATCGGCATGATTGGCTTTGGCGTGGCCCCGGTATTCACGGGCGCACAGTCGAACTCCATCGCCTCAAGCGGTACTTCTCAAGTACAACAGCAACAACAGCAGCAGATAGTGCAGCTGAATCAACAGATTGCCCAATACCAAGTTGCTCTGCAGCAGGTGGGTGCGAACAAAAAAACGCTGCAAAACGCGATCACGACGCTGAACCTACAAAAAAAGAAACTGCAGACGCAGGTGCAGCTCACGCAAGCTCAAATCAATGCGGCGCAGTCAAAGATCGTTCAGCTCGGCAAGGGAATCGCGAGTGATCAGCAGGGGATCAAGATTGATCAGCAAGCGCTTGGTAATGACATCCGCATCCAAGCGCAGGTCGACAGCGAGCCGCTCGCGGTGCAGCTGCTCTCCGCGAAGGGACTTTCTGACATGTGGAACGACTTTCAAGACCTCTCGCAGTTGAACACGGCGGTGCAGGGCAAGACGCAGTCGCTTCTCTCACATAAAAGTAGCCTTGCGAGCGCACAGGTACAGACGAAACAGACGCAGACCGCGCTCGTCGCCCAAAAGAGCACGCTCGCCTCACAGCAGGCATCCGTCGTCGCGACGGCGCAGCAAAAACAGCAACTGCTTACGCAGACCAACGCGCAAGAGTCCAAGTATCAGCAGCTCCTCGCACAAGCCGAAGCGCAGCTCGAGAGCTTTTCCAACTTTTCACAAAACGCCGGAGGTTCGGGAATTCTTTCCAACCTGACCGCCTGCGATACTTGGGGATGTTATTACAACCAGCGCGATTCGCAGTGGGGCAATGAAGCGCTCAATGGTACGCAGTACACGATGAAAAGCGACGGCTGCCTTGTTACCGCGATGGCAATGGTGATGACACATTACGGCGCACGCGGCGTGACACCCGAAACGATCAATAGTAATTCATCGAATTTTGCCGCCTACGAGCCGGCGTATCTGCTCCTCATGATCAATGCGGGCGGCATGACGGCCACTCGCAAAGCTGCCACGATCGACGCAACGCTCGCCTCCGGCAATCCGGTCATCGTCGGTCTCCACGCCCTCGGCGGTACGCACTTTGTCGTACTCATGAGCGGCAGCAAGGGCAACTACACGATCAAGGATCCGTATTTTTCCGACGGCAACAACGCAACGTTCTCCGAGCACTACACGATGAAAGAAATTTACGCGATCGATAAGGTGGCGGTCTCGTAACTTGCGCGTAGGGCAGTATTGTTCCGAAATCGCTTATCCCCATTGACGGTGAACGAGCGTTCACCTATACTTTGGGCATGTACGAAGCCTATAAAAAGAAGATTCTTTCGTTTTACGAGCGCCGCAAGCGCATGCCGAGCTATGCGGAAATCATGGAATTGACTGGCTTTCGCTCCAAAAACGCGGTATTTAAACTCGTCGAGAAACTCGTGGAAGACGGCGTCGTAGACAAAGATCAGCAGGGAAAACTAACCCCACGCACCCTCCAGAAGAGTGTCGAAGGTATTCCGCTTCTCGGGCTCGTCGAGGCTGGGTTTCCTTCGGCCGCTGAAGAAGAGCTGCTCGACGTTATGAATTTCGACGAGTATCTCGTGCCGAATAAAGAGGCGAGCTATATCCTCAAGGTCAAAGGCGATTCGATGATCGATGCCGGTATTCGCGAGGGCGATATGGTCATCGTCGAGCGCAAAGCGACCTACAAGCCCGGACAAATCGTGATAGCGATGGTCGACGGCGAGTACACGATGAAGTACCTGCGCAAGAAGGGCGAGAAATATTTTCTCGAACCTGCCAACGAAAAATACAAGCCGATCTATCCGAGCGAGGCTTTTCGTGTCGAGGCGGTCGTGACTGCGGTCGTTCGGAAATATTAAAAGGGTATGTTCGCGAATTCCGTAAGCGTTGCGTGTTTTTGCGACCGAGGACCGAACCCGCAGCTACAGCAGAAATCCTCAAGGGAACACTTGAGGGTTTCTGCTGAGCGTGAGGGCGCTTGCGTTCCGCAGGGCGACAAAAACACGCAACGCTTACGGAATTCGCGTCAAATATCACTATGACCTGGGGAGGCCCTCGCAGTTATCCGCGCGCAATCTTGCATGTCGACGGCGATTCTTTTTTCGCGTCATGCGAGATCGCGAGAGATCCGCGTCTCAAGGGTAAGCCGGTCATCACCGGCAAAGAGCGCGGCATCGTCTCTGCGATGACCTACGACGTGAAGGCCCGCGGCGTGTCGCGCGGCATGATTCTCTCGGAGGCCAAAAAGATTTGTCCGGAAGCGATCGTGTTGCCTTCGGATTACGAAACATACTCGCTCTTTTCGGAGCGCATGTACTCGATCGTGCGTCGCTACACGCCGACCGTCGAAGAATATTCGATCGACGAGTGTTTCGCCGATCTCACCGGCATGCGCCAGGCCCTGCGCATGCGCTACCCGGATATGGCACACGCGATCAAGGCGGAGCTCGAACTGGAGCTCGGCATGACGTTTTCCGTCGGACTTTCGGCGACGAAAGTTCTCGCGAAGCTCGGTTCGAAATGGAAGAAGCCAGACGGGCTCACGTGTATCCCGCTGAAAGATTCCAAACGATATCTTGCCGCAACGGCGGCGGGGAAGATTTGGGGCATCGGCCCCAACACCACCGCGTATTTGGAAAAGTTCGGAATAAAAACCGCGCTTCAGTTTGCCGAGCGTAGCGAGGAGTGGATCTTGGCGAACCTTTCGAAGCCGTATTTCCAACTCTGGAAAGAGCTCAACGGGGAGTCCACGCTCGAATTCACGACCGAGCATAAATCGAGCTATCAATCCATCGAAAAGACGCGCACGTTTACGCCGCCTTCGCGCGATTCTAAATTCATTTTTTCGCAGCTTTCCAAAAACGTCGAGAACGCCTGCATCAAAGCACGTCGCTGGAATCTCGCGACCAAAGAAATCTTCTTCTTCCTCAAAACGCAGGATTTCCGCTACCACGGCTGCGAGGTGAAGCTCTCGAACTCGACCAACGTGCCGCAGGATATTTTGCGCGCCGTTGCCGAGCAGTACCCGAAGGTGTACCGCAGCGGCACGCCGTATCGCACGACCGGCATCACACTGATGAAGCTTCACGACGCCGGCTCGGCGCAGCTCGATCTTTTTGGCGCAGCTATGAAGACCGAAGGCTTGCAGCGAGTCTTCGAAAGCGTCGACGAACTTTCGGAGCGCTTCGGCAAGCACGTCGTCTTCCTCGGCTCCAGCTTCCACGCCATGACCCATCTTTCGCACGCGGGCGAGCGCGGCGAACTCACCAGCCGGGAAGAGCAGATGTTCAAAGGCGAACACGGCCGCCGCCGGTTGGGATTGCCGATGCTCGGGGAGGTGAGTTAACTGCCCGCCCAGCCCCGCGGTAAGAATTCATGCAATAATCAGTCTATATATACATAGCAGTCAAATTAGTCTTTTATCTATGCGTACAAAAACCTTACTCGCAGGACTAACGGTAGCGTTCCTTGCGGTGCCGTTCATCTCCTCCGCGGCTACGATTGGCGAACTTCAAGCACAAATTGCTAGTCTTTTAGCCCAAATTCAGGCACTCCAAATGCAGGGAAGTGCTTCGACCTCGGTTTCAGGATCCGGTGTTTCGGGTTCAGGTTCAATAACTGGCACGGTTACTGCTTCCTGCCCTTCGTTCTCGCGCTCGCTCTCGATCGGTGATCGAGGCGAAGACGTCATGGAACTGCAGGCTTTCCTGCAGGCGCACGGTTACCTTAGTGCCTCTTCCACGGGGTACTTCGGGTCTCTCACGCGCGCCGCGCTCGGTCATTGGCAGGACGATAACGGCATCGCACACTCGAGTGGTATCGGCTTCGGCATCTTCGGGCCAATGTCCCGCTCGTACTACGGCCGTTTCTGTGGGAGTGGCAATGGGGAAGGTCAAGGTGAGCAGAACCAGCAATACTTCTCCGCTGATCCGCAATCCGGCGCAGCGCCGCTTACCGTGACATTTACCACCAACGATTCCATCAACGCGAGCACGACGCAGTACAGTGTCGACTTCGGCGACGGCTCAAGCACGTCGATGACCAAGGGAAGCTGTGTCGGCATCACAGCGATCGTCGGCGGTCAGGGCGGCATTCGCTGCTCCTACTCCGTCGCTCACACCTACAACTCGAACGGCACGTACACGGCCAAACTTCTCAAACAGACGCCGTTCAAGTGCCCGGCAGGTCTCATGTGCGCGCAGACTGCCTCCGCGTTCATGCTCCCGGCTCCGCAGGTCGTCGCTGCGACGCAAATCACGGTCGGCACGACGACTCCCAATAGCGTAAGCTTCACCGCTTCGCCTTCTTCGGGAGTTTCGTCGCTAACAGTGCAGTTCATGGCGTCCGCGCCGCAAGGCACGACTCTCGGCAACACTGTTGATTTCGGCGACGGAACCTCAGCAAAACTCTTCCCGGTGCCGGTGTGCTCAAGTTGCAACGCGATGAGCAGGGTCTCGCACACGTACACGTCGGCGGGGACCTTCACGGCGACACTCACCAACAACCTGTGTTCTTGCCCGGAAAACGGTATCTGTAATTGTCCGAACATCCCGATCTTGGCTACGACACAAGTAACGGTGAGCGCGACGAGCACGGCTACTTCCAGCGATCAGCGCATTACTGCGCCCGCGACAGTCACACTCAAGCAAGGAGGTGTCGCCGAAGTACGTAACCAAAGCTACTACTTCACACTGACGAGTCTTTCTTCGACGAGTGCGACGATCCAGCTCACGCCGGTGGGCTGCTGGAACTCGTTCCCTTCGGACACACCGCCGCAGATACGCTGCATGATCGCGGTTGTTCCGATCCCACCGATCACACTCTCGGTCGGTCAGACGGCAAATAACTACCCAATTACGCTGACACAAGACGATGGCACGAACGCAGCCTTCCAGGTGAATGTTCGTTCCTCGTACTAGCAGTACGATCGTATCGCAAAAACCCGGTAATCCCGGGTTTTTGTTTTGTAGTTTCCAGTGATAGGCAAACCGTCCTATACTGCTCTAATGGATGCGGATCTCACCGACGAGGCGCTGGCCGCGCAATTGCAGGTTGGCGACCAAGGCGCGCTCGCCACGCTGATGGAGCGCTACACGAAAAAGCTTTTGCGCTACGGACATCGTTTTCTTGCGTCCGACGATGAGGTAGGCGATATCGTGCAGGATGTGTTCGTGACGGTGTACCAAAACATTCGCGACTTCGACTCGACCCGCCGGTTTTCACCGTGGATTTATCGCATTGCGCACAACGCGTTCGTCGATGCACTTCGAAAGCGCGCCAAAGGCCCCATTTACGGGCTCGATTTCGATCGTGTCGTTCCACATCCGGTGTATGAAGATCCGGACGAGGGGGAGAAAGAGCGCGAGGAAATGCGCGTATTATTAGAGAAGCACCTTGAGGAGCTTGCGCCGCAGTATCGAGAAATCGTCGACTTGCATTATTTTGAAGGTTTCAAATACCAGGAGATCGCCGATATTTTGCACATTCCGGTCGGTACCGTAGGTATCCGGCTTTCGCGAGCCAAACAGCGTCTGAAGAAAACCATGGATCAGCATCGAACTAAGTATGAATGAACAAGACCTGCAAAAACGAATACGTGAAAATGTGCTGGAGCGCGTGAAGCGTGTGCCGATTCGATCGCGCGCCTACTTTATTGCTCGCATCGCACTTTCCGCGATCGTGTCGCTCTTCGTGCTCGCGCTCTCAGCATACGTTCTGAGTTTTATCGCGTTCAGTCTCCACGAAAGCGGCGAGCAGTTCTTGCTCGGTTTTGGTATTCGCGGTATTCAGACGCTCTTCGTGCTCTTTCCATGGGTGCCGACCATCGCCGATATTTTGCTCGTCATCTTTCTCGAATGGCTGCTCCAAGGATTCAAGTTTGCGTATCGGATCCCGCTCATCACGCTATTTGCTGTCGTGTTCACCATGAGTGGGGTGCTCGCAGCGGGCATCTACAGCACGCCGCTCAACGGGCAATTGCTCGGTCTTGCAGATCGGGGAAACTTGCCCCTGATCGGTCAGGCCTATGAAGACATCCACAACTCTCACCATGATGCGGGTGTATTTCGCGGGACGATAACCGCCATCACTGGCGATCAAATCACCGTGTCACATAACGATTACGATCGTGATCTGGACGATCGAGCGCTCACCATCGCGCTACCTGCCGGATACGCTACCTCCACACTCTCAATTGGCGAACAGGTGTTCGTCTTGGGGACGCCAAATGGCCCCGTCGTTCAAGCGGATGGTATGGAAGAAATGCCGCCTCCTGTGGGCCATTGATGGCCTTTGCTGGGTGAAATAAGAGCAAACTAGGAGCGTAGTAGGGTCATGGGGTATAGCAGTATAACCCTCAAAAACCATGAAAAAATTCCTCACATCATTCGTGTTTCTCGTACTCTTCGCGGGCTACGCGGCGTTTCAATATCTCGCTAATGGAACTATCGTTAGTGCTGCAAATCAAAATCCTGCGCAGGTAACGACCGCACAAACACAAACCTCGGGGCAGCCGCTCGCCAGCTCCGCGTCTTCCGCTCAATCGGGATCCGTCCAAAGCGCTTCCGAACAGCAAGAAAATGTGGGCGACGGCGGCACGGATGACAGCAGTGAAACTACTGTCGTGCAGACGCAAACGACCCAATCGAACGTTGCTTCCGCATCGACACAACCAAGTAAAACTACCAGCACGCCGACGCAGGCACAGCCGACCCCTGTTGCAAAGCCCAAGGGTCAGTATGTCGATGGCACCTACACCGGAAGTGTCGCAAATGCCTACTATGGCAACGTACAAGTGCAGGCGGTTATCTCCGGCGGCAAACTCGTTAACGTCGTGGTTCTTCAGTATCCAAACGATCGCAGTACCTCGCGCTACATCAATCAGCAGGCAATGCCGATTTTGGTGAGCGAGGCTATTTCGGCACAGAGCGCGAACATCAACGGTGTTTCGGGCGCATCCGAATCAAGCCCTGCGTTTGCACAGTCGCTCGCTTCGGCACTCTCGCAGGCCAAGAGCTAACCATGAAAGAAACGCGCCACAGCATGGGAATGCCGGCCACGGTGGAAATCGTCGATGTCTCGGTGAAACAAGAATCACTAGATACCGCTTTCGATTTCTTTACGAGTGTCGATGAGCGGTTCAGTACCTACAAACCCGACTCAGAAATTTCACGAATCAACCGCGGTGAACTAACCCAGGCTGATTACAGCAGGGAAATGCGCGAGATCTTTGCGCTCGCTGAAGAAACGAAACGTCAAACGAACGGGTACTTTGATATAGCAACGCCGAACGGCTCCATCGATCCTTCGGGTATCGTGAAGGGCTGGGCTATTCAGAAAGCGGCCGATATATTGCGCTCGAGCGGGTACGAAAATTTCTATGTCGAAATCGCGGGCGATATTCAAACGGCGGGAAAAAATTCCGACGCACAGGAGTGGCGAATCGGTATTCGTAATCCGCTTGCGCACGATGAGATCGTGAAAGTAGTATGCCCGCAAGGGCGGGGCATCGCGACGTCCGGGACGGCCGCGCGCGGAGCGCATATCTATGATCCGATCGCGAAGAAACCGGTTGAAACGACGGTCGCGAGTCTCACGGTGATTGGCCCGAACGTGTACGAGGCCGACCGTTTCGCGACCGCGGCATTTGCGATGGGCGAACAGGGGATCTCGTTCATCGGCTCACTCGAAGGTTTTGAAGGATACCAGATTGATCAAAGTGGAACGGCGGTTAAAACACTCGGGTTCACGCACTACGAATATGAAAGCGATCGATAACATCCTGAACCGCATTACGATGTATCGGCTCGTGTTGTACGAGTTGATCTTCTTGCTTGCAACGGCTGCCACACTCGGGTTTTTTGGTATGCTCTCGTACAACCCCATTTCGATCGCAGCGTCCACCGCTTTTATCTTCTTTGTTTGTTGGGCGACCAATAATGTATTCGCCTACGCGTTCGAAACACCATACAACCCAGAATCGACCTGGATCACGGCGCTCATCCTCGCGCTTATCATCACGCCGCCGACGTCGTTTTTTGACGCGACCTATATACCGCTCGCGTTCTGGGCCTCTTCGATCGCCATCGCCTCGAAATACATCATCGCGATCCGCAAGAAGCACCTCTTCAATCCGGCAGCGTTCGGCGTCGCGGCGACAGCCTTTGCCCTGGGACTCTCCGCGAGCTGGTGGGTCGGTACGCTTGCGATGGCACCCTTTGCGCTAGTGGGCGGACTCTTGATCGTGCGCAAAATTCACCGCTTTGATCTTTGGTGGACGTTCATGCTGACGTTCGCCGCTGGCATTGCGTACTTCTCGTTCGATCATAGTCTCGACGTCGTTCGCTCGTTCCAGCAATCCTTTATCTACGCGCCCGCGTTTTTCTTTTCAACCATCATGCTAACGGAGCCCGCGACGAGCCCTGGTTCGCGCCTCTGGCGTCTGCTGTATGCATTCGGCGTCGGTGTTTGTTTCTTGCCCAACGTGAGTATTGGTTCGTTCTACTTCACGCCCGAGCTCGCGCTCTTGCTTGGCAACCTCGGCACCTACATTGTCGGCTCGAAAGAAAAGTTGGTTCTCACGCTCAAAGAAAAGCTGCAGCTCTCGCACGACGTATTCGAGTTCGTTTTCCAGCCCGAGCGCGCGTTTTCGTACGCCCCGGGGCAGTACATGGAATGGACGCTCGCGCACGCGCACGCGGATAGCCGCAGCGTGCGACGATACTTCACGATAGCGTCTTCACCGACCGATCCGGACCTGCGCGTCGGCGTAAAATTCTATTCGCCGGCGAGCACGTTCAAACAACATCTCTACGCCATGCAGCCGGGGCAGCAGCTGGTCGTCTCGCAGGTTTCTGGCGATTTCACCTTGCCCCGCGATTCGCGCAAAAAACTTGTCTTTATCGCAGGCGGGATCGGCATTACGCCGTTTCGCAGCATGATCGAATACCTGCTCGATGTCGGCGAAAGGCGAGACATCGTCGTTCTGTACTCGAACAAAACATCGGCCGATGCGGTGTACCACGAGCTGCTCGATCGCGCGCAGCGAGAACTCGGCGTCAAAGTCGTCTACGCGTTCAGTGAGCAAGGATCGACGATCGATGCAGAGCTCGTCGCGAAAGAAGTGCCGGACCTTTTAGATCGAACATTCTATATTTCGGGCCCGCAGGGGATGGTGAGTGCATTCAAGGACATGCTTCGTGGAATGGGGGTGCGGCGCACCCGAATCAAGACAGACTACTTCCCAGGGTTCGCTTAAGCGGTAGAACTTCGGAGTGCTCCTTCCTTTCACACGCGGTTCAGAGCCGCTTCTATAGAATACGAAGCTGGCAGGAAGGGTGGCGCGATAGTACTGGCGAACCAGGAGCTTGGGACATACGCCGCCCAAGCTTATCCGCTAAAAGATGCGCATTTGCGCGGTTTTATTTCCCTTTGAATCTCGCATATCGCTTGTGGATTAAGTAAATTTCGGCGGCTCTCTTTTATATACTGCGGGTATGAATATTGCAGCGTTGTTTGTTTCAGTGTGGTTAGGGTTCTTATCACTGCTAGGTTTGGGCGCGCCGCAGGCACCGGTTGTGCTGTCACCGCAGCAGCATGCGGCGACAGTGACACAACAAGTGGCTGTTGCGCCGGCGCAAACCACCGCAGGATCTGCTAACAATTCGACCTTTCAAACTACAGTTTCATCGCACGCGAGCGTAGCGGCTCCGACGAGTAGCGAATCGGCCAACTCAGGCGTCGCGACGCAAGTCACGCTGCCGACTGGTTCCGCTTGGCAAACAATCGTTCCGCTCGGAGATTACGAGTACTCGACGTCCGCCCCGAAGAAGGGATACATCTATGTGTGTCATGTCGCGCAGGGAGGGGGAGGTGCCCAAGGAAATCCAACATGGATCAGCGGCAACGTATGGTATCCCGCGCAAAAGATTGCAGTCGAAGGTTCCGTCAGCTGGCCGAATGCAAGCTATTCAATGACGGTTTCAGGGAGTGAGCGAATTATCAAGAGCAACGATCTCCCGACCGATCACAACACCGGCGTGTTTCCTATCCAAAGTTCCGATCCGGCGTATCAGATAGACCGCAATCCCAATACGATTGAAGCGCAGAACCTTACCTTCACATTGCCGGTACATCCCACGACACTCGCGACGCCTGATTGTATCTACGGACAGGTTGGCATCATGGACGATGGTGTCACTCTCTTCGACGGGTTCGACGCAGAATATCGAGACGCGGTCGCGCACGAAACGCAGGATCAAGCGGAAGGCCATCCGGATGAAACGGGTGTGTATCACAACCACGGTTTCGAAAGCGGACCGGTCAAAGAATCGGTCTCGACCGTGGTTGGATTCGCGTTCGACGGCTTCCCGATTACCGGTTCGCTTTTGCCCAGCGGCAACTACCTGCACACAGCCGATCTCGACGAGTGTCATGGGCTCACGAGTCAAATCACACTCGACGGCAAATCGCTGACGATGTACCACTACGTGCTCACGCAAGATTTCCCGTATTCCGTTTCTTGTTTCCGTGGAAAATCGTACGAACCAAAACCGGGCGGCGCTTCGCAATCCGCGGGAGGGTCAGGTCAGCCGCAACAAGGAACACAAAATCAGAGCTCGCAAGGAATGCCGCCTTCTCCTCCACAGGCGGCAATTTCCGCATGCGCTGGCAATAGCAGCGGCGCTTCTTGTTCGTTCTCGGCGCAAAACGGAACCGTTTCCGGAACGTGCCAAACGCCGCCGAATCAATCGGCACTCACGTGCGTACCGAATCGATAACAAAAACACCCGACAGGGATGTTTTTGTTAGGTACGGTCGATTGTTACTACCAACCGTAACCGCCGTATCCTCCGTAGCCGCTCATGGAATAGTTTGTGTACCTGTTTCCGTAGAACGCGTGTGACATAACAAACACTATTCCCAACGCCTCGTATGGCGTCTTGCTGATCTATCCTCCCGCGGCACTTGCCGCCTCCAATGCGGAGCAATCCTTCCTGCAGCAACTCGCTTCCTCGCTACATATTGCGTTTAAATAGCGCGGTATACTCCAGCTATGCTCGAACACGTATCAGTACCAGTTAGAAATTTTGAGAAGGCGAAAGCGTTTTATCTCGCGGCGTTGAAACCGCTCGGATACAAACTGACGCAGGATTATTCTCCCCAGGCGGCAGGGTTCAAGCAAGGCGGCCATACGAGTTTTTGGATTGCCGCGAAAAAACAGCAAGACACGACGCACATCGCGTTTCGTGCAAAAAGTAGAGCCGAAGTGCGGGCGTTCCACAAAGCCGCGCTTAAAGCCGGCGGCAAAGACAACGGGAAGCCCGGTGTACGAAAAGATTATTCGCCGGATTATTACGCCGCATTCGTGTTCGATCCCGATGGTAACAATATTGAAGCGGTGACGTTCAAAAAGAACTAGCATAAAAAATGGCCCCGACATCGTCGGGGCCAAAGGGTACGGCTACTCAAGTGGTAAGCGCGCATACGATTCGCGGCAACGCCAGATTCACATGCGTTTTGGTGAATGTAAGCGGGGGAGAGAGACGCAGCACGTTATTGCTCGCCGCGCCCGCGACAATCCCGCATTGGAGAAGTTTGGTGCGAGCATCTGCAGCACTCAATTCTTCAGGATCGAGCGCGATGCCGATGAGAAGTCCTCGCCCTCGGATTTCAAGCACCTTCGGATTGAGCTCGAGTCGCTTGGTGAGCTTCCGAAGCAGATACCCTCCCGTTTCATTTGCGTTGCGAACGAGCTCGCAATCAAAACGCGTAATGAGCTCGATCGATTTGAGCGCCACGGCGCACGCGAGCGGGTTACCCCCGAACGTGCTTCCATGCGAGCCTGGTGTAAAACCGCTCATGACTTTATCCTTACCTACGACTGCGGAAATCGGAACATAGCCGCCGAGCGCTTTTCCGAGCATTACAAGATCCGGCTCGATGAGCCAGTGCTCGAACGCGAAAAGTTTTCCCGTCCGGCCCAAGCCCGTTTGAACCTCGTCGAAACAAAGCAACATGTTGTACTTGGCGCATAGCTCGGAAATTTCACACATGTAGTCGGTCGACGGGACATTTACCCCGCCCTCGCCCTGGATCGGCTCGACGATGATCGCCGCCGTTTCAGGTTTGATGGCGGCCGCAAGCGCGTTGCTGTTTCCGAACGGGACCAGCACGAATCCAGGCACGAACGGTCCGAAATCCTGGCGATACTTCTCCTCCGAGGACGCGCTGATGGCATTGATCGTGCGTCCATGGAAGTTGTTCGTCGCGACGATGATCTCAGCTTTGCCGGCGGGTATGCCTTTCTTTCGATACGCCCAACGCCGCACCGCTTTTACGGCGGTTTCGAATGCTTCGGCACCCGTGTTCATCAGGATCGCGCGGTCCAAACCGGTGAGCTTACAAAGTTCCATCAGTAGGATCGGCGCGTGCTCGTTGAGAAACATGTTCGACACGCTGGTGAGCTTGTTCAACTGCCGGATCAGCACCTGGTTCATTTCTGGATGATTGTGCCCGACCGCGATCGCCGAGTATGTGGCGTTCATGTCGAGATACTTTTTCTTGTCGAGATCCCAGAGGTATACGTTTCTGCCCTGTGCCATTGCGATAGGGTAGGGTACGTAGTGATTCGTGCCGTAGCGCTCCTGCAGCAGCATGAGCTCGGAAGTCGAAAGCCTAGCGGCTCTGATCGAGGCGTCCATAGGAAACCCTCCTTTGAGTATTGACTCCTTCGATAGTGCAGGCATTTTACTCGCAATGCAACTCTAAGCCTAGCGGACGTTCTTTGGGGTTTACTGGACGAGCGTCGCGTAAATAACGAGACGGTGATCGTAGGTCGAGTGATCGGCAGTGAGTTTACCGGCACAGGTGATGAGGTTGAGGTTGCGGCCGGAGGCGTTCGGCGTGAAGAGGTCGTTGGAGGTGATTTGCGAGAGCGCAAATAGTTTGGTGGCCGTGACAAGGAAGTGAAGCGACTGACCGTTTTCTTCGACATAGATACTGTCGCCGACCGAAACGTTCTTGAGTTTCGAAAATGCGGCGAAGACGTGCGCGTCGAGGACCGCAGTGCCCACAGCGCCCGGGCGCGGGCCGCCGTCGTACCAGCCAACGTTGCTCGACTTACCGCTGGGCACCGCCATTGCACCGCCAGCGGTGAGACCGACTGGAATGATCGCGTCGTTGAGCGTAATTCCTGGAATGACCAAGCGCGTGCCGGATTGTGTCGCTTGCTGGACCTTGCCTGTAAGGGACGCGGATACATGAGAAGTCCCAACCATCCCGGTGAGAGAACTGGAGAGCGTACCGTTCGTTGTTTGTGCTCGCGCTTCGACGGTCGTCGCTGCAGTAACGAGCGAAGACGGTACGAAGCTATTCTGTGCGAGCCTTGCGGGAACGATCGGGAGCGGTAAACAGGCGAGAGTAGTAGCGGCGATGACGGACGCGCCGACGAGGCGCGCGGCAGATGAGCTTTGCATGAATGTATGCTATCGGCATAGTAAAAGTTCGTCCAACATTCATGAATCCCTCACCTTTGCTATTCGCTTCTGCTATACTGCACGGTATGAAATTAGGGATCGCCTATCTTGCGGCGTTCGCGACCCTGACGATTCTGGATGCGCTTTGGCTTGGGATCGTCAGTCGAAGTTTCGTGCAGTCAGAAATCGGACACCTCTTTGGCGATCGGATCATCTGGTGGGCGGCAGCGCTGTTTTACATACTGTATGCGGGGGCGATCGTGTATTTCGCGGTATCAACCTCATCGACACTCGGTGGCGCACTTGCACGAGGTGCCGCGCTCGGTTTTGTCGCCTATATGACGTACGACCTCACGAATCTCGCGACGCTCCGCGACTGGCCGGTACTCTTTGTGTGCGTCGATGTCGCCTGGGGGACATTCGCAACCGCCATTGCCGCACTCGTCGCGTTCGCACTACTCTAAGGATATATGGAAAAGCACATCGTTAACCTTGATGAGATCGAACCGAAGCCATTCTCGGCCCCGATCCCGGATCACCTGAAAGAAAAGTACGAAGGCGTTAAGCTAGGTTTTATCGCGCCGCTCATCGGCGCTCAAAAACTTGGCTACAACCTGACAATCGTACCGCCGGGAAAGCGCGCGTTTCAATTCCATAATCATCGCGTCAACGAAGAATTGTTTTTCATACTCGCGGGCGAAGGGGAAGTGCGCATCGGCAACGAAACGTTCAAGATCCGAGCGGGCGATCTCATCGCACACCCACCAGGTGGTCCGGAAACAGCGCACCAGATCGTGAATACTTCGAATACTGAACTCAAATACTTGTCCTTCTCGACCAAAGAGGGACCCGAAATCTGTGATTATCCGGACTCAAAGAAATTCGCGATTTTGCACGTCGAAGGGACCAATCCGGACGGTTCGCCCAAACAATTCCGCTACGTCGGAAAGGAAGATGAATCACTCGGATACTTCGACGGTGAGAAGTAGCTCCATCCTTGACAAGCAAGGGTAGTTTGACGCATAGTAAGTTTATTACTGGCTCGGCAGGCCGTCCGAGTAAGCAAATTAGCCATTATTTCGTCATTATACATATGAAAAAACTCATTATCTCAGCGGTCGTCGGACTCGCGCTTATCGGGGGTGTTGCTTCCGCGCAGGCAGGTTGTGCCTCGATTTCGAGCACGCTCTCGCTCGGTTCACGCGGGTCGCAAGTTTCCGCGTTGCAACAATTTCTTGTTTCTCAAAACTATCCGGGCGGCGGATCGTGGATGGTCACTGGCTACTACGGCCAGGCGACTGCAGCGGCGGTACGTATCTTCCAGCAGCAGCACGGTTTGTCGCAAAGCGGCATCGTTGATTACGCTACGCTCGCGGCACTGCAGAGCTGCAGCGGCGGTTCAAGTGGCTACGTCAGCGGTACCTATTCGTATCCTGGATACCCGGGCTACACGGCATACCCCTACGGAACCACATACCCCAACAACTACTCCTATCCTTCCAACTACACCTACGGCAACGGCTACCCCTACAATTACTCCAATAACGGCATCCCGGTGATCACCTCGCTCTCCCAGAACACCGGCACTGCTGGCCAAAGCGTCACGATCTACGGTCAGGGTTTTGATCCGTACAACAATACGATCAACTTCGGCAACCAAATCGTTCCGGGTGTCGCCTCGAGCAACGGCACGTCCCTTACGTTCACCATTCCTTACACCTATTCCTATTCGGCAAATCAGACGATCCAACTCTCCGTCTCCGATTACAGTGGAACGAGCAATACGGTGACGTTCACACTCAATCCGAATGTGTGGAATACCTGCGGCACCAACGGCTATCCGTACAACTACGGCTACAACAACACCTGCGGCACCTGCGGTGGCTACACGTACGGATACAACAACTGCCAAGGCAACACGAGCTCGCCGTCCATCACCTATATCACCCCGCAATCTGGCGGCGTTGGCACGAACGTCACGATCTACGGTAGCGGCTTCACGAGCACCAACAACACCGTTCACTTCGGTAACGGCATCGTCACCGGCTTGCAATCGCCCGATGGCCAGTCGCTCTCGTTCCAGGTTCCGTCGCAGCTCACGGGCTTCGGCTCGCAACCGGTTGTCGTCGGTACCTACAACGTATCCGTCACCAACTCACTGAACGTCTCGACCAATATCGTGCAATTCTCGGTCACTTCAGCCTACAGCGGCAGCGCACCGACCATCACGAGTGTTTCCGGTCCGAACAATCTCACGAGTGGCCAGCAGGGAACGTGGACGATGCAAATCAACACGCAGGGCAACACGTACACGACCGTCTCGGCCTCGTGGGGCGACACCGGCAACGGCTACGTCAACATGGCTGCGCCGCAGACTGTCTACAACTCCCAAACCTCGTCGTTCACGCACACGTACTTCAACCCGGGCACGTATACGGTGATCTTCACGGTGAGTAGCACGAACGGCCAAACCAACTCGTATACCACGACGGTAAACGTTTCCGGCACCGGCGGCACGAATAGCGGCGCGCCGACGATCTCGTACCTTGCGCCGAACTCCGGACACATCGGTACGATGGTGACGATTTACGGATCCAACTTCTCGACCGGCAACAACAACGTCATCTACTTCGGTAGCGGCGCGATCCAGAATGTCTACTCAAACGGCAACTCGATCATATTCACCGTACCGTCGTACCTGACGCCGTACTGCCAAAGCGGTGGCTACGCTTGCCCGCAATACGCGCAGCAGGTCACGCCTGGTTCGTACAATGTCTCGGTCATGAACCCCTGGGGAACAAGCAATACGCTTACGTTTATCGTAAATTAAGCGAAACTCCAAAACAAAACGCCGCCCGAAAAGGGCGGCGTTTTGTTTAAAATGTATACTATATTTTATGAACCGATTTGTGCGCCTGGGGATCATCCTACTGCTGATTGCAGCGCTTATCGCGCTGCTTATTCCGATCACGATGCGCATACTGGTCGCTCCGTTTCTATTCACATCGGATTCGAACGTGCCACAAACACAGGTCGCGATCGTGCTCGGCGCAAGCGTGGAGGGTAATGAGCCTTCGCCGATTCTCGCAGAACGCGCTAATGCCGCCATCCGTCTTTACGAAGGCGGCAAAGTTTCCAAGATTTTGGTGACGGGAGACAATGCAACGACGAGGTATGACGAGGTTAATCCCGTGGAGCACTACCTCCTCGCTGCCGGCATTCCCGCGCAGGATATTTTTCTCGATCATGCCGGCTTCGATACCTATTCGAGCATGTATCGTGCAAAGACCGTTTTCGGCGCGACGACCGCCGTTATCGTTACCCAGGATTTCCATCTGCCGCGCGCTGTTTTCATTGCGCGCACGCTCGGTATGGAGGCATACGGCTATGACGCGGGGCAGGCCAGTGTTTGGGATTACCTGCGCGAAATTCCAGCCTCGGCGAAAGCGATCTGGGATCTTGCGACGCATCGGGTGCCGAAGTATTTGGGGCAGCCGTTTCCGCTCACCGGGGATGGAGAAGCTACGTGGTATTAGAGCCGCTCTCGCATCTTGGTGTGAATGCGGTTGACCGTTTTCCAGGTTCGAGTGGTCATCGCTTTGCCATGTTTTCGCTCGATCGACGACATATGAGCAGTCGCTTTGTTGGGACCGACGGAAATATCGATAACACTGCAAAGCTCTTTGCGACGATCCTGGAAGAACGTGACGAGAAGATAGTTCGGTCGCTCATCTTTGACGCCTTTAAATGGATTTCGTTTGACGAGCCGTTCGATTTCCGCCTCGCTTCGAATAATCGTCGCGCTCGTAAAACCCAACTGAGCCGGAATCGCTTTCTCGATCTTCGCTTCGAGTTTGAGGGGATCGGCTGCGGAAGCGTCAAAAATAACATTTCCGCTTCCGATAACCGTCGCGACGTCCTTGAATCCAAGCGATTCGAAAACGCCTTTTAGTTTGGCACTGCGCATGTTGGGGTTTCCCGGCATAATGCCTCGCAAAAGCGCGACGTAGGTCGTCATGGAAAGAGTATAGCGCTAGCTGAGGCGGTCCAATGTTTGCATATCTTCCGGCGAAAGCTCGAAGTCGAAGATCTGCAGGTTCTCGCGAATGCGCTCAGGGTTCGACGATTTCGGCAACGGCACCGTACCGCGCTGGACGCACCAGCGCAGCATGATCTGCGCGGGCGATTTGTGGTAACGCGCCGCGATCTCCAGTATCGTTTTGTCTCCCAAATTTGAGCCATGGGTGAGGGGAGAGTAGGCCTCGACGAGGATGTCGTGCTCCTTACAGCACTCGAGCGTATCTTTTTCAAAATCGAACGGAGAAAATTTGATCTGGTTCACCGCCGGCGGCACGATGCAGTATTCGAGCACTTTTTCGATGTCACTGCGGCCATAATTTGAAACGCCGATCGCTTTCGCTTTGCCGCTTTGATAGATGCGCTCGAGCGATTGCCACACCGAACGCGGCATAAGCGGAATCGGCCAGTGAATGAGATAGAGATCGATATAGCCGATATCGAGTCTTGAGAGGCTTTCGTCAAACGCTTTTTGTGGATCAAAAAAATCGGTGGGCCATAATTTCGTCGTGACGAACAATTCTTCGCGCTTCAGGCCGCTCGCGCGCACGGCCTTCCCGACGGATCGCTCGTTGCCGTAGAGCCTCGCAGTATCGATTAGGCGATATCCCGCTTCGATCGCGAGCCGCACCGCCGATTCGGCTTCGGAGCCTTCGTTCATTTTCCAGGTTCCGAGGCCGATTGCGGGCATCGAGGCGCCGGTATTCAGTTTTACGTTGGGTATCATTCTTCCAGATATTTGTGCAGGAACGCTACAGCCTTATCCCAGGCATCGCGTGCGACATCGGCATCGTACGTGCGAGGGTTCGTGTCGTTGAGAAAGGCGTGTCCGACGCTTGGATACACAACCGACTCGAATACCTGATCGTGCTCTTTCATTGCCGCCGAAAAATCCGGCAGCTTTGCCATGAGCCGCTCGTCCTTTTCGCCGAGGAGGTAGAGCACAGGGCAGGCGATAGCAGCGACTTGATCGAGTGGTTCCGGCGCCCCTCCATAGAGCGCGACGCACGCGTCGAGACGGGGATCGTTGATCGCGAGGTGCAGGCTGTACGTGCCGCCGAAACAAAAGCCGATGCTTCCGACCTTGCCGTTGCTCTGTGCATGGGCGACCAGGTAATCGACGCAGGCTCGCAGCTTATCGATCGCGCCTTCGGCAAATTCAGGTTGATAGATTGGGGCAGTTGCGTCTCGAACGATGGGCTGCACTTGTTCGCGCTTTTCTGGTGTAAAAAGATCGACCTTTAGCTGCGGATCTTTCGTAAGTGTTACGATCGTTTCGTCGGGAAGCAGCTCCGGCGCAAGTACGATGAATCCTTCGCGCGCGAAGCGCTCCGCAACATCCTTGATGTGGGCGTCGACTCCCCAGATCTCTTCAATCACGATAAGTCCCGGATATTTACCCGAGCCTTCAGGCAGTGCGAGGTGTGCGGCGCAGGTTCCTCGTTCCGTCTCGATCGAAATGTCAGTGCTCATAACTGCAACTTTAGATGCTGAAGATGTGGTCTGCATGAATCGAGTATACCGCACTACGGCCTGCTCCGGGATTCTGATCCATCTGTTTTCGACGCCAAGTGTAATGCATGCGCTCTCACGCACAGGAGAAGTGAGGAGAGGGTAATTATAGCCGTTGAATACGGCGCGCTATACTGCTCCCATGAGCGAGGATCGCACGTTTCTGCTCTTCGATTTCGACGGTGTGATCGCCGACACGTTCCATATCGCGCACCGTGTGGCGCAAAAAGTTTGCGTATTCTATACGGAAGCGGAATATAAAAAGAGTTTCGAGGGAAATGTACACGACTATCACAGTCGCTTACAGGATGCGGACCATGGCGATCGATGCGATCATACACTCGATTGGTGGGCGGAATTTACGCCTGGTTTTAATACCCACGCGAAGCCCTTCGACGGCATGCCGGAGCTCTTGGGCGAATTCGCGGAGAAGTACACGCTCTGCATCGTATCTTCGGGACACGATGCCCTCATTACAGGGTTTCTCGAAAAATACGGGCTCACGAAGGCGATCGCCGGAGTGTACGGTTCCGAAGTCCACACACGCAAAGATGAGAAGTTTAAGATGATCTATTCTCAGTACGACACGACCCCAACGGATTGCCTCTTTGTGACGGACACGCTCGGTGATATCAACGAAGCTACCACTGTCGGTCTTTCTTCGGTCGGCGTAACGTGGGGATTTCAGGATCGAGAAACACTCGCGCGCGGTAATCCCTTCGCGATCGCCGAGTTGCCGCTTCAGTTGCCGACGTTCGTCGACGCGTACTTCCAAGAATCAACGATGAAATAAGTTGTTCCGTCGCCCGTCTTCTGTATAATCGGGAGTATGAAATTCCTCTCTAAAATTCCGCTTTTTATATTCGCCCTGTTTTTCGTGGCGCCGATTTTCGCTTCGGCTGCAACCACCTTTGAAGTATCCGGATGGGTACCGTATTGGAACGGAGCCACCTCCACCGCCGATGCAATCGCGCACATCACGGAGCTCACTGAAGTCGATCCCTTTGTCTATGCCGTGCAAAACGACGGCACTATCAAGGACTTAGGGCCGATGGATCAGGCGCCGTGGTCGACACTCGTCGCAACGGCGCAGGCAAATCACGTACGCGTCATTCCGACAATCATGTGGTCCAATCCTTCGGCGGAAGAGTCCGTTTTGAGTACCGCCTCGAGTCGCCGGGCTTTGGAAATCGCCGCCGCAAACATTGCAAAACAATACGATGGCGTCGACATCGACTTCGAAAACAAGCCTGCCGATTTGAGGAAGTATTTCTCGCTCTTCTTGCAAGGGCTCTATGAACGCGTGGGTACCAAGCTCGTAACCTGCGACATCGAGGCGCGCACGCCGATCGGCGATATGTATCCGGACGGTAATATTCCGGCCGGCACGGGCGATTACGCCAACGATTACACACAGATCAACAAATACTGCGATCGCGTACATATCATGACGTACGACCAGCAGACGGTCGACCAGGCGCTCGCCAATCAAGCCGCGTCTTCTTCGCAGCTCTATGCGCCGGTTGCCGACCCTCAGTGGGTCTCGCGAGTCGTACAGCTTACCGAGCAAAGCATCAGTCCTAAAAAGATTTCGGTCGGTGTCCCGACGTATGGCTACGAATACGACGTGACTGCGTATTCCGGCAACCAATACAACTACGACATCATGTGGACTTTCAACCCGAAGTACGCGACGCAAATCGAGCAGCAATACAACGTGCAGCCGACGCGCAACGCGGCCGACGAGCTTGAGCTCACCTATATTCCGACGACTGCGACAACCTCGATGCCGGTATCGTCCAATATCAACAACGCGCTTATTGCTGCGGCAGCGGCTTCGCAATACGCGACACAGCTCAACTCCCACATGGATTTCCGCTTGCTCGATTGGCCGGACGCGACTTCCGTCGCCGACAAAGCGCAGCTCGCGAAGCAGCTCGGTGTGCGCGGCATCGCGATCTTCAAGATCGACGGCGGCGAGGATCCGAATATGTGGAGTGCTATTCAAGGTCTCGCAAGTAGTGCGACCACCGGTTCACTCGGTGGAGGTGGTTCTATCTCGTCGAGCTCACTCCAGCGGGATCTTTCGATCGGCATGAGCGGCTCCGATGTCGCCGTGCTCCAAAAGATCCTCAACTCCGATTCCTCAACACAGGTGGCCGCTTCAGGCCCCGGTTCAAAGGGCAACGAGACAACTAAGTTCGGCGCGGCAACAAAACTCGCGGTCGAAAAATTCCAAAGCAAGTACGGTATCGCGAGTGCCTCGAATCCGGCGTACGGATTTGTCGGCCCGGCCACCCGCGCCAAACTCAACGCGATTTTGGCTACACTCTAACGAGAACTCGCATAGAGAGAGTTTTTGTGCTATACATTGCGCACTGGCCGCGTTGGCCTTTTCATTTTATGGATATCCGCAACATTGCAATCATCGCGCACGTCGACCACGGTAAGACCACCCTTACCGATGCTTTGCTGCGCCAAACGGGCGTCGCCGAGGAGGGTGTCTCGATGGACTCAAATACACTCGAAAAAGAGCGCGGCATCACCATTTATTCCAAGAACGCCGCGACTTTCTATAAGGACACGAAGATCAACATCGTCGACACGCCCGGCCACGCCGACTTCGGCTCGGAGGTCGAACGCGTACTGCGCTCCATCGACTCCGTCTTGCTCGTCGTCGACGCGCAGGAAGGCCCGATGCCGCAAACACGTTTCGTACTCAAAAAGTCTCTCGAGCTCGGCCTCAAACCGATCGTCGTCATCAATAAGATCGACAAGCCCGCTGCCGATCCAAAGCGCGCCGAGGACCAAGTACTCGAACTTTTCCTTGAGCTCGGTGCGAGCGACGAACAGGCAGATTTTCCGATCGTCTATGCGATCGGCAAGCAGGGTATCGCGAAGCTGAAGCTTGAAGACGAATCCAGCGACTTAACGCCGCTCCTGGAAACTATTTTGAAATACGTGCCGCCGGCTGCTAGTGCCGAAGCGTCGCAAAAACCTGCCCGCCTGCAACCGTTCAACCTCGGCTACGACAACTTCCTCGGACGCCTCGCAATCGTGCGTGCTTACGAAGGCGCGTTGCATACCGGCGATACCGTGTTCGTAAAGAAACCGACCGGCGAGGCTCGCAGCGGCAAAGTCATCAAAATGTTCACCTTCAAAGGGCTCGCGCGTGTCGAGGCGGACACTGTCGAGGCGGGTGATATCGCGCTCGTCGCAGGATTCCCGGACATTTTCATTGGCGAAACGATTGCTGCCGACAAAGACGCCGTACCGCTTCCTGCCATTCAAGTCGACGAACCGACGATCACCCTGAACTTCCTCGTCAACAACTCTCCGTTCGCCGGTCGTGAAGGTAAGTTCGTTACCTCGCGCCAAATCCGCGAACGTCTCGAGCGCGAACTCGAGATCAACGTCGGTCTTAAGATCGACTTCGATTCGACCGACACCTACAAAGTTTCCGGTCGCGGCGAACTCCACATCGCCATCTTGCTCGAGAACATGCGTCGCGAAGGCTACGAAATGCAGGTCTCGCAGCCGCAGGTCATCATGCACGAAGAGAACGGCAAGAAATTGGAACCGTTCGAAGAAGTCATCATCGACACGCCGCAGGAATACCAAGGCTCTATCATCGAGCGTCTCGGTACGCGCAAATTTGTCATGAAAGACTTGAAGGTCCACGAGAACCAGGTGCGCCTCATCTTCGAGGGCCCGACGCGTGGATTGCTCGGCTATCGCAACCAGTTTGTGCTCGACACCAAGGGCGAAGGCATCATGTCTTCGCGCGTCGTCGGCTTCCAGCCGTACGCGGGCGAGATCAAGAAACGTGCGGTCGGCTCGATGATTTCAATGGCGACCGGCAAAGCGCTCGGTTACTCGCTGTGGAATCTCCAAGAACGTGGCATTCTCTACATCAACCCCGCAACGGAGGTATACGAGGGCATGGTTATCGGCAATACCTCAAAGGGCGAGGAGATGGCCGTCAACCCGACAAAGAACAAGAACCTCACCAACGTACGTTCCTCCTCTTCGGACGAGGCGATCCAACTGGTGCCGCCGTACGAGCTCACGATTGAGCGCGGTTTGGAGGTCATGGCCGAAGACGAGTATTTGGAAATCACACCGCTCAGTGTTCGTTTGCGCAAGCAGCAGCTCACCGACATCGATCGCGCACGCGCGAAGCGAAAAGACTAAGCTTCTTGAAACGAGGTCTTCGGCATGGTACTGTGCCGCCTGTCGCACCAATGTCGGTGCGATTCGCATATTCCAAGGAGAATTCAAATGCGAAACACTCCATTGCTCTTTTGTCTTATTGCGGGTGGACTTCTGATCGGCGCCGGTTCGGTGAAAGCGGGGGAAATCACTCCGCAGGCGGCCCCTTCGCGTGTCGTTGCGAGCGACGACGTGCAGTGGGTCTCGATTGCGGTCTCGCGGGTCGGCGGGCGCATCTTCAGGTCTGACGCCAAGGGCTACGAGAACGACGCCAAGGCGGCGGCGATTTCCAAATGCGAACGCACCACCGGCGTCTCGTGCGGCAATGCCATCTCCGTTCCCAGCGACTGGGACATCTCGGTCATGAAGTGCGACGACGACTACTTTCTCGGCGGCTCCGGGCAGGGCGTTTCCGACGATGTGGCCTTGAACAAGGCCTCGAACGCCGGCTACGAGTCCTACCAGTGTCGCAAGGTCGCGAGCTACTGACGATTCGGCCCGTCTTTGGATCCCCGGCGATTTTCGCCGGGGATCTTCTTGCTTCAAAATTGACGAGCTGCGGATGCGGGTATAGTCTCGATAGCAGAGTAATAGAAGGAGGTGTCGATGATACGCACCGAGACTGCGACTATTCGTTTTACTAATTCTCGTCCCGAACCGATGAGCTGGCCGTCGCTCACATTCGGGCAGCTCGTTGGATCCGCGGGCCACATCATGCAGGAACTTCGACTCAAGGTCAGTAAGCGGGAATGCCTCGGCGATCTTCCGCTGACCTCCTGGGTCGTCAATCATGATCCCTACGAGGGGTCGAAAGATCTCTTGTGGACGTACGAGTGCATCGGCTGCTCAATCGGGTCTCGACTCGTGAAGTTCCATGCATATGAACTTTGCGATCCCAGCAAGACGATCGTTTGGGGCCATTTCACGATCGGCCGAAGACAATGTCGCTCCTAAGGATCCTAAAGACAAGCGCGGACCAACCCGGTCCGCGTTTCTTTTTATTCCTCGACAGTAGCGAAGTTTGCTGATAAAAAATGAGAAGATACATTCTCGTTCTTGTGCAGGAGACAGCTATGCTTACTATCGCGAATGTTCGGCGTGCCGCGAGTGAGTTGTCGCAGGCGGGCCTCGGAGTAACCGGTAAAAGACTTGCTCGTAAACTGGGGTGTTCATGCAGAGAAATGAATGCCTTTGTTCAGGGGCGGCAGCTCCATAAGGAACTGAACAGTTTTAATGCAGACCTTCGGTTTCCAGGATTAGTTCTCATGCAAGCCGCCGAGCTTATACGGCAACGAGGCGAACTCGTTACGTATCAAGCTTTGGCAGAACAAACCGGTATACAAAGGAGAGCGATAACCATGATTTTTTTGCGCCACCCTGACTGGGTACACGCAGTTGGCGTGCTCACCGCGGGAACGGCGCATTTCCTAACGCGTACTGCAGCTTACAAGACCGCAGTAAAGGTGCGAGGCTGCAATACGGTTCCGGAACTCGAAAGGGAGTGCGGTATCAACAGGTCTATGATCTATAAAGATTTAAGAACCGTTGGCTCTTTGGAAAGCCTATTGCGCGTTGAGGGGTGACGAACTCAAGCAGGTGGGATACAGTACCCCCGCCTGCTTTTTGCTATACTACTTGGCATGACACAGCGACCGATGCCTGAAAACGAAGATGAGATCAAGAAGATGCTTAGTCCCGATGAGTACGCCGTTTTGCGCGAGCGCGGCACCGAGGCGCCTTTTTCAGGCGAGTACGTGCACAAGACCGAAGATGGCACCTACGCGTGCAAGGTATGCGGCAATCCGCTCTTCTCCTCCGATGCACAGTTCGACAGCGGCACCGGCTGGCCCTCCTTCGACGAAGCGCTGCCGGGCGCGATTGAGACGCACGTCGATAATTCGCATGGGATGGTACGCACCGAAATCACCTGCGCGCGCTGCGGCTCGCACTTGGGGCACGTCTTCGACGACGGACCGACCAAATCAGGAAAGCGGTACTGCATCAATTCCGTTTGTTTAGATTTAGAGGAAAAATAAATCGCCATGAACAATTTGCGCACGCCCGTCATCATTCTCGTGATCATTCTGGTCGCGGTAGGCGCATGGCTCTTAGGGTACCGACAGCACACTGAACCGACCGCAGCAAACGATACCGCCCAACTACAACAGGGCAGCACGCAGACTCCAGTAGATACCTCCGCTTCTGGCACCGACTCAACGGCAACGAGTCCGACGCCACCGCTTGATCCTTCGACGGTCGCGACGAACGTGGTCGGAACCTGGCAATCGGTCGACGATCCCAACTACACGGTTGTTATCACTGCCGACGGCAAGTGGACCGACAAATACAAAGGCGGTGATGCTTCGAGCAGTGTTTCCGAAACTGGCACCTACAAAATTTTCACGAGCGCGAACCCGGATCCTGGCTTCGACTCGACCATCGTTCCCGGCACCGTATATACCGTCGTCAAAGAAGGGAAATCGACCCTCTACTACAGCGTGCTCGAAGCGAGCGGCACGAATCTGCAGCTCAGTTACCTTGCTCGAGGCAACACGCTTGCGTTCGTGCGCGTGCAATAACAAAGGCCCCGCGTTTTCGCGGGGCCTGTGCTTCAAGCTTGTTTCTTGTTGATCAGCGCGCAGGCGATGGTCGGTGCGTTGCTGTTATAGCCGATTCTGTACGCACAGACATGTGCCCATTCACGGTACAACTCCAGCGGAATATTTGAGCTGGTATCCGGCATCCAGACGTTTGCGGGTAGCGGATACCAATTGCGCCACGCGACGATGTCATAGCCCATCGGACTATCGAGTTTCGTTTCTCGCCAAATCGTGACCCTGCAATCACCGCTCCCGCAACTGCAGTGACCGCTCGCGCCGAAGAGGGCTTGGTAGTCCGCGTGATAGAGGTCGTGTCGATATCCGTAATCACCCGGCGCAGACCCCATCGGTGTGCCTTCAAACGTTGGGGCGGCGCCTTTCAATTCGATCATCGATTCGTCGTCGGCTCGGCCGTCGCTACTGCGAAGCAAGAGCGCGGGCATCGACATCAGTGAAGTTACGATCAGCTTTCTCCTGGTTATCATCGAGAATCCTTTCGCGTAGTTGTTCCGGCTATCCGAAACCTACCACCGCGTACAAGCACTGTAAAGCAGTTTTCTAGCGCTGCCAGAGCGAGCCGACGTACGCGAAGAGCTCCTTTGTCCCCGCGATCGGATGGTGCAGGAAGAAGTAGAACTGTGGCACGTCGTGATAGGCCCAGAGAAAAGCCACGATGAGGAAGATGGCCGTAATAACCCCGACGAAACCGTCGAATGGATCGCTACGGTATTCGTACTGGTAGTGGTAGACCCCGGTGGGATCGTATCTTCCATATGAGTGCGCGGCCTGCATCGGACCGGTGATCATAAAGAAAACGATAAAGAGCAAGAAGACAGCGAGCCAGATCGGGATGATCGTCACCGCAATTCCGAAGATCGCACCTTTCGTTATGAGTGAGATGAGTGCACCTATCCACACGAGCGCGAGGATCGCACGCACCAGTCCGTACGCAGGGTTCCAATGGCTTCGCTCTCGTTTCCACTCCTGTTTCCACTGCCATTTTTGCATTTTGCGCATCTGTTTCCATTTGCGGTGATTCTCGTGCGCCGTGTTCATATCGTTCCAATCGAATTTCGAACCAGTCACGCGCTCGTAGCCTTCGCTCCAACGCTCTTTGGCGCGTTGCACGAGCGCTTCTGCATTGAATGCTTCGCCTCGAGCCTGCGCGCGGGTCTCGGCAGTGTCGGCATAGGGGACGAGGATCGCGAGCGCGAGATAGAGGAGCACCCAGATTCCCCCGGTGAGAACGGTGAGCAGAATGAAGAGCAGGCGCACCAAGGTGACATCAATGTCGAAGTACGCGGCAAGACCGGTACAAACCCCCGCGAGCACGGCGTCTTCGCGAATCAGGAAGAAACGGCGGGGAGCTCGCGGCCCTATGTACTCATTCTTCGCACCGACATTTTCGGCCTTGTCTTGCCCTTCGACGGGCCCCATCTCTTGGATGATGCGAGCAACCTCGTTGGTGAGGACGACGGATTTGTTGGGATTCAAAACCTTGTCGCATTTCTCCGCAATTGCTTGCTCCAGATCCGCGATGATCTCGGCTTTGCCTGGGTCGTCCGCAAGGCGCTGCGATGCTTGGTCGAGGTACGCGCGCAGTGCCTCATAGCCCGCTTCTTCGAGCTGGTAGGCTCTGCCTCCCAAATTGATCGCGATTACTTTGTTCATAGATGGTTCGTTATTTGCCGATGCTTTTAATGGTTTTGGTAATGTCGTTCCAGTAGCTCGTTAGGTTTTCCAGCCGTTGCTTGCCTTGAGGTGTCAACGAATAGTATTTGCGCGGCGGCCCCGTTTGGGATTCCTCCCACTTGTAATCGAGCAGTTCTTCGCGGCGCAGCTTTGAGAGTAGGGGATAGAGCGTCCCTTCCTGCGTTTTGAATTCCGTATCGGCGAGTGCCGCCAGGATATCCGCCGAATAGACGTCTTCTCTCGAGATGACGGTGAGCACGACAAACTCGAGGAGCCCACGTCGAATTGCTTCAAATGAGTCTTGCTTCTCCATAAAATATAGTACCTTGTCATGTAAAGGTAGCAGATAGCAAAAAGGTGTCAAGGCCCAAATTGGCTCATCTCGATGCATCGGCTACACTAGAGGTGTGAGGACCCTCTTTTTCGACACCGAAACGACCGGCAACGCTGATGGCGACCGCCTGTGCCAATTGGGCATCAAGGAACGCGGCATAGAAGCGCCGTATCTCAACGAGCTCTACAGACCACCGCTGCCGATTACGTTTGAGGCCATGGCGATCCACCACATAACGGAGAAAATGGTGGCCGATCGACCTGCGTTTCAGGAGACGCCCGAGTACCAAAAGATCAAAGATGATTTCGAACACGAGGAAGTCGTCACGGTCGCGCACAACGCCTCTTTTGACGTTGCTATTTTGCGCCGCGAGGGCATCCGACCGCGCAACGTTATCTGCACCTACAAAGTCGCCTCGACGATCGATACGGAGAGCGCCTTTTCGCACTACAGTTTGCAATATCTACGCTACGCGCTCGGCATCGAGGTGGAGGCGAACGCGCACGATGCCTTCGGCGACGTGCTCGTGCTCGAAGCGCTCTTCGAACACCTTCTTGCCAAACTCACCGCGCAGCTCGGTTCTGAAGAGTTGGCCGTCAAAGAAATGCTCGATATCTCCTCCAAACCGAAACTCTTCACGACGATCCGCTTCGGCAAGCACAAGGGAAAGCGCATTGAGGAAATCGCGAGGCAAGACCGCGGCTACTTGGAATGGCTTTTGAAAGAAAAGAAAAAGGAAGGAGAAGGCGAGGAGGACTGGATCTACACCCTTGAGCACTTTTTGGCCCAAAGCTAAGCTTGCAACATGTCGAACTTTCTGGGAGATCCAACGCCAAGGAGTCGTTCGCCGATTATTTCGGCGGCTGAGGTAATCGCGCGCGAAGGCGTCGAACTTCACAAGAGTATGAACTTTCGCGACGACGAATTCATGCTTTCCGTCTTTCTCGTAATTCCGCGCGAGCGCGGCTATGTCGATCTCTGGGACGATGAGAACCAGCAATTCATATTCGAGGGCCACGACTCGACGACTCTCGAGAGCGGCAAATCTGTGGACCAGCTCGCGATGTACGAAAGCGGCAAGCTCACCGACAACGGCAAATTTCTCAAAGCCGCCAATGCCTTTAAAGACGGCATACGCAAAGAGCCGCTCCAGATCCAGGTCTATGAAAAGATCGACGCCGGCGTCTTTTTCGACAAAGGCATCTTCGATCTCATAGACGCTCGGCAGGTAAGCGAGAGTGGCCGCAAAGTGTTCAAATTTTATCTAACGCTCGCCGAGACGCGCGGCGGCTACGACGAGCACGACCCGGATCGCATCGAGCGGCTCATTCCCGCGGCGATCAAGGCGGAGGTATGGAAACGCGACAAAGGCCGCTGCACCGAGTGCTATACCGAATCCGATCTTCATTTCGCGGGCACGACTTCTGTATCTCTCAAGTGCTCCGCGCACTCCGGCCGAGCCAAACGCGGGCTGCTCTAGTTTGGAATGGAGATGTATGCCATGATTTCGGTGCATGGCCAAAAAGACCCTAAGCGAGCTCCAAAAGCTCCAGAAAGTCGCAGTGAAGTTCCGAGCAGATCGGGACTGGGAGCAATTCCATACCCCCAAGGACGTGGCACTTTCGCTCGTCTTGGAGGCGGCCGAGGTGATGGAGCATTTTCAATGGAAATCTCAGGAGGAAGTTCGGCAGCATATAAAGACCCACAAAAGCGAAATCGGCGACGAGCTCGCCGATGTCTTGTGCTATCTACTGTACCTCGCGAATGATCTCCATATCGAGCTCAAAAAGGCGTTCCTCGCAAAGATGAAAAAGAACGCAAAAAAATACCCCGTCTCCAAATCTAAGGGCCGGCATACGAAGTACACGGAGCTCTGAACACGCATATTTAGCCCCCGTAGGGACATCATAGAATGTCCTGTTAAACTAAATGAATGAAAAAGGCACACGCGGAGACGGTAATTGGCCATGTGCATTTGCACGTCGGGGATTTGGAGCGGGCACTCGGGTTTTATCGGGATATTTTGGGGTTTGAGGTGACGGCTCGCTACGGCGATTCGGCGGTATTTCTTTCGGCCGGCGGGTATCATCATCACATCGCTTTAAACACCTGGCAGGGAGTCGGCGCCTCTCCGGCGCCCAAGGGGCACGCGGGCTTGTATCACTTTGCGATTTTGTATCCGACCAGGCGCGAGCTTGCACAGGCGCTCAAGAATTTGGCCGATGCGGAGTATCCAATCACGGGTGCTGCGGATCACGGCGTTTCCGAAGCAATTTATTTGGACGACCCAGACGGCAACGGCGTCGAGCTCTATGCAGATCGTCCGCGCAATACGTGGAAAGTGAGCAACGATGGCCAAGTGGAAATGGTCACAGTGCCGCTCGATCTGGAAGATCTGCTTTTGGAACTTTCGAAGTAGGTTTACGGCGCAGCCTACATCCGTTCTTCACGTCACTGAAGTTACGCTCAGTACATAGCAGAGATAACGAATTCACTCTATGGCAAACGATGAGTTGAATGAGGAAGAATCTATTACGGATAAGGCGAAGGACGCTTACGTGGAAGGAAAGAAAAATGTAAAGAACGCGTGGGTAGACACGAAGGCCGCTGCTGAAAAGACGAAGAACGATATCGAGGCGCAGGAGGAGAAACTCTAATTCTTCCTTTGATCAGCACAACGCCCCGCATACGCGGGGCGTTGTGCTTTCCCATGTTTACAAACATTAAACTTCACCGGTCCTTCCGTCGGACCCCGCTACTCTTGGGCCATGAACGGACTCAAAAAGACGGAAGCCAAACGGCAGCAATACAGGAGCAGGGCGGATGCCACGAGGCGCGGGACGCCGGGAGCAGTGCGACACAAGCACAAGGCGCAAAGTACCCAAAAACCGTACGGTGGCAAATGGCTCGATAATCCGAGGTATACTTCTGGAATGGCAAAACGACCGAATCAGGATATTAAAAACAGAGAGTCGCGTTCTCGCAAAACGGGAAAGCGCTTGGCAGCGAAGAAAGTGATGATAGCGAAGAAAGGCGTGCGTCGCGGTTCGGTAAAGTTCCGCAAGCGCGTCAAATAAAAATCGTATGGCAGAAGAGGCAAAGAAGTGCACGCACTTGGATCAGATTAATGAGAACGTACTGCCGCATTCGACAGGGTGCGAAGATTGCGAAAAGATCGGCGACACCTGGGTGAAAGTGCGTCTGTGCATGATCTGCGGCCACACAGGTTGCTGCGATTCATCGAAGAACACGCACGCCCGAAAGCATTTTGAGGAAACTGGCCATCCGATCATCGATTCGTACCAGCCGCCGCACGAGTGGCGCTGGTGCTATGTCGACGACCTGTACCTCTGATGTACTTCGTGTACCTGCTCGAGTGCAAAGATAAAAGTATTTACACCGGGATCACGACCGACGTCGCCCGGCGCTTCGAGCAGCACAAGGCGGGAACGGCGAGCCGGTATACGCGCTCGCATCGCGCTATGAAGATTTTGTATACGGAGAAGTGCAAAGACAAAAGTCGCGCGTTGAGGCGCGAAGCTGAAATCAAGCGCTGGAGCCGCAAAGACAAACTTTCTCTTATTGCGCAGTAGCAGCTGCGGTGCCGGCAACGAACCCGGTCGTCCAACACAGCTGTAAGCTGTAGCCGCCGGAAGGGCGATCGATGTCGAGCAAATCGCCGACGATATAGAGATTTTCGCACTTGAGCGAACGCATCGTTTTGAAATCGACTTCCGTCAGCGCGACGCCGCCTGCGGTGACAACGGCTTTGTCCATGCCGAGGAGATGATCGACCTGGAAGCGCAGGTGCTTGAGCGTTTTGGTGAGTTTCACTCGTTCTTCGCGCGTGACGCTGTTGCACGGAGTGTCTTCGGCAATCTCGGCGATCTCGAGGATGAGCGGCACAAGCGCGGGCGGCAGTAGCGGCGAGAGCGCGTTGCGGATCTTTTTGTTGGCGTGCGTCGCGAATGACTCTAAGAGTGCCGCGTTAACTTTTTCATACCCGCTCGAAGGCAAGAGATCGAGCTCGATATCGACGTCACCATACTTGAGAAGTTCGCCGATTTCGCGACTCATGTTGAGCGTTGCCGGACCGCTGAGGCCGACATGCGTGAAAAGAATTTTTCCGACGAGCGAACTTTGTTTCGTTTCGTTTTGCAAAACCGTGATCTTGGCGCTCTGGATGGCGACACCCGCGGCCCGCTTGATCCGCATGTCTTTCACCGCAAGGGGAACGAGCGCGGCGTTCGCGCTATTCACCGTGTGGCCAAGCGCGGTGAGCCAGACGTAGCCGTCACCGGTCGAGCCTGTCTCGGGGTGCGAAGTTCCGCCGGTTGCGAAAATGTAGCGCTTTGCGCGCACCGCCGCGCCGCCTTTGAGCTGGAGTCCGGTAATGCGTCCGTTTTCAGCTTGCACGCTTTTGACGGCGGCGTCTGTCATGATCGTGACTTTGCCGGAGACGAGGAAGTTGGTGAGCACGTCGTACACGGATTGCGCCGTGTTGGATTCGGGAAAGACGCGTTTTTCGGCTTCGATCTTGGTCGGCATACCGCGTTCGTTGAAGAAACGAATCGAATCCTCCGCTGCCCACTGCGAAAACGGTGAGGCGAGAAATTTGCCACCGTCTTTAAACTTTGCGAGGAGTTTGCGCGTATCGAATTCCGCGTTGGTGACGTTGCAGCGTCCGCCGCCGGTGATGAGGAGCTTCTTGCCGAGACCTCTGTTTTTCTCGATCAAAACGACTCGTTTGCCGAGCTGCGCGGCTCGCCCTGCGGCCATCATACCGGCAGGCCCGCCGCCCACGACGGCGATATCGTATTCCTGATCGGCGGCATGCATCGGGGCCATCCTAGCATGTATCGACAATGTGTGAGGGCTAGAGAAAAGGAATCAAAAAGCTGGGCAAAAAACAAAGGCTCGCCGATTGCGCGGCGAGCCTTACCGTTTAGCACATCTTTTTCTCGGGCAGCGAGACGGCGTACGCGAGATCTTCGAGCGACGGCGGTTCGTGAACCGGCGAGAATTTCATTCCCGTCGCTGTAGGGTAGTAGAACGCCGGCACGTGCGGAGTTGTCGGTGGAAGACCGGATTCCTCGATTTGCTTTGCGAGCGCGGGCAACTCGCCTTCGACAAGAAAGCCGATTTCCGTGAGTTTCGCGAGCGCCTCCATTGCCGCGCGAACGCTATAGCAGATGACTCGCGCACCGTTTGTGCACACGATGCTCCCGTGGTTGTCGGGACAGCCACACTTAGTGAAATAGGCATGCATTCCTATGAGCATTGGAACCTCCTCTGTCGCGCACTAAAGCATTTGGCGAGAGGTCGGTCAATCTATTGGAGTTTGGTATACTACGCGCCTATGCAAGCAACATTCAAAACGTCGAAAGGCGACTTTACTATCGAACTCTTCGAGCAGGACGCGCCGAATACGGTCGCGAACTTTACAAAGCTCGCAAAGAGCGCGTTTTATGACGGCACAAAATTTCACCGCGTCATCAAGGACTTTATGATCCAAGGCGGCGACCCTCAGACCAAAGATGATTCACTGATGGCGCGTTGGGGCACGGGAGGTCCTGGCTACACGTTTGATGATGAAATCCACGCCGAAAATCATAACGATACTGGCACGATCTCGATGGCCAATGCGGGCCCGAATACCAACGGCTCGCAGTTTTTCATCAATGTTCGCGACAATAATTTCCTCGACCCGAAGCACACTGTTTTCGGCAAGGTTGTAAGCGGTATGGACGTCGTCCTTGCGATCGAGAATGGTATGACCGATCAGTCGGATCGCCCGACCGAAGCGGTGGTGATCGAAAGCATCAGCGTCGCCTAGTTTCCGTGTTGTGTATTTTTGCGCGCGAAGTAGTATTTCGGTAGGAACTAGGAGGGTCGGCAATGACTACTAAGTACGAAGTTTCTGCCGAAAGGCACTTTACAGATCATCTGGCCTGTAAGAAATCTGCCTTGGAGCGGAAAACCAAGGATTCTTCTGGTGTATGGAGATCCGAAGCATTCGCAATGTTGGTAAGTGAGCTCGATGACGTCCGGTGGGCTATGCGGAAGGCTTCACCGGCCGGAATCGGCGAATACGCGACTGCGTTCGGTCAGATGACGGCGTATTTACTCGAAGGTTCGAGTGCGGCGTTGGTCATAGGGATCCGGAATCAAGTGGTGCGGGATATCCAGATCTTCGACCAGAACTACAGTGCCATGCTGCGTTTCTCACCGTTTTTGTTCTCAATCAGTGAGCGATATGCCACTGATCAGGCCCGCCAAGGAATTATATACCTGCTGTCTAAGCTGCGCTGATAGCTGAAACGCCCGGTCTGGTACCGGGCGTTCGTTTTGTGCTACACTCGTTTTCTATGCACTTGGAAATCCCACACAAAACGAATAAACAGGAAGCCTTGGTTAGGGTAAAGCACGGTCTCGACGAGATGCGCGCGAAAATGGGCGATCAAGCGACCATCCACGAAGAGCGTTGGGACGTCGATACGCTCCACTTCGACGTGACCGCGCAATCGCAGCGCATCAGCGGTACGCTCAAAGTCGAAGACAAGAATTTCGTTATCGACGCGAAGCTGCCCTTGATGCTGCGCCTCTTCGAAGGTCGTATCGAGCGCGAGATCATGCAACAGGTACAGCAGCTGCAGTAGTCACCGAGTCTTCATACTTTGAGGTGCTAGAATTTACGTATGGATCCGATAACCAACTTTCTGACCCTTCTTTTAAGTTATCTGCTGCAGTTTGCGACGTTGCTCGTGAATTTCATAGTGAGCTGCCTTGAACTGCTTTTGAGTTTCTTGCAGGCACTGGTCGGGATGGCACACTAATACAGTATGGCCAAACCCGAGAGCGAAAATCCGGAAGTGCGGCAGCTACGCGAGATCAAGCGAGAGCTCCGCAATATCGAAAGCAATACCTCCGCCAAGTGGTGGATCGTGCACGGTATGCTCTATGGTGCGGGATGGATTATCGGCTCACTGCTCGCCGTGCTCATCATCGGATGGGCGCTTTCCATCGCTGGCGTTATTCCCGGACTCGACAAGATCGCCGCGGCGCTGCAAGGCGCATTCGCTCAGATCAAGAGGTAATAAGCGCTCGGAAGCGATTCCAAAAGCCTGTTCCTTCGGCTCGCTTGAGCGCGAGCGCTGTCGTAATGGCGGGGATCGCGGCTTCCGCCGCGGCAAACCCTTCGCGGTACATGGCTTCGGCTTCGTCGAAGGCACGATGATCGTAGGCACTCATATCCGGCTCGATCAGCACATCGACGAGCTTGTGCACCTCGCGATCGCGAGAGCGCGAGAGTACATCGAGCGAGCGTGTAACGACCTCGCCAAGATTGCGGGGTCGCGCGTGCGACATTTTGCCCGCGAGATCGACACCGATATAGAACGTTGCTCCCATGTCTCGAAGCGCCGAAATGGGAAGGTTCTCCGTAACGGCACCGTCGACATAGAGCGTGCCGTCGATCTCGACGGGCGCGAAATAGCCGGGGATCGCGCTTGAGGCACACACTGCGAGCGCGACATTGCCGCTCCTGAATATTTTTTCTTCGCCGCGCTCGATGTCGGTTGCGACGATCGCAAGCGGGAGCTTCGCGTCTTCGATGTTCACGTCGCCGAGCAGCTCGCGCAGGATCGTGGCGAGTGCCGCGTTGGATCGCACCCCCAGGCGCGAATAGGCGAATCGCGAAATCTGTCCCCATTCCAATTTCTTCGACGCCTCCTGGATTTTTTCGATAGGAACCCCAAAGGCAAACGGCGCCGCCGCAACGGCTCCGGCGCTTGTCCCGGCGATGCAATCGATGGGGATGTTGTGGTTATGAAGCGCTGTGAGCGCGCCGACGTGTGCGACGCCCCAGGCGGATCCGCCGCTGAGCGCGACGCCGACTTTTATCTGTTTTGCCATAGAGCCATAGAGGTGGTACGTACGCGTGACGCGCGGGCGTGTGGATACTTACGTTGCTTTCCGTGCAGCGAGCTACAATTGTGCCATGGCAACGAACGGTCCCAAAGGAGGTGGTCGTAGCGGCACAGTAAAGGCTCGCACCCAAGTGCTCAGTCCTCGCAACAAGCGTTGGACCAAAGTCGATAGTAAATCCGGCAAATTCATCGATCAGATGGCCAAAAAGGGGCGTGCTTTCAAAGGCGTGAAGATGAAGTAAACTGTTGTTCATGCACATGAACAAGAGCCGCATTGAAGCGTTTAGCGACGGCATTTTCGCCATTGTCATGACGTTGCTCGTGTTTGAGATCAAAATACCGAACCTGACGGGGCCGGCGACCAACGAGGTGGTAGCGGGAATCTTCGCGTCGTTGTGGCCCGTCGTTTTACTCTACATGGTGAGCTTCCTGGTACTCGCGGTCATCTGGATCAACCACCATTTTATTTTCCATGCGTTTGCAAAAGACGTCGATCGCCAACTCAATTTGCTCAATATGGTGTATCTCATGTTCGTTGTGCTCGTGCCGTTCACGATGCAATTGACCGTGAGCTATTCAGAGGCGATGTTGGCCGTAATCTTTTACGGCGTAAATCTCTTCGTAATCGTGTTTATCTCAACCCTGATGACGCGGTATATTTGGCAGCACAAAGAACTCAGGCAAGCCGGTCTTTCTAATCGACTAATGAATCAATCGCAGTTCCGCGCAAGGCTAAGCCTTATTTTCTATCCACTCGGCATTTTGTCGGCGCTCGTATGGATCCCCGCGAGCTTCTTTTTCTACACCGTTCCCGTGATCTTCAATATGGTCCCGGGCACGTTGGACTTTCTTGAGCGGCATTCGCCGATTTCGTTCGACTAACCGCGGCATTCACGTTTGTTTCATCCGACCTGCCGAACAATATAGGCGGCAACGCTTCAGCTACTGTGGCTGTTCTGGACCCTTCGCTTGCGGTTATTCTTGCGACTGTCGCTGCACTTGTCGCAAAGCGCAAGACAACCTAAACTGGAAGGGTGAAGCCTTGCCTGTCCCGCCGCAGGCAGGGCACGCCCTCATTCGTTAAAAACTCCGCAATTTTGAATTTGAAATCCGTATGCGACGCATCACCACGATCGTACTTGGGATCGTAGCGATCGGGGCATTTTGCGTATTTGCGTATACCCTGATACATGCGCTTTGGTATGCGCCGGAAACCACCGGCCCGGTGCCGGCATCTATTGCGAGCAGTTCTCCCGCGCTCAGTGTTGCCCCGGGCGAGTATCCTTCGCGCCTCATCATTCCCGCGCTCTCCATCGATGCGCACGTGCAGGATCTCGGCATCAACTCGATCGGCAATATGCAGGCGCCGGATAATTTCGTCGATGTCGGTTGGTACAAATACGGCGCCGTGCCCGGCTACACGGGAAGCGCAGTCATCGACGGCCATGTCGACAACGGCCTGGGCCTTGCGGGCGTCTTTATTCACCTCGATCAGATCCAGGTTGGCGACGATGTTTATATAAAAGCGATCAATGGAACCATGCTGCATTTCGTCGTTTCGGATGTCGAAATCTATCCCTACAAAAGCGTCCCGACCGATCTCATCTTCAACCAAAACGACTCTGCACGTCTCAACCTCATCACCTGCGACGGCACCTGGGTGCACGGGCAGGATACCTACAACGAGCGGCTGGTTGTCTTTACGAAGCTGGTCGGGCAATCCTAGAAACGCTTTTAGGTCTTTTTTCCGGACGCTAACGATATTATGGAACGAAATCGTATCGACTCGTCGTTCAATAACACTCGCATGCTAGAATCCGAAGGATGCTAAAGCGGTTGCTTTTTGATCCTACGAAAACGCGCTACGGAAATTGGGAACAAGGTCTTCTTCGAGAGTCTGCGGATCTCGGTATGTTGGTGGCAGTCATACTATCGAATACGCCGCTTGCGCGGCAGATCAAGTAAACATCTTGATGCCTAAGATTGCCGACATCGCGCAGCGAGCCATAGAAGAGGAAGTTTTTCCCGGCTGCGTGATCGGTGTCGTGCGGGCAAGCGGTGAGCGCGAAGTATATCCCTACGGATCGCTTTGGTACGCAAGCGATCAGAAAGTGCGCGAGGATACTCTCTATGATCTTGCGTCGGTCACGAAGTCGATCCCCGTTGCTTCGCTTGCAGCGCTCTTACTGGAAGAAGGGAAGTTGCGGCTGGATGATCGCGTGACGCGCTTTGTACCCGAGTTGCACAATGATCATGCCTCGACGATCGAAGATCTATTGCGCTATCGAGTTCGCGGGCCGCGAATGGCGGAACTTGCCAAGCAGTATCGGACCTTCGAACAGCTCCGCACGCATATTCTTGAGCAAGGCTTCGACGGGCCTGCGGCTACACCCGAATACTCCAACGTGCCGGCGTTCATACTCGGTCTCGTTCTCGAGCGTGCCGGTGGCACTATTCTGCCGGCGCTCGCGCACCGCTATCTTTTTGGGCCGCTGCAGATGAACGACACGAGTTTTTTCTCCGCCTTAATGGTAAATGATCCGCGCATCGCACCTACCGAAATCGTTGAGGGGCAAGAGCTGCTGGGTATCGTGCACGACGAAAGCGCCCGAATGTTCGCGTTGCGCCGCCGCGCGGTCGGACATGCGGGAGTTTTTTCGACCGCGCCCGATTTGCTGAGTTTCACGCATGCACTCTTAGATGGTCGTTTTCCGGCAATCGTGCATCTAGCGCAAGAGGGCCTTGGCTGGCAGCGAGAAGGTGATCTTTTTGGCTCAAATGCGACGCAAAATGCGTTCGGCAAAACGGGCTTTACGGGCACCTCCGTCGTTATCGATACGCAAAAGGGCATGGGACTCGTGATTCTTTCAAATCGAACCTATCCGCACCGGCCCGCAGATTCGAGCGCAATTAACGGGTTTAGAGCGGCGATTGCAGATGAAGTTTTTTCTTCCTGAAACGCATGTGCTAGAGTGCGATTATGTGCGGTATTTTCGCGTACACCGGAAATAACGGAAAGAACGCGGGCGAAGTGCTGCTCGACGGACTCTCCTCGCTAGAGTATCGCGGGTACGACTCGGCAGGCATATATCTGCCGGAATCAGGAATCGTGAAATCGACAGGAGCTGTCTCCCAGCTGCGCCGCAAATTGCCGGCGGGCTATTTTGGCAAAAGCGGTATCGCGCACATCCGTTGGGCGACGCACGGTGAGCCGACGGAAATCAATGCGCACCCGCACAAAGATTGCAGCGGTAACATTTGGCTTGCGCACAACGGCATCGTTGAAAACTATAAAGAATTGCGCGAGAAACTCACTGAGCTTGGTCATACGTTTCTTTCGGCGACCGACACGGAGGTCTTGGCACACTTGATCGAAGAACACTTGAAGGTCGAAAAAGATTTTGAAAGGGCGGCACTCGCCGCCTTGCGGGAAGTGAAGGGTACCTACGGCCTCGCGATTGCGTATGCGCTTGAGCCGGAAAAGGTTATTGCGGCACGCATGGGATCTCCCGTCGTGCTTGGCCTCGGCGAAAACGAACGCTTCATCGCCTCCGACGCCTCGCCGATTTTGAAGCACACGAGCCAGGTCGTCTTTTTGGAAGACGGCGAAATCGCGGTTATCACACCCACCAAGCACGATATTTTCAAGCTCGACGGCGGGCGCATCGAGCGCAAGGCTGAGAAGATCGATTGGAACGTCGAAGCGGCGCAGCGCGGCGGCTACCAACATTTCATGCTCAAAGAGATCATGGAGGGTCCCGAAGTCGTGGAGAACACGCTACGCGGGCGTCTGCTCGAAAAGGAAGGACTCGCCAAGCTCGGCGGCCTTGAGGGCGTCGCGGATGAAATCAAAAAAGCTGAACGCATGATTATCGTCGGATGCGGCACGGCCTACTATGCCGGCCTCACGGGCGAGTACATGCTCGAAGAGCACGCGGGAATTCCGGTCGAGGTCGAACTCGGTTCGGAGTTTCGCTACCGTCACCCTGTTTTGAATCCCAAGACGATGCTGCTCGCGGTTTCCCAATCCGGCGAGACACTCGATACACTCGAGGCGATTCGCGAAGGCAAGCGCCGTGGCGCGCTCACGCTCAGCATCGTGAATACTGTCGGCTCGACGATTGCGCGCGAAACTGACGCCGGCGTCTACAACCACGCGGGCCCCGAGATTGGCGTCGCCTCCACCAAAGCGCTCGTTTCGCAGCTCACTGCGCTTTCGCTACTTACAATCTTTCTCGGACGCCAGCGCAGGATGAGTATCGAGACCGGACAGGAGATCGCGCGCGAGCTGCAGGCGATTCCCGATAAAATCAGAAGCATTTTGGAGCGCCGAACTGAAATCGAAAGACTTGCCAAGAAATACGCAAAGGCGCGCGACTTTCTCTATATTGGCCGCAAATACAATTACTCGATCGCCTTCGAGGGTGCGTTGAAGCTCAAAGAAATTTCCTACATTCATGCGGAAGGTTGCGGCGCGGGGGAGATGAAACACGGACCGCTCGCGATGATCGACGAACATTTCCCGACGATGGCGATCGCAACCAGCGACTCGGTCTACGAAAAAGTCGCCTCAAACATTCAGGAGATCAAGGCGCGCAAAGGCCCGGTGATTGCGCTCGCAACCGAGGGTAACCATGAGATCGCGAAAGCGGCGGACGACGTCATCTATGTTCCCAAAACGATCGAGATGCTCTCGCCGATTCTCAATGTCGTGCCGCTGCAACTCTTTGCCTACTACTTTGCGAAAGAGAAAGGCTACAACGTCGATCGTCCGCGTAATCTCGCGAAGTCGGTGACCGTTGAATAACAAAAGTCCCGAGAAATTTCGGGACTTTTACAACCTCAAGACTACTCTTAAATCTTTACGACGCTCTCCCACGGACGTCCCTCGACACCGAAGTGACCGTAGGCGGCTGTTGGCTGGAAGATCGGCTTCGTGAGACCGAGGCGCTCGATGATGGCGCGCGGCTTGAAGTCGAAGTTTTTCTGGACGATCTCAGAGAGGTCCTTACCGTTGTCGTCGTACGCGGCGACCATGACTGGTTCTGCGCGACCGATCGCATAGGCGACGGAAACGAGTGCCTTTTTTGCATAGCCATTTGCAACCAAGTTTTTGGCCGCGAAACGGCACATGTAGGCCGCGCTACGGTCGACCTTCGTGGCATCTTTCCCCGAGAAGGCGCCACCACCGTGCGGAATCAGGCCGCCGTACGTGTCTACCATGATCTTGCGACCGGTGAGTCCCGCGTCGGCCGCGAAGCCACCGATCGTAAATTTGCCGGTCGGATTGACGAGGACCTCGATGCCCGAAATGTCGCCGAGAATCGGTTCGAACACATACTTAAGAAGTCCTTCGCGAATTTCTTCCTGCGCAGTTTCTTCTGAGTGCTGCGTGGAAATAAGCGCGGTCGGTACTTTGCCGTCTTCAATGGTGACCTGCGTCTTGCCGTCGGGACGGATCCAGGAGAGTTCCATCGAGCGACGAACCTCTTCGAGCTTGCGGGCAAGCGCGTGCGAAAGCACGACACCAAGCGGAAGCATCTCTTTCGTCTCGTCGGTTGCGTAGCCGTACATGATGCCCTGATCGCCGGCGCCACCGGTGTCGACGCCCTGCGCGATGTCCGGAGATTGTCTTGCGATCTTTACGAGCACTTCAAGATCTTCTTGGTAGCCGATATCGCTGTACACTTTGCGGGCGATTTCCTCGGCGTTGACGTCCGCGCCGGTTTTAATTTCACCGCCGATCATGAGTGTGCCGTGCGAGCCGAACGTTTCGACGGCGACCCGTGATCCCGGATCCTGCGAGAGGCAATAATCCAAAATCGCGTCCGAGATCTGGTCGCAGACTTTGTCCGGGTGGCCGCTGGTAACGCTTTCTGTCGTATAACGCTTGAGTAGTTGGAACATGACGGCAACAAAAATATCTCCCGAAAGGGAGATTAGTTGATAAAAGTATCGCCCCTTTCGGCTGGAGGCACCACATCTTCTCGATAGGTTGCCGGCGGGTCGTAGAGCCAGTTCTCTCGCCGCACTCTTGATACGATATTCAGTTGTTCGGCTATCGTAGCACGCGACTCGAAGCCCGCAAGCGCCTAGGTGCGCTTCTTTTTCGTTTCGACGATGCGCATGAGGATCGACGCGAGCTTGCCGGCGTCATGGCGCACGAGCGAGCTTTCGCGGGAAGGCGTGCCGATTTTGTTGGTGACGTGCGAGTGGCGCGACATCAAATTGGCGCCGAACGATTCGCGTCCTTCCGGCAATTCATCCCACGGCGTGAGCGTATCTCCTTCGCGCGCGTATTTTTTGAGGATTGATTCGTCGGGCGTTTTGTTGTTGTATACGACGATATCGACGGGGCCGCCGAGGTAGCGTTCGATTGCCGCGGTGTAATCGGCGACGCTCCAGCCCTCGGTGTGTTCGATTTTGGTCATGAGGTTGCAGATAAAAACTTTGGTCGCTTTGCTTTTGCGGATCGCTTCCGACATGCCGCTCGCGAGCAAGTTGGGAACGATGCTCGCGTACAAATTTCCCGGACCGAGCACGATGAGATCGGCCTCCTTGATCGCGTCGATCGCTTTTTTGTTGGCGCGCGCGCTCGGCTCGAGCCACAGGCGCTTGAGCGATCCATTGAGGATCGAGTTCTGAATTTTTTCCTCGCCACGAATCGTGCGCGAGCCCACCTTGGCCATGAGATGCACGTTGTTGAGGGTCGAGGGAATGACGCGGCCGTTAGTGCGCAAAATGTCGCTCGCTTTTTCTACCGCTGTATCGAACGAACCGGTCGTTTTCTCGAGCGCCGAGAGCAGCAAGTTGCCGAAGCGGTGTCCCTTGAGTTTGCCGCCTTCGAAACGGTACTCCATGAGCGCGCGCATCAAGACATCCTGCCGGGAGAGCGCGATGAGGCAGCGAACAACATCGCCGGGGGGCAGGACACCGAGCTCGTCGCGCAGCATGCCGGTCGAGCCGCCGCTGTCCGACATCGCGACGATTGCGGTGAGATCCACCGGGTATTTTTTGAGCCCGGTGAGCACGGTAAATGTGCCCGTGCCGCCGCCGATAACGATGATTTTCTTGCGTCCCTTGGGGGACGCCTTTGCGGTAGTGGAAGCCATAGGAATCCGAGAATACTAGCAGAAATGGCCCTTTTTAGCACCTAGGCGTTCCTTTTTGCGTAACGGGGCGTATACTGAAAACGTCACTCTGGTATGTCCTCACTGGTAGCTCGAAGGCTCGCTTGGATCATCTTTGCCGCCACCGTCATCGGCTCTATTTTGGTGTATCCATCCTTGCCGCCGATTATAGCGACGCATTGGGCAGCCGACGGTACGGTGAACGGGACGATGGATTCTTTCACCGGGGCGTTTCTTCTACCGTTCATCATGCTGCTCACGCTCTTGCTGTGTATCGCGATACCGTACATCGATCCACTGCGCGCGAACATTGAAACTTTCAAGAAACAATACGATACCTTCGTCGCAATCCTAATGTTGGTTTTTGCGTGTATCCAAACAGCGCTGCTCGCGTGGAATTTGGGCGGTGGGTTCGATACACGACTCATCGTGCTTCCCGCGGTCGGCATCTTGGTTTTTTATATCGGCATGCTTTTGCCGCAAACGAAACGTAACTGGTTTATCGGCATTCGAACGCCGTGGACGATTTCTTCGGATCACGTCTGGCAACGCACGCACGAACTCGGCGGAACACTTTTCAAGGCGCTCGGTGTCGTAATCGTGCTCGGTATATTTGCGCCCTCGTATGCTGCGTGGATTATTTTCTTGCCGCTCGTCATTATCGCAGTCGGACTCGTGTTGTATTCGTACATGCTCTATGCGCAAGAGCACCGCTCTCGCGTATGACCAAAATCGGCTGGACTATCCTGCTCGCGATACTCGTATGCATACTTGCGGCGCTCGCGTGGATTTGGTTTACGACGCCCGCGATGCCGCAAACGACGCCCTCTACTCATACGACGAGCTCTACAGTGTCATCTACGCCTGCCACTACGACTTCGAACGTACCACTCGATCAGCAGGTGAGTGTCTCGTCACCGAAACAAAATGCAAGCGTCTCACGCACGTTCACGGTTACCGGCACGGCTCCCGGCGGTTGGTTCTTCGAGGCAGTGTTTCCGATCCAGGTGCGAGACTCAAACGACGATCTTATCGGCTCGACGCAAGGGAGGGCGCAGGGCGATTGGACGCAGCCCGGGCCGATCGCGTTTACCGCTACGGTGAGCGTCGATGCCTCCTATCACGGCCCGGCAATTCTGATTCTCCTCAAAGACAATCCTTCGGGAAATCCTGAAAACGCCGACGAAGTGACGATTCCGATTACGATCAAATAGGGCTAGAGCCGTGTGCATTCGCGGCAATATGCTAGGATTTCGGCATGAAATCGGCCCAATTCGAAGCGCGCAAAAAGCGGGCCGCAAGGATGGTCTCTTATCTGAAAAAGACGTATCCGAAGCCGAAAACGGAGCTCCACTACAAAACGCCAATGCAGCTTTTGGCGGCAGTTATGCTCTCGGCACAGGCGACCGACAAACAGGTGAATAAGGTTACGGAGTCGCTGTATAAGAAATACAAAACCGTGCGCGACTTCGCGCGCGCCAACCCGAAGGCGTTCGAAAAGGAGGTTGCCTCGCTCTCTTTTTTTCGCAACAAGGCAAAGGCTATCATCGCCGCCGCGAAGATGATCGAAAATGATTTCGGCGGTAATATCCCGCGCACGGTCGACGAGCTCGTCACGCTACCCGGCGTGGCGTACAAAACGGCAAACGTCGTGCTCGGTGAATTGTATGAAATTTGGGACGGTATACCGACCGACACGCACGTGAAGCGTTTCGCGTATCGTTTCGATCTCAGCGACAATACCGATCTCAAGAAAATCTCCCACGACCTCGAAGCACTCGTCCCCAAAAAGGATTGGAAGTACGTCAATAACGGCCTCGTGCTCTACGGCAGATATGTTTGTCAGGCGCGACCCCACGACTGCTCGGAGCATCCGCTTACCAAGCTCTGGCCGGAGGCGAATAAACGCTGGAATGGCGCTGCCGGCAAGCGCAAAGCACAAGGTGTATGAAAACCATCGTCGATAACATTGCCGTCGAATATAAGGATGAGGGGCAAGGGCCGGTACTGCTGTTGCTGCACGGCTGGATGCATTCACTCACGAGTTTCGACGAGCTTACGAAACTACTAGCCGACAGGTATCGCGTCGTCCGGCTCGATATGCCCGGATTCGGTACGAGCGAATTGCCACCGAAACCATGGTACGTCGCCGACTACGCGAGTTTCGTGCGTGATTTTCTACGACGGGTCGATCTCGAACCGGTTGCTATCGTCGGCCATTCCTTCGGCGGCAGAGTTATTCTCAAAGGATTCGGAGAAGGTACGCTAACGGCTCCAAAAATAGTTTTGATCGACGCCGCCGGCAATGCAAAGCGAAATACGCCGAAGGCGCTCGTGTATCGCGCCATCGCAAAAATAGGGAAGGCGCTCTCCGTTTTCGTCCCGCGCTCGCTCTACACGGCACTGCGAAAGCGCTTATATCGTCACACTGGCAGCGACTACCTGGAAGCCGGCGCACTTTCGCAGACCTACCTCAATACAATCAACGAAGATCTCACGCTCTACGCACGCCGCATCAAGGTACCGACGCTGCTGGTGTGGGGCGAGCTCGACGCGACAACACCGCTCGAAGATGGCAAACGTCTTGCGGCCGCTATCGAAGGATCGCGAATGGAGATCGTCGCGGGCGCAGGCCATGTGCCGCATCAGGATAAGCCCAGTGAGGTCGCCGGTTACCTTCGATCTTTTGTATGAAAGGACTTTTGTCTCGCTATCATCCGCTCTATATCCGTACCCTCATCTACATGATGCAGGCAAACGAATATTATCCTCGCGAATTTCTTGCCTGGTATCACCGCACGTTCGATTTTTCAGCGATCGAGAAACGCAAGCACCTCGTGTACACCCCAAAGGCCGTGCTGCTCATACTCTTTGCTTGGGGATCGTTTGTGTTTAGTGCGGGCATGTCGGCCTACGTCGCGTTCGAGACGGGCGTGCCGGGCGTTATCTCCGCGATTATCGGTATCCTTTTTGCGCCGTTTCTTGTACCGTACTCGCTTTTTGTCTTGATGCTCTTCCTGAATGCGCTGCAAATTCCCGTCGAGTGGTACATCGTTGCTCGCGCCAAACGCGTTCTCAAAAAGCATCCGGCCGTGAAAATCGCCGTCGCCGGCAGTTACGGCAAAACGACGATGCGCGAGATTTTGAAATCGGTACTCTCGAGCGGCAAGCGTGTTGCAGCGCCGGGCGGAAGTCACAACACCCCGCTTGGCATCGCGAAGTTTGTTGAACAGCTGCGCGGCGACGAGGAGGTGCTCATTTTTGAATTCGGAGAATACTATCCAGGCGACATTATGCGCTTGTGCAAGTTCGTCGAACCGCAGTGGGGAGTCATCACCGGTATCAACGAGGCGCACCTGGAGCGTTTCAAGACGGTCGATCGCGCGGCAGCTACCATCTTTGAGCTCGCGCGCTATTTGAAAGACAAGCCTGTCTATGTGAACGCCGATAACGAGCTCGTCCGCGCACATGCCGCTACGACTCACATCCGTTACGATGCGCACGGAGCAGGTGATTGGCAGGTAGTTGCCGCCGAAACGGGCATCGAAGGTACGAGTATTGATTTCAAACATGACGAGGCTGTTTTGCGTGCTCGCTCGAAGCTGCTTGGTTTGCACAATGTCGGCCCGATCGCCGCAGCTGCGGACATTGCGTCGAAGCTCGGACTCACCGACGAGCAAATTCGCCTCGGCATCGAGCGTACGAAACCGTTCGACCATCGTCTGCAGCCGCGCCTTGACGGAGGCGTTGTTATGATCGACGACAGTTACAACGGCAATCCGGACGGCGCGCGCGTCGCGATCGAGTTTCTCAGGACATTGCAGGGGAGGCGACGCTGGTATGTGACGCCCGGGCTTGTCGAAATGGGATCTCGCAAACAGGAGGTGCACGAGACGATCGGGCGCGAGCTCGCGCAAGCGCACATCGAGAAGGTCGTGCTGCTACGCAATTCAGTTACGCCGTACATTGCAAAAGGACTGCAGGAGAGCGACTACAAGGGTGAAATCGTCTGGTTCGACGAAGCACTGGCCGCCTACCGGGCATTGCCAACCATGACTGTATCCGGCGACGTCGTCCTCATCCAAAACGACTGGCCTGATCAATATTTCTAACCCAATTTCCAAAGGGTTATAGGCAAGGCGTCCTTGAGTCTCGGGTTCGTATTGGGCCGAGCATGCGGTACTATGGGGGCATGAAATCCATTGCGGTCATCTTCGGCGGCAGGAGTGCCGAACACGACGTTTCCATCATCACCGCGCATATCCCGATCATCGAGACATTGCTTGCAACCCGGGAATACAACGTTTGGCCGGTGTACATTTCGAAAGAGGGAAAATGGTACTGCGACCAGCGCATGAACGAGCTTGGTTTTTTCAAGCAGCCCGACTGGGAGGCGCAGCTCTCCGAAATGAAGCCTGTGTCGCTCTCATTCACCGCCGGATTTGAAATCGTGTGGCCGGGTGTGTTCGGAAAGAGTCAGAAGATCGATATTGTGTTTCCCTCGATGCACGGCACGTTCGGCGAAGACGGCTCCTTGATGGGACTTTTGCGCATGGCGAACGTTCCTTTCGTTGGATGCGATATTTTCGCTTCCGCCGTCGCGATGGACAAAGTGCTCACGAAAGAAGTGGTTGCGGCTGAGGGTATGCCGGTCGTGCCCTATGTATGGTTTACCCAGGCGCAATGGAAGGCGGATGCGGATCATTTCCGAACAAAGATTAAACAATTGAAAGCGCCGTATTTCGTGAAGCCGGTACACCTCGGCTCTTCCATCGGTATCGCGAAAGCAAAAACAGACGCGGAGCTCGAAAATGCAATCGAGGTTGCGCTCCACTACGACGATAAAGTCCTGGTCGAGGAGGCGGTCGAGCCGCTGCTTGAAATCACGCTCCCGCTCATGGGCAACGACGATGTCCGCGCTGCGCAGTGCGAACGCCCGCTGAACACTTCTGAACTTTTTGATTTCAATGATAAATATCTTTCGAGCGGCAAATCGAGCGGCGTCAACAACGCATACAGTGAAATTCCGGCAAAGATATCGGAAGAACTTACTCGGCAGATCAAAGACCTCGGCATTCGCGTCTATCGCACACTCGGCTGCAGTGGGATCGCGCGCGTCGATTTTCTCGTCAATGATTCGACGAAGGAGGTGTTTGTAAACGAGGTAAATACGCTGCCCGGGAGTTTGTATCATCACAATTGGAAGGCCTCCGGGGTATCGAATCGTGACCTTGTCTTGGAGCTCATCAGGCTCGCGCAGGAGCGATTTGCCTCTCAAAAAAGCCGTACTTACGCGTTCAAGTCCGATATTCTCAAAAAGGTCGGCGGTCCAAAGGTTCAATAAACGCGGTATCGACAAGGCCCGAGCATCGGGTACCATATCGTCATGGCCACCGGAAAGAAATTTGCCGTATTCGACGTCGACGGTACTATTTTTCGCTCCTCGCTTCTTATCCAGGTCGTCGAGCAGCTGATCCGCGACGGTGTGTTTCCGGAAGAGGCGCAGGCCGCATACGCCAAGCAGCATGAAAAATGGCTCGACCGCGAAGGGGATTACGATTCGTACATTCAAGGCGTAATTCAAGCCTTTACTACGCACCTGACGGGCGTGCACTACGGCGCTCTTGCAGACGCCTCGAAGCGTGTCGTTGCCGCGCAATGGAAGCATACGTATCGCTATCCGCGCGCCCTGATCAAAGAACTCAAGGAGCGGGGTTATTTTTTGCTCGCGATTTCTCATTCGCCAAAAACGATCCTCGACAAGTTTTGCCCGCGCCTCGGCTTCGATAAAGTGTACGGACTTTTGTACGAAACGGACGAAGAGGAGCGATTCACCGGAAAGATCATGGACGAACAGGCGCTCGACAAGGCGTACCTCATTCGTCGGGCGATCGACAAAGAGTCGCTGAAGCTGGGTAACTCAATCGGTGTCGGCGATAGCGAGAGCGACATCGCATTTCTCGAAATCGTCGCAAAGCCGATTTGTTTCAATCCCAATGCAAAACTGTATGCGCACGCCAAAAAGGAAAAATGGAAAGTCGTCGTCGAGCGCAAAGATGTGATCTACCAGCTCTAGCGCATGGCCGCCACACGAAAGATTCTCACGCTTTGTATGGTGCGACAGGGATCGCGCGTTTTGCTCGGTATGAAAAAGCGCGGCTTCGGCGCGGGTCGACTCAACGGCTTCGGTGGAAAAGTCGAAGCGGGCGAAACCATCGAGGCGGCGGCAAAACGCGAATTGCGTGAAGAGGCGGGAATAGAGGCACTAATCCTTCAAAAGGTCGGGTTACTTGCCTTTACGTTTGCCAACAATCCCGAAGAAACACTCGAAGTACATGTTTTTACCACTCGAGAATTTTCTGGAGATCCGGTCGAAACCGAGGAAATGAAGCCGCAGTGGTTCGACGAAAGTGAAATACCTTATGCGCTGATGTGGCCGGATGATATTTTTTGGATACCGCTGCTGCTCGAAGGAAAGAAATTTACCGGCTCGTTTCTTTTCGGGCCAGAAGATACGATTCTGCACCAAGACCTCCATGAAATCGAAGCCCTCTAGTCTTGCCGCGTTTCGCAAAGCGGTCCTCGGGTACTACAAAAGTAACGGCCGAAGCGATCTGCCGTGGCGCAAAACAACCGACCCCTATAAGATCCTCGTTTCGGAAGTAATGTTGCAGCAAACGCAGGTCCCTCGCGTCATCGAGAAATACAAGTCGTTTCTCAAGCGTTTCCCGACGGTGCGGGTGTTGGCAAGATCCGACCTTGGCCACGTGCTAAAAGAATGGAATGGACTCGGTTACAACCGCCGGGGAAAATATTTGCACGACGCTGCGAGGGCGATAGCGGGTAAACACGCGGGCGTCTTCCCGAAAGACGTTGCGGAGCTGCGGGCACTACCCGGCATGGGGCCGTATACGGCATCTGCCGTACGGGTTTTCGCGTTCGATTTGCCGGACATTTTGATCGAAACGAATGTGCGAACCGCGTATTTCCATCATTTTTTTAAAGATAAAAAAGAGATCCGCGACGTGGATCTTATTCCGATCGCGGCGAAGGCCGCCGATGGCCAGGACCCGAGGGAGTGGCACTGGGCGCTTATGGATTACGGCTCATACCTCAAACGTTCGGGAATCCGCGCTAACGCGCAGAGCAAACACTACGTGAAGCAATCGAGATTCGAGGGTTCGTTGCGTCAGGTCCGCGGAGAAATCCTACGCCAATTACATGAGGGCTCTCGGACAAGATCGAATCTTGTCACTGCGACAGGGTTCGATCTTGTCCGAATCGATACGGCTTTAGCCGGATTGGAACGCGACGGTTTACTCAAAAGGGAGAAGGGAAAGTGGCGTGTCGCCTAACTCCCTCAAGGTGTCACCATGAGGTGACACCTTGAGAAATTAAACGCTTACGATTACGGGGATCACGATCGGGCGCTTTTGGGTGCGCTGCAGGAGGAAGCGAGAGACAGCTTCCGCCAATTCGTCGCGCGCGATATCGAGATCGGCTGAACGAGGGTTGCGGAGCGAGGTTTCCACGGACTTGCGGATGATGAGGCGGGTTTGATCCATCAGTTCTTTGTTGTCGCGAAGATAGACGAAGCCGCGCGAAATGATGTCCGGCGACTTGTGCAGCTTGCCGGTACGGCGATCAACGGTGGCGACGACGACGCAAAAGCCCTCTTGGCCGAGCGCTTTGCGGTCGCGCATAAGGACATCGGAAAGCTCAGAAACGGTCTGGCCTTCGACGACACGCAGCTCAGACGGCGCCTTAAGCGCGTGCTTAGAGATCTTCTCGCCATCAGTGATTTCAATGATCGAGGAATTGTCCGGGATCGCGATGTGCAGCGGATCCATGCCGAGCTCTGCCGCGACATCGGCGTGCACGCGAAGCATGTAGTGGTAGCCGTGTACCGGAACGAAGAATTTCGGCCTGATTTGTTTGTGGATCCATTCGGCTTCGCCGCGGTTGCCGTGGCCGGAAGCGTGCACGTCGGAGGTGTGATAGGTGATGATGTGCGCACCCTGACGCGAAAGGTTGTCTTTGAGTTTCTGGACCGCGCGCTCGTTGCCCGGAATGACGGACGAAGAGAGAACGATCGTGTCGGTCGGTTGCAGACGGATGTACTTGTGCGACTTGTTGCCGATACGGGCAAGCGAGGCGAATTCGTCGCCTTGTGCGCCGGTCGCAAGGATAATCAGCTTTTCGGGAGCGACGCGTTCGATATCCTCAACCTGCACGACGGTGTCGTCTTTGTACTTAATGAGGCCGAGTTCGCGCGCGATCTCGATGTTGGTACGCATCGAGCGGCCGTCGATAACGACTTTCTTGCCGGCTTCTTCGGCGAACTGCACGATGCGGATAAGGCGCTCAAGGTGAGAAGCGAACATCGCGATGATGAGGCGTCCCTTGGAGTCTTTCACGATTTTTTCGAGCGTTTGGTACACGTTGTATTCCGGAATCGAGAAGCCTGGCTGCCAGACGTTGGTCGAGTCCATGAGGAGTGCCAAAACCTTGCGGTCTTTGAAGATGCCGAATTCGCGCTTTTCTTCGTCGCTCGGATCGCCGTCGCGGTGGTTGAGCTTGATGTCGCCGGTGAATACGACGTCGCCCCACTTGGTTTCGATGATGATACCCATCGAATCCGGTACGGTGTGCGTGACGCCGAAGAAACGGATGGTCGTCGAGCCGAGCTTGATGACCTCGTCTTTTTCGACTTCGCGGATCGTGACGTTAGAACCGGCGAATTCTTCCTGGCGCTTCTTGATCATCATCCCGGTCAATTTGCGGGTGTAGATCGTCGGGTTGCCGACGCGGTCGATGATGTAGGGAATACCGCCGATGTGGTCGAGGTGGCCGTGCGAAATGAGAAGGCCGCGGATTTTGTCACGACGCTCTTCGAGATAGCCGGTGTTGGGGAGGATGTAGTCGATGCCCGGTGTATCGTCTTCGCGGAATTGGAAGCCGCAGTCGAGGATAAAGATGTCGTCAGCGGTTTCGATCGCGGTCATGTTGCGGCCGATCTCCTCGACGCCGCCGAGCGGAATGATGCGCACCACGTTCTCCGCCGGAGGTGTGATCTTTTGTGTTTTCTTCGGCTGCTCGCTCTTGTGCTCGATGTGCTGCTTGCCGCGGCGCGGGTGCGCAGGGCGCGAAGACATCGGACGGTAGCGGCGCGTGCGCTGGAATTGCGGACGCGGCGGACGTTGCTGCGGACGACCGGCAGGTCGGGCCTGCGGCTTGTTCGTAAGTTTGTTTGTATTTGAAGGTTCCATAATAATAAGTTGCTAATTAATAGTTTTGAGAAGGTTGCCCGGCAGCAAAGGCGTTCCAGATGCGAGACGTCTGCGTGTACCACTGGTACACGTTGAGGAATCGATCGGACGCGCTTGTGAGTGCGCCGAGCTGAACGCCCTGCAGGCCCTGGGGGACCAGATACAGGAAATCCGGCGAGTACAAGAACACGGCAGGCTGGTCTTTCTGCACGATTTGCGCGAATTGCTGGTAGAGATTTGAGCGAGTCGTCTCGTCGCTCGTCGCTCGCGCTTGCGAGAGAAGCGCGTCCGCCTGCGCGCTCGCGTACATCGCGAGATTGAGCCCCGGATCGTTGCGTTGCGTCGAGTCCCAGAACGCGAAGAGGTCCGTGGTGCGTCCGACGACCTCGCCGAAGAGGATTGCGTCGTACGCGCGGGGGCGCAAAATCGTGTTGTTGAAATCCGAAAGCGGGTACACCTGCACGGTGACGTGGACGCCTGCCGCCTGCCAGGCAGCGGCGACCGCATTGGCCGTAGCGACGAGCTCGCTTTGGTCGGCCGTCGAGAGCGTAAGCGCAAGCGTCAATTTAGACTTACCGGAGCCTTTCGTCCAGACCTGATTCGTTTGGTCGAAGGTCCAGCCTCCTCGCTGGAGCGTTGCCTGCGCGTTGGTGATGTTCGCGGAAACGACGGGAGACGTGGAAGCGGCAACCGTAAACGGATACGTGGAAAGCGTGGTGTGCGGCGCTACTCCGAGCACTCCCGGCGGAATCGGCGAATCGAGTGTGACGCCGTAACCGCCGAGCACATCATCGACGATCGCTTGCTTGTCGAGCGCCTGATCGAGCGCCGTTTTCACTGCTGGATCGGCGAGCGCCGGGTCGTGACTTTGGTTGAAGAATACGCCGAAGACACGGGGAAGCGGCACCTGCATAAGCTCCGCGCCGCGATCTTTAATTTGCGGAAGATCGACGGGTGATACTGCCGCGATCGTGTCGATCTGCCCCGCGTTCAATGCGCGCACCACAGATGCATTATCCGGATAGAACTGGAAGGTAATTCGATTGACCATCGAACCGCCGAGGGCAAAATTTGGATTTGGTGCGAGATCGTACCGGGTCGGCGAACCGGTCGAGTCGGTCTTTTCGCCCGTGACTCGATACGGACCGCTCCCGACGGGATTCGTGTTGAGCGGGGAGAAGGGAAACTCTTCGCTCGAAACATTGCCCCACAGGCTTTTCGGCAAGATTCCCATTGTGGCATTCTGCAAAAACGGCGCGTACGGGTGCGGGAGCGTGAAAACGACTGTTTCCGAATCGGGCGCGGAGACTTGTACGCCAAGCCAGTCGGCTTGCTGCGGCGACTTGATGTCAGGGTTTTGCGCGAGCTGGATCGTGAAGACGACGTCGCTGGAGGTAAGTGGCGTGCCATTCGAGAATTTCGCGTCTGGACGAAGCTTGAATGTATAGACGGTGCCGTCCGGCGAGATCGTGTAGCTCGCTGCCAGATCCGGCGAGTAGCTACCATCCGCGTTGGCACGAAGCAATCCGGAATAAACGAGTTGGGTGAGGTCTTGGTCGGCTTGTGAGATGGCAAGGAGCGGGTTGATGAAACGCGCAGGACCGATTTCTCCTTCCGTCAGAGAACCGCCTCTTGCGGGTACGACCGTAGAAAAATAGTGTGAAGTTTCTACTACCAACAAAAACGCGCTGATCGCGAGCACGACCGAAATTCCATAGAGAAAAAGGCGCTCCGCCGGCGAGAAACGCGGCAGAACTTCTTCGAAGCGAATGAGCCAGGGAATGCGACGCTCCATGCGAAGCTTCTCCTGCCAGGATGCGGATGTTTCGGTATCAGTATCAACCATACCCCTAGGGGGCTACTCGAACCGGCCCAAGGCCGATGCGGTATTAACTAATAAGCAGGTTTACCAACGCACTTAACGCAAACAGTATACCAAGCGCGATAGTGGCGTAAAAGAGGGTCTTCTCAAGACCGCGGCGGGTGTGAAAGCCGGTGCTGAAGTTGTCGCTGCCAAATGCGCCGCCGACCGAAGCGCCGGTGCGCTGCAGCAAAACCGCGCCGATGAGCAGCACGGAGAGCAAGATCTGCACGTAGGGCAGTACCGCTTGGAGAAAAACCATCGGAGTCACCCTATCATACTGGTTTTGGGTATGCAACCCAGCTCCAGGGCTATTGGGACACCCTTGTAACCTAAAGACGAGCATGTCCTTATAAGAAGTAGGGCCCGGAAATTTATTGCACATCGTATATAAACGTAGTCAAGTTCTCCTCTCATGAATATTCAACTATGATGTGCACGTCACTAGCACTATTTATCAGCTTCAATAAAAGATTGATATGGCAAAAGAAGCAGCAAAAATTAGTGTACAACCACTCGGCGATCGCGTGCTTGTGAAGCGCGAGGATAAGCCCGAGAAAAAATCGGTTTCGGGGATTATCCTTCCCGACACCGCTGAGAAAGATAAATCGAAACGCGGCAGCATCATCGCCGTCGGCCCCGGCAGAATCAACGACGAGGGCACCCTTATTCCGACGACTCTCAAGACAGGTACCAAAGTGTATTTCAATGCCGGCTGGGACAATGAAGTTGATCTCGGTGAGGATAATGAGGAATACTTCCTCGTCCGCGAGTCCGACATTTTAGCAATCATTAAATAAGTACCAGTTTCCAGGTGGCGCCTTGTGGCAACGCCTTGGAATATTCAACTCTTATGGCAAAGCAGGTAATTTTTGACGAACAAGTTCGAGCGGCTCTCAAGCGTGGTGTCGACGTCGTCGGCAACGCGGTGAAAGTGACGATCGGCCCTAAGGGCCGCAACGTCGCGCTCGCCAAATCGTGGGGTGGCCCGACGATCACCAACGACGGCGTTTCGATCGCGAAAGAAATCGAGCTCGCCGACAAATTCGAGAACATGGGCGCCGCGATTGTGAAAGAAGTCGCGACAAAGACCAACGACAAGGCTGGCGACGGCACCTCGACCGCCGTCATTCTCACGCAGGCGATCGTTCGAGAGGGCTTGAAGCGCACTGCGCTCGGCGCGAACGCCATGATGGTTCGTCGCGGCATTGAAGCGGCGGCAAAAGACGCGGTTGAGGAATTGAAAAAGATGGCAAAGCCGATCAAGGGCAAGGCGGATATCCGCCAGGTCGCCACGATCTCCGCCGAATCCAAAGAACTCGGCGAGACGATCGCGCAGACAGTTGAAAAGGTTGGCAAGGACGGCGTCGTCACTGTGGAAGAATCGCAGTCGCTCGGTATCGAAATGGATTACGTCGAAGGTATGGAGTTCGACAAGGGATATGTCTCAGCGTACCTCGTAACTAATCCGGAGCGCATGGAAGCCGAAGCGAAAGACGCGCCGATTCTCGTCACCGACAAAAAGATCTCGAGCGTGAAAGATATTCTCCCGTTCCTCGAAAAAATCGCGCAGGCAGGGAAGCGCGAGCTCGTCATCATCGCCGACGACGTCGAAGGCGAGGCGCTCGCGACGTTCATCCTCAATAAATTGAAGGGCGGTTTCAATGTGCTCGCCATCAAGGCGCCTGGCTACGGCGACCGTAAGAAAGAGATGTTGCAGGACATCGCGATCACGGTCGGCGCGCAGGTGATTTCCGAAGACCTCGGCGTCAAGCTCGAGAGCGCGGACATCAGCATGCTCGGCCGCGCCACTCGCGTCGTCTCGACTAAAGACTCGACGACGATCGTCGGCGGCAAGGGCAAGAAAGCTGACATCGAGGCGCGCGTGCAACAGTTGCGCGCCCAGCTTGCGAACACTGATTCGAAATACGACAAAGAAAAAATCGAAGAGCGCATCGCGAAGCTCACGGGCGGCGTAGCGGTCATTCGTGTCGGTGCAGCGACCGAGACGGAAATGAAATACTTGAAAGACAAAATCGAGGACGCCGTGAACGCGACCAAAGCGGCCATCGCGGAGGGTATCGTCCCGGGCGGCGGCGCGGCACTCGCCAAAGTCGGCGCAAAGCTCCTCAAGAAAATCGACGGCAAGGCGCACGACGAATACTCGGTCGGCTACCGAGTGCTCGCTTCCTCGCTTTCGGCCCCGCTTCTGCAGATCGCTGAGAATGCAGGACGCGAAGACGCGATGGTGATTTTGCAGGAAGTTATTCGCCGCGGGGGCGCTGTCGGATTCAACGCCGCTGCCGAGGGCGAAGACATGGAAATGGTAGATATGTTCGAGGCGGGCATCATCGATCCGGTGAAGGTTACGCGCTCGGGCGTTGAAAACGCAGCGTCCGCTGCCGCGGTGCTGCTCACGACTGAAGCCGCAATCGCCGATATTCCGGAAGATAAAAAGAACGCGTCGGGAATGCCGGGCGGGATGGGAGACATGGATTAAAACTCCACCAAACATCCACATTTTTAGCGAAGGACCGGCAAAATGCCGGTCCTTCGCTGGTACAATCAGGAGACATGTACCGCTCTGCGTTCGCGGCGATTATTTCTTTGGCGATCATCGGCTTCGCAGCGCAGTTTGCGTTCGCGGAAACGACTGCGGCGAACACCACCAATACGGCGAGTGGAAGCGACACAAAAGCTTGCACGGTCGGCGATTATAAATGCGACTACAAAAAGAATGCTGACGGATCATTCGCCAAAGACGTGCAGGGCGTGCAGTGTATGCGCAGCAAGCCCTGCGATTACACGTGTCCGACCGATCAGGGCGGCGGCACCATCAAGGGCGCGTGTGCCGCGCAAAACAATTGCCAGGCGGAAACGACCTGCAATGGAAAGACACCCCAGAAGCCGACGATGCAGCAAATCCAGGACGCGCTCGGCGGCTCGCAATCGCCGAACGCGACCGTTTCGCAAGATTTTAAAGATTTAACGACCGGGCAAGCACAGCCGTCATCGGCTACTCAAACAGGAACGCCGAGCACCGCAGCCTCGGGCTCGAATTTGCCGACCGTAACGCCTCCGCCGTCTTGGTTGCAAACGGTCGGTGTCTCGGGCAGTTCGCAGAGCGCTTCGTTGCCGTATATGAACCAGAGCGTCCTCACGCAGGCGCTCAACTCCTTGAGCGGCAATCAGCCGGATAGTTCGGGAGCTACCGATCAAACCGCTGTCCCGACCACGCAAGAACAATATTTGCAAAGTACGTTCGGCACGACACAAACCGGCGATTTTCAATCTTCCGGCGTTGCGAGCGATCCGTCCAACTATAAACAAACGCTCGCTTCCGGCGACACTGCCTACATCATTCCGCCGAATGATCCGCTCAACCAAGAGGTCACGCAGAACGCGGCGCTCGCGAACGGAATCGTAGGATCCAATTTCTCTGTCGTTGCGAAACTGCCTGACGGCAGCGTTGCGATATTGCCCGGTACTCAATACGGAATTTCCGACAAAGGGTACGTCGGTGTGGCCGGAATGGGACTTACCGACAGTCGCTTGCAAGGGACCGGTTTGGAAGGCGTTATGACCTCTCTTGGTCTTTCCCAGGCGCCGCAACCAGTCGATCAAAAGTTGAGTTATATGCTTGAAGGGCAAGCGTATGGCGCTACCGCTTCGGATATTCTCGGGAGCCAAAATAACACTACCGGCGCGACACCCGCGCAGGATTTGGGGCAACTCATGAATAGCTCCGCGAAGAACGCTGGTTGGGGTACCTATCTTTCGGACAATCTCGGTTTGGGAGGACCAGTGCTCGCTGTTACCGGCAATGTTACGACGCCAAGCGGCGAGTCGAATTCGTTCTCTTCCGCTCAACCGGTACCGTTCGATAGTGTTTCGCCTCCGACGAAAACGATCGAAATAGAATTGCCTCCGCCGACGAGCGCGCCGGAAACTGCTTCTGTCGCCAATCCGCCTGTCGATCAGGCCGTAGTTCCACCGTTGCCGGATCCTATCATCGTGCAATCGCTTCCCGAGCCAAAGACAATCGACCAAGCTGTCGCGAGTGATCAATCGCAGGGAAGTGCAGGCTCTAGTGGCTCGCAAAGCGCAGGACAACAAGCAAGCGGGCAAGGAGAACAATCGATCGGGACGAGCGGTCAGTCGGGTTCTGGAGCCGGTAGCAGCAATGGTACAGGGGCTAACGCAGGAGGCACGACACCGCCCGCATCCAACGGGAATACTACAGCTCCAGCTTCGGGTGGCGGACAAGTTTTAGGCGGTTTGGGTGGCCAAAGCGGCGCGGCAAACGGTGGCGCGACGGGTGGAAGTTCCAACGCTACCGGCGGCTCAAGCGCCGCGCAGATTCTCGGTTCACTCTTGGGTGGATTCCTTGGTGGGTCGCAGGCGCAATCGGGTTCGCCCTCGCAATCTGTGCAAACCAACGTGTATTCCTCGAATCTACCGATCGTCTCCATCCCCGCGAGTAGCGACGGGCTGCTGGGGCCGTGTCCGACGCAAACGAATCAAACCAATTCCGTCCAGCAGCAGCCGTGCGGCGCCACTTCCAACGTCCCTGTCCCGCAGCTCACGGCCTCACTCCCGCTTACACGTATAGCACTTGCGAGTACTGGTTCAGGTTCTGCGCAATCGGATACTGGAAGCGGATTGCAAACAATCATTCCGGCAAACACAAATTCGCAGGTCTTAAGTACGGGTGGTCAGACGAACATGAGCGGACAATCGACAGGTTCCCAACAAACGAATACGCAAACTATTCCGACAGGAATTCCTTCGCAATCTCAACCCGTGACACAGAAGAGAAATAACACGCCATCGAATCCTGTGGGAACGACGCAGGGTCCTACAGGTACCGCCAACCCGAGCGGTTCGCAGCAAGGTGGAACTGGCGCGCCGTCGACAAATCCGGGCAGCGGCTCGGCACAGCAAAGTACGCAAGTGCAAACGACGCCGAGCCAACAAACGCAGGTCGCGCCCACTCAGACGCAAGTCGCACAAACCGAAGCGACGGGAGCGGGAACAAACGGCATCGGCGCGGGGAGCAACAATACAAATGCCGGAGCACAGAGCGAGACACAAAACGCCTCGAATTGTTTAACGCTTGCGTGTTGGGCGAGGCAGCAACTCAATACATTGGCGGGCGCACTGCAGGGCCCCGGGCAAGCACTCGCGGATCTTTTCAGTGTGGGTGCAGCGCAAGCGGGCGAGTTAAGTCTGAGGGATCAAGCATTGCGCGACACACGAATCGCGCAAAACGGTCTCAATGTAATGAAAAGTCTTTCGTGGTGGCCATCGAAGTCGCAGGAAGATGCCATGGCGCAGGGAACAAGAGCTGCCGAACGCCTCTCGAATTCTGTAAAGCAGCTCGGCAACCCAACGCTCGGTAATGAAATCGGGCAGTATGTAAATTTCCTGCATTCAATGTCTTTGCCGCAAAATCAAAGCCTCGCAAATCAATCAAAGGCGAGCGCGATGGGCGATAGCTTGCTCTCACAAACCCAGGCATATATCACGGCACTTCCAGTCGCCTCATCGCCAGCATCGAATTCCGGCGCTTCCATCGGTCCGATAGGAACAGTCGCGCCTCCGGCGGCATCGACGGGTGGACAAAGTACTGGCACCGGCACATCCGAACCTTCCGTCGCTACCACTCCCGTCTCACAAACGGCGCAGCAACAAGCCCAAACACAAGCACAAGCGCAAACACCGCCGCACGCTACCTATAAAGCGCAGTCGCCGACGCTTGTCGGTGCGGCATCTACATACAATCCGTTCAAGCCCGGCTGGAAATCTGGAGGTGCGCAAACCGCGACGGGAAATTTTTATAATCCAAATGCATACGACGCTGCGCTGCAGCTTGATTTGGCGAAACAATACAACTGCGGAATAGGAAACGGCAACAATTGTTACGCGTTGGTCGAACACGACGGCAAGCAGCTCGTTGTGAATGTGAACGACAATGGTCCGCTCGTGCCAGGTCGCATCATCGATCTCAACGAAGCATCGATGAATTACTTCGGCGGCATGCAAGCGGGTGTATTGGATGGTGTAAAGGTCACCTTGCTGCAAGGAAACTATCAACCGGGGCCGGTGAACGGCGGCACTCCGAGCGTTGCATCGTGCAACTATCGCGGCTGTGCGACACCGACGCCCACGACACAGGTTGCACAGGCGCGTGTGAGCGGACTTACCTCGACACAAAGCTGTTCCAATCAGAGCAGCTTGTGTGCGATCGACCCGACGACCGGCGCCGCGTTTACGTGTGAGGGCGACCAGACACAGTGCTTGCAGTCGTTCCAGCAACAGCTGGCACTCTCGCGATTGTGCGCGAGCAATCCGGCGACCTGTGCCGCTTCCACTGCGACGTATTCGCTTAAGCAAGTTGGGCAGGCTCAACCGGCCCCCGAACCTCGAAGGGTTATTTCCGTACAATCGAATTACGGAACCACCGGCAAACTAGCGCGTAATCCGAATGTTCCCACTATCAGTGGCATCTCGAGTCAGGACTTTATAAGCAGACTCAGGGCATCGGGTGTTTCGGTACAGGATCAATCGTCCGCCTCGCTCTCGAGCTATCCGCACGGGAAGAATGAAATGGCCGCACTCACGTGGCATGGTAGTGGCACCGGCGGCGCAGACAGCGGACTCGTGCAGACGGAGATAAGTCAGAATAATAACGGCAGCCCGGCGGCTCAAATGGTTTTGCAAAGAGACGGAACGCTGGTAGTAGTCGCACCCGTAGACGCACTTTCGTTCCATGCCGCGACCACCAATAAAATGGGGCCCGGTATCGAGATACAAGGCTTGACCAATCAAGGGGATAATCCGACGCCCGCGCAGATCGTGGCGATGGAAAAAATTACCAACGTGGCGATGGATCAGCTTGGTTGGGAAGTCGGTACCCACGGACAAATTGAGCCAGGACATAGGGACTCGTTGGAAGCGGGGCCTGTAACGATGGCGTATGTATACCAAGGCGTCGTTCCAGCACCGGTACCGACGTATCAGTTCGTCGATCAAAATGGCCAGCCGATTCTCGATGGAAACGGCAAGCCGATTACTACAACGCAATCGCCGAATACGGACGGCACTGGCCAATTCCTTACTAACCCCGACGGAACACTTCAGTTGGATCAAAATGGTCAGCCGATTCCTGTAACTCCGGTTCCGGTAGCGCAGGATCCGTCCAACCCCAATCAATACACCGCTCCCGACGATCGTCCGGCCCAACCAAAACCTGCCAACCCATGGCCGACCACCGCCGGATATCCGTACACGAATAATCCGACCTACACGACGACGCCCGTCGGAGCGCCCTCGCAATTCGCGCAAACATCCCAACCGGCCTATTCGTCACAACCCCAGCAACAAACGAGCGGCTATCCGCTCGTGCAGCAGCCTGTTGTTTCTGCGCTACAGGCGACAACGACGGCCACGTCAACGCCGCCTGCAGCAGTCGTCTCGATCGTGACGACACCGACTTCCGTGAAAAGCGGCGGCAGCGCGAGAATTTCCTGGAGTTCTGTCGGCACCAAGGCTTGCCAAGTGGTCACTTCGAGTGGGTTCACAATCGGCACGACGACGGCAGGCAGCGTGTTTTCGCCGAAGCTCACGGCGACAACACTCTTCACGATCCAATGTCAGACCCTCTCCAATTCGATAATCGCGACCTCAACGAGCGTCGGCGTTCAATAATCTATGAGCAGCATGCAAACGGGTCACAAAGGTTTCAGATCGAAATTGATTTTGATTGCGCTCCTTGCGTGTATTCTGGTGCCCGCAGCTCGTGCGAGCGCGGTCGGAGAGAGCGCCGATGGTTTGTGTCAGCCGTACTACGAACAATGTCCCTGCAACGAAAAACCGGATAGCAGCAATCCCGGAAAGTGTAGTAAAGGAAGCAATACGCATGCGTGTCCGGTCGGGATTTGTCAGGATGTCACCAACGGTCAGCCGACGCAGGGAATCTGCGTCGCGGCAGGAAAGTGTTTAGCTCAAAAAACAGATGGCAAAACGCCACAGCAAGTAACGCCACAGCAAAAGCAGCAGGCTACGAATGGTGCCTCGGCAAACGGAACGCAGACAAATGCAAACCCCAGCGCATCGCCGACGGTTAGTGGCGCGAATCCCGCATCGGCTTCTTCCGGCGCGACACCCGCCGCAAGTGCGCAGCCGACGACGGTCGGGACGCCGACCCAGGGAAGCTCACTCCTGCAAGATGCATACCAATGGATCTCGGGACAAAACGGTACGGTACCGCCTCAGTATGTGGGAGGGGAGCCGAACGGATCCACAGGCCAGTCTTTGTCTGATCAAGCAGCTTGGTTACCCGATGCACAACAATCATATCAACTGCAATCGAGTGTGCCTGCGCCACCGCTCGAGTCTTCTCCCGTAGGAGGATCAACAGATAGCTCATTCTCGCCCGTTTCCAATCCCGGTTTTGCGCCCGTCTCGACGCCGGATGGAAATCTCGGCCCGTCGTTGCAAGACGTTGCGCAGGCGAATTCTCTTGTTACGCAAACACCCGGGGAACTCGCAATGCAGGACGCACAAAGTGTCGCAAAGGGAATCGCCGATACGGGCGGCAGCTGGGCGCAATCGGCGCTCTCATATGTTGAGCAAAATACATTCGGCAGCCAACAGCCCGGCACAGGGGCGGGAACAGGGGAGACCACCCCTGCAACGATCTACTATCCCGGCTGCGTTGGAGGACCCACAGGCTGTAGCGTTGTCGAAGAGGGAGGGTTGTATGGCACACACGACAACTATCTGGATCCAAAAGTTCCGACAGTGGCTGCGGGATACAACTCAGGATACTCGTATGGAGACGTCCTTAAAGTAACGAATCCAGATACGGGACAATCTATAACAGCCGTAGTGGGGGATAGTTGTTCGGCTTGCGGAAAAGGTATCGACTTGAATCCTGCTGCTGCAAATGCCGTCGGCCTTACGCAAGATCAAGGACGGGCCGATATGCAGGTGTCGCTCGTAAACAGCACGGGCGGTTACTCTTCGGGGGTACAGGTCGCATCCACGTTGAACAGTCTTTGGAACTCCACACCAGGATCGCTTCCCAGTGATTCCTATACACCCGGCCCCCTCGCCGAAGGTTGGACTGCTTCGATCGGCGGCAGTTCACAGTTCCAATCGCCCGCGCTTGCCGATTCGGGAACGGCATATCCAGCAGGACAAGTCGACTCTAGTCCTCTGCTCGAACCGACCGGTTCAGCGAATTTTCAGCCGATTTCGGCCACACAAGACGGCGGCTTGAGCGGCGGCGTGCTTCAAGGAGTAACTCCTAGTCTCGCGCCCTATACCGAGCCGCAAGTCGCGGTCGATCAAGGGCCTGCAAACCCGAGTGGCAACGTCACGCAAGGCCCCCAGCTCGAAGCGCCGTATCCGGCCGGACAAGTCACTAGCTCGGCATTGCCGCTTTCCGATCAGCAAATCGCCGCCAACATTCCGACTCCCGAGCAAGTACAGACGGATGCGCAGGCTTCGATCGAAGCGCAGCTTGCGCAAGACGCACAACAAACGCAGTTGAACGATCGTCTCGCGCAGGCCGATGCTCAAACGGTAGCATTTAATAATCCAATACTGCCCCCGGTCAATACCGATCTGCCAAGCGGCCAGGCGCTTACGCAGCAAATCTACGACAGTGCAATCGCCGGCGCGGGCAATCAGGTGCCTGTTCCGTCAGCAGCGGAGGTAAACATCCCGACACAAGCGCAGGCGCAGGCGCAACTGCTCACGCAGGGACAGAGTCTTTCCCCGCAAGATGCGAACTCGTTCTACAACTCCGTACAGGGAAACACTCCCGATTACCAGGCGGCGCAGCAGGCGCAATTGCAAGATCGACTCGCGCAGGCGGATCAACAAACTGCGGCATACGACCAAGCGCTTAAGAGTGCTCCTTCGCAGGTTCCGGTGCCCGACACGAGCGTGCAAAGCGGAGAGGCGCTCACGAATCAAATTGCGCATGAGGTAGCTGCGCAAGCGCCGGTTGCGCAGAGTGTTCCGACGCCTCCGGTCGAACAATCCGCTTTAGCTCCCGTACAAGCGTCGCTCACCGATCGTGTTTCGAGTGCGGTTTCAAATGCAGCCAATTACGTGCAGGACGCGTTTCAGAACTCGGTCGATTCTCTTCGACAGATCGCGATTGCAAGAGAAATACCGACTCCTTCGACCGATGTGCAAAGCGGTGAGCAGGTTACCGCGCAGATCCAACAAACCGTCGCGGCGCAGATGGATGCTTCTTTGGCAGGAACGCCTCCTCCTGCAAGTGCAGCCGCGACGCTCGCCGACGTGACGAGCGCGGATCGAAATTTTTCACTCATCGATACAAATTCCTCGATCGGGTCGGACGCTAATGGAACCAAACTAAGTACCGATTCGTTCGACCCAAATTCGGTCGCGCTCGGTGCGGCTTCGTACAACCCGGATGTGGCGAAAACGATCACCGACGCCACGCAGTTCCAGCAGGATGTGCAGCCGATAGAAAATCCTCCGCTACCTACGCCTCGTCCGGCGGATGCTGGGCAGCTCGGCCTTAATCTCGCTGGTTGCGGCGGCGTCTGTGAAGTAGGGAATACCGGTGCGGACGTCAAAACGATTCAACAATTTCTCAACCAGCAGGGATTCAGTCTCAAAGTTGACGGTGTCTATGGCGCACAAACGCAGGCGGCCGTCGAAACCTTTCAAAAAGGAAACGGTATTCAATCTGACGGCGCTGTTGGTCCGCAAACGGCGGGGGTCATGAACAATGTTGCTGCGAGCGAAGGACAAATCGCGGTTCAGCAATCAGGCGATCAGGTTACGCAACAGGTTCAACAGGCGGCCGCACAGCAGCAGGCCGACCAGCTCAATCAAGAGAAGGCAAATGCCGCAAGCGCTGGCGCGGATCAAACCCCGGTTCCCGCTCCTGAGAAAACGTACACACTCTCGAACGCGGGCGATCTTCGTGGAGATTTCTTGGTAAACCCGATACTCGCCGCAGCGATACCACCGAGTATGAAAGAAGCGGTACTCGCGGCGTATGATTCGGGGGCGTCTTCCGTTACCTTCAGTCAATCGCAGCTCGATTCGATTCAATGGAATGCACTATCAGCTTCTCAGGTAACGCAGCTTCAGAGTATGCTCGGCAACGCCGGATACCAACTTCCGGCGGATATAGCACCTTTCGAACAGCCTGGCCTTGGACAAATCGGATTTTTGCAAACCAACGCAATCAATACCAGCTATCTAAAAGTCTGTTGGACGACCGGCTTTTGCTACTAGCCTGTGAATGGGCACCATTCACAGGCTTTACTTAATTTAGGTGTGAATGGTGTCCATTCACACCCAATCGTATCTTGGAATAAACCGGTTATATGTTGTATAATATTTGCATATGACACTTCTCTACGTCTTGCTCGCGATACTCGTTATTCTCGTGATTTGGGCGGTCGCTTCTTATAACGGTTTTGTCACGCTCACACAGCGCGTGAAAGAAGCTTGGTCGGATATCGACGTGCAGCTCAAACGCCGCTACGATCTCATCCCGAATTTGGTTGAAACGGTCAAGGGCTATGCCGCGCACGAATCCGGTACCCTCGAAAAGGTCACCGAGATGCGCACTCGCGCGATGAACGCGACCGCGCCAGCCGATAAGGCACAGGCCGAAGACATGCTCTCCGGAGCGCTCAAATCGCTCTTCGCAGTCGCCGAAAGCTATCCCAACTTGAAAGCGAACGAAAACTTCCTCGAACTCCAGCGCCAACTCGAAGACACCGAAAACAAACTGCAGGCCGCGCGCCGTTTCTACAATTCAGTCGTGCAGGATCTCAACACCCGTTTGCAACGTTTCCCGGGCAATTTGATCGGGAATATGTTCGGCTTCAAGCCCGCCGATTACTTTCAACTTGGTGCGGAAGAACAGGCAGCGGCACAACAACCGGTAAAAGTGCAGTTCTAGTTCGGGCGTGCCGGCGACGACATTATTACGTCTTTAAAGGCGGTCATACTTGGCCGCCTTTCTTGTTTGAAGTGCAATTGTAGGCTTTTTCTGGTATAGAGTCGGAAGGAAAGGAGACTTCGAATGAAAAAGAGGTCGGAGAAATCAACCAAACAAAAGCTCCAAGAGCGATACCGGGTCGTCGTCCAGTACGTCATCTATCGCGGCAATCCGCGCGAGTATCTAATTATGCGAAGGACTGGTCGACACACGGTGTGGCCGCATCGTTGGACCTTGCCGGGTGGCGGCGTTGATCGCAAAAAAGACTTTGTCGGATTTCGAAAAAAGCGATCCTTCGGTCAAGGCGTGCTGTATCGAGCCGGTTCCCGCGAGAGCCTCGAAGAGGCCGGGATCGAAGTTGGCGTGCCCCGGTATCTCGACAATGCGTCGTTCGTCCGGCCCGACGGCATATATTCGATATTCATCGTTTTTGCTGCTAGGCACGTAGGAGGTTGCGTCAAACTCAAACGAGGTGATTGTTCGGAGTTCAAATGGGTCAGAGCCGGTGACATACAAAAGTACCGGGTGATCGGGATAGCTGGTGAGTGCATCCGTCGCATGGGAGACCACTATCGCCTTTCGAAGCGTTCAAGAAAGCGAAAACGAAAACGGCCCGCCTGCTAGCGGGCCGTATGTTTTGTTGGATTTGCCGAGCGAAAGCGGTATTATTGCGCCATGGCATCCCTCTACACGCAACAATCCCGCAACGTCGTGCGCACGTGGCTTATGATGACGGTCTTTTTAGCATTGGTCGTCGCAATCGGTTGGTTCGTTTCGTACTACTACGATTCGACCGCGATATTGTATATCGCGATCGCCCTCGCCCTTGGTATGAACGTTTGGGCGTACTGGTTCTCCGACAGGACCGCGCTTGCGCAGGCTCGCGCGTATCCGGCTGATGAGGATCACTACCGAGAGCTCCACCGCATTGTCGAGAACCTCGCCATCACTGCAGGCTTGCCCAAGCCCCGCGTATACATTATTCCTGATCCCGCTCCGAACGCGTTCGCGACCGGTCGCGACAAAAATCACGCGGCAATCGCGGTGACGGAAGGCCTCTTGCAGATGATGGATCGCAGCGAGCTCGAAGGTGTGCTCGCACACGAACTCTCGCACATCGGCAACCGCGATATTCTTCTTTCGACGGCAGCGATCGTGCTCGTGGGCATCATTTCATTGCTCGCGAATTTCTTCCTAAGGATCAGCTTCTGGAACGGCTCTGGCGGTGGGCGAGATCGCGACAATCAAAACGCAGTCATTCTCGTCCTGGGCTTCATCGCCATTATTCTCGCGCCAATCGCGGCGACGCTTATCCAGCTCGCGATTTCCCGACGGCGCGAATACCTCGCCGATGCTTCCGGCGCACTTCTCACGCGATATCCGGAGGGCCTCGAGTCCGCTTTGCGCAAATTGGGCAGCTACGAGGCGCCTATGCGCACGGCCTCGACGACGACCGCGCATCTTTATATCTCAAACCCGTTCGGTGCGCACCCGGCAGGGAAGTGGATGCAGAATTTATTCTCGACACACCCGCCGATTGAGAAGCGAATCGAAGCACTTGAAGGCATAAAAGTTTAGTGGCATAATGCCACTCGGAGCCAACAAAAGGAGGAAGCACATGCCCGGATGTTGCCGAGGAGATCGAATTATTGCCCTGAATTCCGATAAGCCGAAATTCGTACAAACGGACCATCAAGAGAGGCAGGACGAAGCGGCCGCGACGACCGGAGCGCCCGCTGAGAGACCGGTGTGGGAGAGGAAGGACGACACCACGTTCTTCCGACGTCCATGGAAATCGTGAATGATTCCGAGGGCCCAAAGCAAGACGACGAGCGGAAAGAAGTCCCAGAGACCGACTTTCCAAACTTCGCCACCAAACAGTCCTACGCGAACGACAACGATTCCGCGTGGCCACTTATTCCATTTCCCGAAGGTTGGTATGCAGGGTGCTGATCTTCACGACACGACCGCCTTTCTAAGGCGGTCGTACTTTTTATACAGGCGTTCCTGGCGTATACTAGCCCGCGAACGAGGAGGGTTCGCATAGTGGTCTAGTGCGCACGCTTGGAAAGCGTGTGTACCGCAAGGTACCGAGGGTTCGAATCCCTCACCCTCCGCTCAAGTAGATTTTCGTCTGCGAAAGTAACCGTTTGTCCTTCGGTTGAGCCAGTTTCGGAAGTTCTAACAGGAGTAATAGCTTGGATGGCATTTTATAGGGTTTATTGTTTTCGTTACTTCTTTTAGCAAGAGCTGCATAGATTTTTATACATTCAAGCAAGAAGTTCTAACCGATTGTAGTTTTGTGACCAAAGTGGTAGTTTTTCGTTAGTACGACCTTGGGCTCAAACACGAGGAGTGTGAGATGACTAACGATTTGGCTACCCCTTTGCACGGCAAGATTTCATCTGTCAGCAGATGTGGGCGGTTTGGTGTCGTGACGCTGGATGAACCCGTCTCAGGACATAAGTTCGCCGTCATCAATGGCGAAACGAAAGGCAGGATTGCTCTGATGAGTGCAGCGGAAGATGGTCGGCTGCAAAAGAACACTGCGGTTACCATTATTGAAGCCGAGCGTGGCTCCGAAGCGTTCCGTGCGCTCCAAGTTGCTGCCGCCTAAAGCAGCAAATAACCTTGAACGCATCTAGCCCGTCTCCGAGTGAGACGGGCTCTTTAGTTGATTTGAGCCGCACTAGAGGTTAGATTTGGAAGGTAAAAGTGGTTAGAAGAAGCTGACCAAAAAGTTCTAACTTCGTCTACTACTCTCCGCCCAAAGTATTTAGTATCGGAGGTATGCCGAGGGCTAGACCCCTCCGATGAGTTGCGGACGGTCTATAAGGGTGAGACGTTGACACGTCACACCTACGCGTATAGTATTCAACTAAATGGTTGAATATAAATCCACGCTTGACGGTATCTTCTTATCCCTCGCCAATCCAACGAGACGCGACATATTGCGTCGATTGGCCCCTGGTGTGCAGACGGTCAGTGAATTGGCTGATCATTATGATTTGACCTTTGCCGCCGTTTCAAAACATCTCCAAGTGCTCGAGCGTGCCAAGCTAGTGCACAAGCGTAAGAGTGGCCGAGAGCAGCGGGTCGAGCTCTCGCCAACGGGTCTGCAACAGGCTGATAAATACTTGGAGCAGTATCGAAAGCTGTGGGAGGAGAAATTGGACAGATTAGAGATGTTTTTAAAAAATGATAAATAATCGTATGAAAAAAGAAATTATGATAGCGCGGACTTTCGACGCTTCGCGTGAGCGCGTATGGAAGGCATGGACCGATGCGAAAGAGCTAGCGCAGTGGTGGGGGCCAAGCGGCGTAACCATTCCGATCAGCGAAGTTGATCTGCGCGTGGGAGGTGCTCTCTACATCGTCATGCTTGCGGGCAAAGAGATGGGGCCGCTCGCCGGACAAAAGTGGCCGATGAAAGGAGTCTTTAAAGAAATCGTCGAGCTCGAAAAGCTCGTATTTTCTAGCGATGCACTTGATGAAACGGGTAATGTACTGCTTTCAGGCAAGACCACCGTTACCTTCGAGGATGAAGGAGGCAAAACGAAACTCACTGTGATCGCTAGCGCTACAGGAGATGCGCCTGGGACCGAGTTTATGCTCCAAGGCATGAAGCCGGGATGGAATCAGCAATTAGATAAACTTGGAAAAGTTTTAGCCTAAAAATTATGAACAGAAACATCCTAAAAAGCATTTGGGCTGGCCTTGCAGGGTTTGTTGTGGGAGGAATCTTATCTTATGGCACTGATTATATATTGGGCCTCCATTCGCTGCAGTATACTGCGCCCTTATTTATTCTTGGAATCATTTTCTATCGCAGTGTTTACGTTGTGATTGGATGTTATATAACCGCCAGGTTGGCACCTAACCATCCTATGAGACACGTATTGGTACTCGGCTTGCTCGGTTTAATTTTAGGCATCCTTGGATCAGCTGCAACATGGGACATGAACGTAGGCCCACACTGGTACGGATTGTCTGTCGCGACACTTGCGCTACCAAGTGCTTGGCTTGGTGGTAAATTATCTGCTCTGCACCTACGTAAAAAGTAGTTGACCCTCCGGGATTCGAACTGGACTAGCCCATGAGAAAGTGAGATTTTAAGCCAAGGCCTCCGAGGCGCTGTTGACGGGTGAGAATCCCTTAGACCCCGCCATAAGCATTTAGTATCGGAGGTATGTTGACGGGTAAAAAAGAAACCCGTCAGAGGTCCGAAGACCAGACGGGTTAAAAGATTGGACACGTGGGTTGGCATGTTTAAATGCTAGAGCACAATCCGATTGAGAATGTTCGAATGGTATTCGTGTCCGGGTTCTTGAACCCAGATACGCTTTCCTCCGTTTTCGACGGCGATGTTGCCGGCGTCCAGGACCTGATACCCCGATTGAGCCAGGACGTCTTGAAGAGCCTTGAACGGCTGCTTCTTTCTCTCCTCAAGCACAGCCGGCGGCCCATTCACGAAACACTCGAGAATATCCATCTGGACAATCTGGAGGACTTCCGCCGTGATCGGATGTTTAGAATAGATGATGCAGGATTGCGGACCCTTCAGCCCAATATCCGCAAGTTCACCGTCCAAAGTGAGGATGGCTAGGTGCTGCTTCAAGTCCATCGGATTTTCCTTCCTATCTGTTTAGTACGTAGTACGTTGAAACTAGCTAGCAAAGTAACAGGTTCTCATGTAATTGTCAAATTACACAAAAAAATAAACTTTGCTGTCAAGGGCTCGGCAAAGCTTCGGAAAAGACCATAAAATATCCTTATGGGGCTAGGAGCAGAGGATACTAACTGCGTACGGCCCGCCCTGAATATTTAGTATCGGACGTATGCCGATGCATTGCCGTCCGAGACATCTCGCATGGTTCAAATGGATATTCGAAACACAAAACGAAAGTCGCTCTTGCGAGAGACTTCCGCATGAGCGACTAGTAGCGAACTATGTGTGCAACAGGAGTGAGGCAAAGCAAGCTGACGCAAAGCATGCACCCCACCACCACGTATGCGAGATTGAAACACACCATTCGAGGCTCGCTTTTCTTGGCTCTCTTCAGGCCGCCGCTTAGGGCGAAGAAGATACCCCACAGTCCCACCAAGATCATCAAGATGGCAACATATGGCAAAGAAATTGCAGATGGCCCGCTTCCGATTATGAGTCTGAAGCTCAAGAGGAAATCCGTCACGTGACGCTCCTTGGTTCGAGAAAAGATGGCTGTATGTAGCTAAAATATATTATATACCTTATATGTAAGCATGTCAAGTTAGGCACTGCCCACGAGTTGTCTACTTTTCAGAAAAATGACCGTTGCTGCGGACGCCTCGCCGCACTGACGCCGGAGTCGCCAAAAAACCCTTGTGGGGCTGGGACCCCTGGGTACTAATTGCGGGCGGCCCGCAGGTAGTACTTGTTATCGTCCGTATGTCGAGCCTTATTTTGAGGGCCTACTGTGGTTGGAAACATATAGCTAAATGGATACCTTTAATAACAAACTGTAGTCGCGTGCGGGTCCGGGAACGTACTAAGTTATTGTCGGAAGTCGTTTTTTACTGATTTCGCTCAACATGCGATCACTCCATTCCGGGTCTCGTTTGGTATCTCGTGGCAACTCGCATCGATATCGATCGCCTGCACGCGTAAGCGTGATAGGGTTTAGCTATGGTGGAACATGATCAAGACTCATCTGATCAGGATCTCGTTCGAGCGTCGCTTGCCGATCGTCATTCGTTTGCCCTCTTGGTGTCTCGTTACGAGCAACGTTTGCGAAGGTACGTTATGCGCCTTGGTATGCTTGATCCAGAAAATGCGAAAGATATCTTGCAGGAGTCTTTCATCAAGGCCTATATCAATCTGAACGATTACGACCAGAGCTTGCCATTCAGTGCCTGGTTGTATCGCATCGCACGCAATGAGACGTTCTCGCATTATCGCCGCCAAAAGAATCGTCCCCGCGTCCTGGAAAGCGCAGACGAGGAGATGTTCGAGCGGGTCGCGGATGATCTCAACATCGAGCACGAGGCGAACAAAACCAGTGCCCACGCAGCCGTACGCGCCGCCGTGGAGTCGCTTGATCTGAAATATCGCGACATCGTTCTCTTACGCTATTTTGAAGATAAGAGCTACGCTGAAATCTCAGATATTTTAGAACTACCGGAGGGCACGGTAGCTGCGTATATCAATCGCGCCAAGGCAAAGTTGAAAGAAGCGCTCAAGAGGTATGATGAGTCAAATCAATAGTATGGAATCCAACAATACATTTCCAGAGGAGATCGTGAAAGAAATCGAGGCGAGGGGTGCAGTGCCAAAACCGCGCTGGCAGTTTCTCCTTGGCCGCGGCATGGTGTGGTTCCTTGCCATCGCCTCGGTTGCGATCGGAAGCGTCGCGTTCTCTATAGCTGAATTCGTATTTTTCGACAACGATGGTATTGCGAAATTGGAAGGCTCTTCGATCGAGGATATCGCGCAAAGCATTCCATTTATCTGGCTCGGGTTCCTCATATTCTTCAGCATCATCGCGTACTACAGTTTTCGACGCACGCGACATGGGTACCGATACGCGACGGCATGGGTAGTATCGGTAGTCATCGTCCTTAGTATCGGCTTGGGTGTGGCCCTCAACGCCATCGACTTTGGTCAGAGTGTGTACCAGGTGCTTACAGGCCGGGCAAGTTCACAAGATGGCCCGAACTGAATTGTAAGGAATTGGAGGTGAAGCGCGTAGTCCTAATGAAGGCCTATTACAAGCGTTAAATTCACTTCAATGTTCTCTACTAAAAAATATCTGCCGATATTCGCCGCTTTTGTCGTCGGTGTTATCGGAGCCGCAGGGTATGTCGTTCATGCAGCGAGCATTGCTTCGAACCTAAGCACATCCTCGCAGGTCCAGACGACCGCACAGGATACGAACAGTCTCGATGGAGAAACTGCGGACGGAGTGGGTGTGACGGTGCAAACCAGCACCCAAGACCCGCAGCAGCTCGATGGTGAGCAAGCTGACGACTCAAAAGTAGCAGCGACCTCATCTCAACCGCAAGAAGCGGAGAGCGGTCCAGATTACACTGGCCCCGACACGGGAGAGGTAAGTAATTAGATCCATAGCGCAAAGCACGCCGATCATAATCGGCGTGCTTTCGCGTTAGCATAAAATTCCCTATACTACATCTATCATGCATGCACAAAGCGACACAGTCGCGTTTCCTGAATTCTCCAAATGGCAGCAACTGCTCAATAAAGTTCCAGAGGTAACGATCTACTTCTGGATCATCAAGGTACTATGCACCACGGTGGGCGAGACTGCGGCCGACTATCTCAATGAAACCCTCGGCTTCGGGCTGACGTACACATCGCTGGTCATGAGCGCCGTATTCCTCGTAGTACTCTTTTTTCAATTCAAGGTAAAAAGATATACTCCAGGACTCTATTGGCTTACAGTTGTCCTCATCAGCGTCGTCGGTACTCTTATCACCGACAACTTGAGCGATAATCTCGGCGTGCCGCTCGAAACCACCACTGCGGTATTCGCGATCCTGCTCGCGATAACCTTTGCAGTCTGGTTCGCGTTCGAGAAAACGCTCTCGATCCACTCTATCTTCACCAGACGCCGCGAGGCATTCTACTGGCTCACTATTCTCTTCACGTTCGCGCTTGGAACGGCAGCGGGCGACCTCGCTGCGGAGAAATTCAATCTCGGCTATCTAACGGCACTGCTCATTTTTGCAGGTATCATTGCCGTCATTACGGCCGGCCACTATATCGCCAAAGCCGTTCTGGGCATGGAACATCGGCATACCTCTTCCAACGCCGTGCTTGCGTTCTGGCTCGCATACATCACGACACGACCTCTCGGCGCTTCGATCGGGGACTATCTTTCGCAAGCGCAACCGGACGGCGGTCTCGGACTCGGTACGACAGTAACGAGCTTTATTTTCCTTGGCGCGATCCTGGCGCTCGTGATCTATCTGACGTTCACGCGCACAGACGAGATATCCGTGGAAACAGTAAAGAACGATCTGGAGGAGCAGCGACGGGAAGGTCTTAAGGTGTAACGTTCGGCAAGAGGCAAGAGTGGTGTCTCATTTTCTGAAAACGTACCGCTATGTTGAGACCTCACCGACAACCAGCCAAATAGGCTAAAATATCCTTATGTTGATTGGTCTAGAAAATTCGAAACGTTGAGATAGTGCCCAAGTGCATTTTCAGAGCCAGGAAGAAGAAGTTACATTTCCTCCTCATTAGCACGCTGTCGCGATTTATAGGCAGCGACATTCTGGCGAGTCTCAAAGGTGAGACACCCCGCGAGACTGAACCGTGATCTAGTCTGCATTAGCAGGATTCGATTACTTTATCATGTAAAAACAAAGAGCCCCTGCGCTGAAAAATTTTTCGGGCAAGGGCTCAAGGAATCAAGAGGGGCAAGCCCTCAAAGATTCAAGGTTCAGGACTTCCGGGCAGAAGCAACGCCCAAGTAGGAATTGCAGTAGCTGTCCCAGTCGTAGCTGACGTAGAGCCCTCCGGCACCGAAGAAGCCGACGTAGACACGGCCGCCGTCCGAGTCGAGATCCGAGCAACGCATCCAGATCTTCTCGAACAGCCGTTCGTCGGTCGCCTTGAAGTGCCCGATCATCGTGTAGATCACGACACGGGCGTTCGGCGTCTCGTCGTCCTTGCCGAGCAGTTGCTGCTGCTCGTCCCACGTCTTCGAGGTCGAATCTTCGACGGGGGTTTTCCGGACGAGATGCCAACCGACTTCGCCGCGCTCCTTTGCGAACGCCTGCTTGTTGTACCAGTCCTGATCGTAGAACAGGCGCTGATCCTTGCAGGCACCGCGGATGCCGAGGATCGACATCGGGAAGACGGCGACGAGCACGTGCGTATCCTTGCACGTTTCGAGCACGGATTCCGCGAACGGAATTTCGGCCAAGTAGGCGAGCTGCTGTTTCGACGGGTTGACCGCGAAGTGCTTGATCGCTTCCTCGACGCCGAACATGTTGCCGCCCATGATCTCGCGGGCGCGCTTCTGGCTTGTCGAAGGTTCGAAGCCGCCGTTCTCGATCAGGCGAATGACCTTCTGCGCCAACGCGTTGTCCTTCGAGTCGATGACCTTCTGCGCGAGTTCGTCGCACAAACCGGCCGCTTCGAGCTTGAGCAGGACTTCGTGTTCCTTATGCACCGACAGGGTACGGCTCACGATGGTATCCATCGCATACCTCCACTTGTGGTTATTGTCCGAGTCGTCGGACGGCGACAAGTCTCTGATGAGACGAGTATTTTGAAGACCTCCGCAGAGATCGGCAAAGCACTCGTCTCACGTTTGAACCTTGAAAAATCAATGTACCTAGCTGAAATAGCTTTATAACAAATAATGATGTATGTCAATAGTTTATTTGCGATTGGGTGAGGGATTCAAACCGAACTGCTCGATCAGTAAGGGTGATCGGTGGACCATCGGCAACTTTAATAATTCATGAAGCCTACATGTCATATGTGCAAACATGGAGACTAGCTGAATACGTCTCTGTTGTGAACAAAACGAAAGGCGTTCGGCGAAAGGTCGGATTATATAAGGATTAAAAATAACTCTATGGAAACAAATAAAAAATATTTCGCTCTTTCCGCGGTGACAGCACTCGCCGTCGTCGGGTTGAGCATCGGTGCGATCAGCTTCGCACAGACGACCGTACCCGTCACTTGTAGCATGGCGTCTTCTTCAGTGAACGTAAATCAAGTCAATATCCTAACGGCAACAGGCGGCAACGGGACCTATTCGTGGTCCGGTCCGAATCTGAATGTCACGAATTCAGCAGGCAGCAAATTCGCGGTTAGTTATCCTACCGCTGGCACCTACCCGATCACCGTATCGAGTGCAGGCTCCAGTGCGGTATGTAACGTTAGCGTCGTAGGGACAGTCTCTACGGGCAACCTGTATTGTTCGCCGGCCGCGCAGAATCTTACTGTCGGCCAAACAGCCACGGTCTCCGCGTCGGGAGGCAATGGGACTTACACGTGGTCCGCTCCGGATCTGAACATTACAAATCCGAACGGTTCTGGTTTTAGTGCCAACTACGCCTCAACTGGCCTCAAGACACTGACTGTCACAAGCGGAGGACTCACTGCAACATGTGCGGTGAACGTTTTAGCTGGTTCTGTCGTCATTACACCGACGACGCCAAGCACTCCCGCCTTGCCGAGCACGGGAGGTGGGTACGGACAGCAGTAGAGCAAAGTAAGCAGATATTCCACACCCTCAGAAAATAATATGAACACAGCTACATCATTTTCTTGGAAAACAGCGTTCCTTATATCTCTGGGTGTGGCTCTGCTTGCTGGTGGTCTTTCTATTCTTCTCCAAACCCACGGATTGACCGCGAACGCACTATCCACTCGCAACTCAACGCCCGTCGCAACCACCTCTGTATCCTCGGGACCTGCAGGACTCGGCGCTTCGTTCGAAGTGCCGGGTAAGCCTGTACGACTCATCATTCCGGCGATCGGGGTTGATGCGACCATTCAAAGTGTCGGACTCGCCTGGCAGGGCAATGGCGAGATGGGAATCCCGACTAATTTTACTGACGTTGGGTGGTATAACGGTGGTCCGCGTCCAGGAGCGCCCGGAAGTGCCGTCATCGACGGTCACTTAGACGGCAGACATGTGAAAGAGGCCGTATTTTACAAGCTGGGAACTTTGCAGCCCGGGGATATGGTGGAAGTAGTGGATGCGACAGGGAAGACGAGACGCTTCACCGTGATCGACGTTAAACTTTACAATCAGGACGCACCGACAAGCGACATTTTCTCAAGCGATGTTTCAACAGCTCGACTCAATTTGATCACCTGTGCGGGCCAGTGGGTTAAGAGCGAGAACGGCTACGACCAGCGAGTGGTCGTCTTCACCCAGCTTATTACATGAGGATACTGCAAAGGGCACTTGCTTCTGATCCAATCGTATACATTACACCTTCGTGAGCGTTGTACTTTGCGCTTCCTGTGTGGGCCGGATGACGATCACTTTCCTTTTCCAACCTTTTAGAAAATCGGCAACAGCGATTTGTTTTTCTCCTGTCTTCGCAGCAGGATCGTTGTAGTACACGATGCCGTCTTGAACTGCATCGATCACGACAAGATGAGGTATTGTGCTTTTTGGGTCGAACTTGTAGTGAACGGCCAGTATTACTGGTCCGGCTTTTACATACTTTTTAAATTGTTCGAAGGCGGTCTGCGTGTCGAGTTTCGATAGATCATGATACGTTCCGTCGAGGCCGTACTTTTGGCTCAACTGGATCAAACCTGCATATATCCAACCAGCATTTTGTTCATATGCTCCCGCAGCGATACCTTGCTTAAGCAATGTGTTCACCGATACCGCATTTGGACTGTAGTAATCAATCACCATCGCGAGGCTGGTTATTCCACAGCCGACCTTCTGCCACTGTGGAGACCGAATGTCCCTGAATTGAGAATAAAACGGCACGTCAGGAACGCTGCTCGTACTCATTGGAGCGACGATCGTCGCTGGAGTAGTGATCGGAGGCGGTATAACCGGTAGCACTTCTGCATTCTTCCAGATATAGATACCGCGAGCAAGTGCGGACTTCATCTTTGACTCCCCGAAAAAGAAAATCCACTTTTTGGTCAATTGATCACGGTCACCGGTGTGCCAAGATCGGCCCATTCATAGAGGATCTCTGCTGCTGCGGGCGGTAAATTCACACAACCGTGTGACCACGGCTCTCCAAAATGATCGTGCCAGTATGCGCCGTGGATGGCCGCACCATCCTTGGTGAAGTATAGGTCCCATGGCACTCCGGGGAGGTCATAGTATTGATCGCTTAGACCTGGAACCGGACCCTGCATGTAAGCATCGGGTATTTTTCGGTAGACCCAGAAGTTTCCGAGGGATGTGGGAGTCAGTTCAAGGCCCGTGGAAATAGGCTCCTGCATGAATAGTGTGTCGCCGTCGTACGCATAGAGCGTCTCGCTGGTAATATCAACGACGATGCGCTTAGTACTTGACGCGTTCATGCCCGCATTGGTTTCAAGGACACCCGGATCCATAAAGGTTCGTGCATAATCAGCATTGACATACCAATCACTAGTCACTCGCTCCGGGTAGTGGATCGGTCCGTCGAATCGGATCTCGTACCACGTTTGCCCCTTCGAATCGACCGTGGTGCTCGCCAACCTGAAGACCATGTTATTTCGCAGCTGCATGACAACGGAATAGTTAGTGCCCGGTCCTGAACGCAAGTTGACGCAGGTGCCCGCATACGCGTAGTTGCAGCTATTCAGGATCTCAATATACGAAATGCCAGTAGGAACCGGGGTCATTGGTATAGATGCGAGGGCAGTCCAAGATTCTATAGAGACAACTGCCGCGGCCGGTTGGGAAGAAAGAGAGTGAATCCTGATCTCCCAAACCCCAAAGATCACAACAAGAATGCAACATCCCACAACTGCGGCCAGAACTTTCCGAGATCGTATGGTAGCGGGAATCAAGACCGCACATTCCCACTTCCGCGTGCGCTTGTCAAACTCCATGACTCCTGGCAATAAATCCGACAACTCCAGTAGTAGCTATCCTCGAACTCCCATTGTGGAAGGTTCGACGGCGGGGGCGCCCATGTTGAGCGGCTGCATACCGAGAAACGAACGAACATCGTTGACGACCTTGATACCGTCATTCATTAAGGTCGAACCAGCTCTATCGATCCAGCTCTGCGACTGCGTCTGTGCATGCGAAAGGTCGATGCCAGAGGAGTTTGGAGAGGTTCCTGCATCGCTGACCGTCGGTTGCGCTATCGTTTGGTCGGGCATGGTCGTATTTGTTGATTGAGCGGACGCTTGCGGCGGCGAAACGTCCGTCGTTGCTGCGGACGTATCGGGAGTTGCTGAGACATCCGTGACTGTATTTGCGCTCGTTTCCGGCTGCACGCTTGCGGGTGATTCAGCGGGACTCGTAAAAGTTTCCGAGGGTTGGGTCCACGAGACAGGTTGCGCTTCTCCCATTGCCGAAGTTTCACCGCTTACAGAGCCGACATCTGATTGGAAACTGGTTACGGAGTTTCCGGACTGGCTCGCGATCCCGGCATCCGAGTTTACAGACACGTCGGTAATGCCTTGATCTGGTGTAACTGAGGTTGGCGCCGAGGGCATAGAGCTTTCGAATGCGCTATTTGGACTGGTTACGTTAGTTGCCGCCATACAGCCGCTACCTCCTGGAGCGTCGCATGCACTAGCGAGACAGCTTCCCGCGGGTACCGCAGGATCTGGTGTTGCTGCTTCGGTTATTACGCCAATGCTGGATACGATAACCTTTGCGCTTTTGCCGACGCACATATAGCTGCCCGGGTTATGCGGACCTAAACTAGCGGCCGCAGGGTTGAATACTGCCGCAACACAATGGTCCTCGAATTGCAGAGTGCCTTGATCGATGATTATGCTCTGTGTATCGGGGTATCCGCGTGATGCAGCCGTTGCAATCTCCTGCTGGCAAGCCGTTGCTTCAGAAGCGGAGGTAACGGGCGCATCCTGCGCCGAAATCGATTGCGCGTACGAACTACCGGCCATGCCTAGGGAAGCAAAGATACTCGCAAACACGGCCACGACAACGCGTGGATACGAAAAGCTCATAGCTTTATTGTACCAGGACAGTTCTTCTGGTGTGGTGCAGTTTTTTAGCAGGGGATCCGTTTATCAACATGAAGAAATAGGGCGCTAGTTCTATGCAGTACAATTCATGTATATGCAAAAATACCATCGTATTACGGGTCTATTACTCGCGTTTTCACTGTTTGCCCCGACGCTCGCTCTGGCACAGGTCAATGTAACTGGCAGCTCGACCATCGATCTCCAGGTACAGTCGCTTTTGAGCCAGATTACCGCGCTCCAGCAGCAGCTAAAATCGCTCATCCAGTCCGTCGCACCGAGCTCAACGAATATGATATGGATGAACGGCACCACTACTCGCCCGAGCTGGATGGCGAGCACCACGCCAGGCATGTTGAGTTCCAACGGGAACTGCTCAGTTTTTAGTCGTGACCTTTCGGTCGGATCCGAAGGTGACGATGTTGCTCAACTTCAGCAAATGCTACAGGGCGCTGGATTCTTTTCGGCAAGCAGTACCGGATTCTTTGGTCCTATGACGGCACACGCGCTTCAGGAGTATCAAATGCACTTTGGTATCGCCGCAACCTCGAGCGCAAGCGGCTTTTTCGGTCCTTTGACGCGCAGATACGTAGGTGTTCATTGCGAAGACGGCAACGGCAATGACAATGCTAACGGCAACGGTCAAGAACAAGGCCAAGGAGAGCAAGATCACATGACGATCGGCTCCTCGACGGTCGGGTTCATGATGCATCTGGAAGGAACAAGCACGATGCCGGGCGGCGAACATGGTTGGATGAACGGCAGCACGAGCGCGCCGATCTACCCGTGCCCGATGAACGATGGTGAGCAAGGTGGCCTCGGAGGACTCTTCCAAGTCCATGTCATCCTGCCGGGCTGTGGCAATCACGAAGGCAACGGACAAAGCCAGGGTCTGATTCAGGGAGTCCATGTGAGCGAAGACGGTTCGGTCACGCAGGGTAATTAATACGAATCACAAGCAAAAAGGCGCCTATCGATAGGCGCCTTTTTTATGAGGTACGTTAGGCTTTCGCGTCGTGAGGAAGCAACGAGTGTTTTTTCACGTCCGTGATCTTGTTGTTGCTGTCAACGAATACGATGGTCGGCGTGAGGTTTTGCAGCTCGCTTGGTTCGAGCCACGCTTCCGCGAGGATGATGACCATGTCGCCTGGTTTGAAATGGTGCGCAGGTGAACCGTTGAGGCAAATACCGCCCTTTCCGCGCGGGCCGGCAATAGCGTACGTTTGCCAAAACGTACCGTTGGCGAGGCTGGTAATGATTACGTACTGAAACGGTTTGATGCCGGCGGCGTCCAAAAGATCTTCGTCGATAGTAATCGAGCCGACGTAGTTAAGATCAGCTTCGGTAACAGTGGCCCGGTGAATTTTGGCCATACAGGTTCGGATCAACATATGCCGCCAGGGTACCACATCCCCGCGAAGCCCGCAGCATCGGCGTCTTCATACTTTTTTGAACTTCCCCTTAAGTTTCCATGACCGCCCGCTCGCTATAATTTTGGCATGAACATCCTAACCGCATCATTGTCCGTGTTACTCATGCTCCTTTTTATCATTCCGCGAACGGCGAGCGCGGCGTACCATTTTACGAACTTCAAAGGAACGCCACCGATCCACTCACTCGGAACCTGGACCCAATTTCCGATCGGTATGACGCCCGATCAAATCAAGCGGATCTACCACCTTCCATCCTCCGGTGGCCATGGAACGATTGCCATTATCGGCGCGTACAACGATGCAACGATTGAGTCCGATCTTGCCGCGTTCGATAAGCAGTTCAATCTGCCCGCGTGTACGAAGGCGAGTGGCTGCTTCGCGCAGCACCTAATGAGCACAAAAGAAGGAACAAACAGCGGTTGGGATCTCGAAACGTCGCTCGACGTCGAGTGGGCGCATGCGATTGCTCCCAACGCGAAGATACTACTCGTCGAGGCAACGACACAAAGCGGCGCGAATCTGCTAAAAGCGGTCGATTACGCCGCTTCTCAAAAGGACGTAATCGCCGTCTCGATGAGCTGGGGAGGAGAAGAGTTTCCCGAAGAAACGTCACTGGATTCGCATTTCAAGAGCGGCTCAGGTGCGGTGTTTTTTGCCTCCTCCGGCGACAAGGGCTCGGGCGTTTCGTGGCCAGCCGCTTCGCCGGAGGTGATCGGCGTCGGTGGCACACACGTCGCTATTTCCGCAAGCGGCGATCAGCAAAACGAAACAGCCTGGAGCGGCTCTGGAGGTGGTATTTCCGCGTACGAAAAAGAACCGCCGTATCAGTCCGGATTTACTATTCCGCGCGCGGGCGGCATGCGAGCCATTCCCGACGTATCGTACGACGCTGATCCATCCTCGGGTTTCCCAATCTACTACAAGGGCAAGTGGCGGGAAGTCGGCGGCACCTCGGCTGGCGCCCCGCAGTGGGCTGCGATAGCGGCGCTCGGTCACGGGAGCAACCTTCAGCAGCTCTACGCGGACAAAGCGGCACCTAATGCTGCCAATTACTTCCGCGATATTGTAAGTGGTACCAACGGCGCATGTGGGTACCTTTGCACTGCTCGAAAGCACTATGATTACGTGACAGGACTCGGTTCACCGCTCACCGATACCTTCTGATGTGATAGGATTGCCGCGATGCGAAACTTCAATGAACTCTTGCGAAATAACTGGAACGAAGGTAAGTACCTTTGCGTAGGGCTCGACCCGGAATACGAAAAGATTCCTGAAAGCCTTCGCAAATCCAGTGTTCGCGAAACCATCGTTGCATTCAACCGCGCAATAATCGATGCGACCAAAACAATCGCTTGCGGATACAAACCGAACACCGCTTTCTATGAGGCGCATGGCGACGAAGGATTTGCGGCGCTCCAAGAAACCTGTTTTTACATTCTCGAACATGCTCCCGAAGTGGCCCTGATCCTCGATGCAAAGCGTGCGGACATCGGGAACACGAATCTCGGGTATGTTTCTTTCGCTTTCGAGCAGTTACGAGCCGACGCGATAACGCTGCATCCCTATCTTGGCGCAGAAGCGCTCCAGCCTTTTCTCGATCGTAAGGATAAAGGCATATTCATTCTTTGTCGCACCTCGAATCCGGGCGCTGGCGAACTGCAGCATCTATCGGTAGGGGAAGAGCCGCTCTACCTACATGTGGCAAAACGCGTCGCAAGCGCTTGGAATGGCAACGGAAATTGCGGGTTGGTAGTCGGTGCCACCTATCCCACAGAAATAGCCGCCGTACGCAAGGTTGCGCCGGGAGTACCCTTTTTGATTCCCGGAATCGGTGCGCAGGGAGGTGATCTTCGGGCTGCAGTCGCTGCAGCAAAAGAACAAGAAGGAGCATTTTTGATCTGCGCCTCGAGGTCTATCATGTACGCCTCGAGAGGGCTCGACTTCGCCGAAGCGGCGCAAAAGGCAGCGCTCGAGCTCGATACAGCAATACGCACCGCTGTATGAAGAGCCGATGATGTGCACAGTTTTATACACTTGCATCTGCGCGTCTCTCGTCCATAATTGCGCCTAATGTCTGATTCGGAAGTTTTGGAACTATTGCAGAATGCGGGAGTTTTTAGAACAGGGCATTTCGTTTTCATTTCGGGAAAGCACAGCGAAACCTACGTTAACAAAGATGCGCTGTATCCGTACACGCGCGAAATATCGAAACTTTGCAAAGAGATGGCCAATCGCTTCGCCTCGTTTAACGTCGATGCGGTTATCGGTCCTGCTGTCGGGGCGGCGATTCTTTCTCAGTGGACGGCCTATCATTTGAGCGAACGCCTCGGGAGGGAAGTCTTCGCGACCTATGCGGACAAAGACGGTCAAGGCGGTTTCATCATCAAACGAGGGTATGACAAGCTTATTGCGGGCAAGCGCGTACTTATTGTCGAAGACAGCGTGACGACTGGCGGCTCGATGCGTAAGGTTATTGATGTCGCTAGGATCGCCGGCGCGGAAATAGTCGGCGCGATCGCTATTTGCAATCGAGGCAGTGTTCGCAACGAAGACGTCGGAGTGCCCCATTTCGAATCGCTCGTGACGCTCCAGCTCGAACAATGGCCGCAGGATCGATGCGAACTCTGCGAACGAGGAATTCCGGTCAATACCGATCTCGGTCATGGCCGCGAATTCTTGGCACACAAGGCATAATCCTTCAGTGCTATACTTTTCTCTTATGAGTAGGTTTCAGCAGATTGTTTGGGCGATTATCGTCGTACTGGTGATCATTGGAGCATACTGGTGGTGGTCCTCGTCTCAAGCTACCACATCTGGTGCGGCAGTCGCGCCGTTTACACAAACTCCGACGACCTCCACGCAGGCCCAATCGGGCGTCGCATCTCAAGCACAAAAAAGCGCGACTGTAACATTCGACGGCTCAGGCTTTTCTCCATCCAGTGTAACTATTGCTCAAGGCGGTACAGTTACGTTCGTCTCAAATGCCGGCGCTATGTGGGTTGCCTCGGATCCGCACCCCATCCACAACGGCTATGACGGTACGACCATGCAACAACACTGTTCGTCGACCTATGCGGGTACCGCACCTTTTGATCAGTGTGCGGCAGGGACATCCTTTAGTTTTACCTTCAACAAAGTTGGTTCGTGGGGCTACCACAATCACCTCGACCACAGCGCAGTTGGCACGATCACCGTCGTTGCCCAATAGAAATTAAATCCAATTTAAAAGTGGCGAGAGAGTGGTCGAGAAAGCCGGTGACCAAATTGTGTGCTGCAGTATGACAGAAACTGTTTAGTTTCTGTGGAGCGCCATGTAAATATCTTCGAGGGCTTTGACGGCATCGCCAGCAGCGATGTTGTTTTGGTGATATAGGCCGTCGGTGCAATCGCCCGCCGCCCAAATCATCGGGTTCATCGTGCGCTGCGTGCGTGGATCAATCTTGATTTGTTTGATGGGGTTCATCTTGAGCTTGTCGCCGATCCAGTCGGTGTTGGGCAAAAGGCCGATTTCGACGAATACACCTTCGACAGGAAGCAGTGTTTCTTGTCCGTTGGTCGCGTCCTTGTATTTGATACCAGTTACAAATTGGGTACCGACGACTTCTATTGGGATAGCGTTTTTGACGATTCGCATATTCGCGTGCGCCGCGACCGACGCGACGGTGACCTCATCGGCCTTAAATGTCTCGGTACGATTGAGAAGGGTGACTGTTTTGCAGTAAGCGAGGAGCTGCAAGGCGGTTTCGAAGGCGGCATTTCCACCACCGACCACGACAACATCCTTATCGGCAAAGAGAGGGCCGTCGCAGGAGGCGCAGTAGGTAAGACCTTTTTGATCGTAAGTTTCCGCGCCGGGAACGTCGAGCTTGCGACGCTGTGCGCCCGTGGTGATTAGGAGTGACTTCGCCGAAAACACGCCCTTGTTGGTCGTTACTTCGACACTGTCTTCTTTCGGTTCGAGCGAGCTCGCGAGTGCAGGGGAAAGAATCGTGAGGCATTCGTTGGCCTGTGCTTCGACGTGTGCCTTCAGGTTTTTAGCAAGGTCGGCACCGGAAATAGAGGGAGTGCCGATCCAATTTTGAATATCCGTTGATACGGTCGATTGGCCGCCCCATTCGTTGGTAATGAAAAGGGTCTTGAGCCGCTTACGAGCGGCATAGATGGCTGCGGCAGCCCCTGCGGGACCACCGCCCACGATGATGAGTTCGTAGTTTGAGCCGTTCATGCGCTGTCAGTATAGCGTATTTAATGTCACTAGCGAGAGCGCAAACCTATTTGCGCCTCAAGAAGGAAGGCAAGCCTCCCCATGCGTCGTCATCGTCGTCGTTACCAAGGGTCGTGGTATCGACAATGCGAATTGGTTCCGGCCTAGGTTGCTCTTTCGGCGGTTCGGGTTTCTTTGGAGCGGTGTCGTCGATAACGATGCGTTCCTTGATAAACTCGCCGCGCTCTTTTGCAGATGCTGGCGGAACGTCTTCTTTGCGAGGAGTTTTGGAAGTAAAAAGGGAGGGGGCACGATTGGAGCTCTCCGGAAAACCGGTCGCGATAACGGTGACGCGAACTTGTCCTTTTTTGAGTGTCTCGTCCGTGACTGCGCCGAAGATGACTTTGGCATCCGGGTCGATCGCTTCGGTGATGACATTCGCTGCGTCTTGGACTTCGAGCATGCCGAGGTCTTCGCCGCCTGCGATCGAGAAGAGCACTCCCTTTGCGCCATTGATCGAGACTTCGAGTAGTGGTGAGTTGATCGCCGCTTTCGCTGCGAGCTCTGCGCGCTTGTCGCCCATCGCGAGGCCGATACCCATAAGGGCGCTACCGGCGTTTTGCATGATCGAGCGCACGTCGGCGAAGTCGACGTTGATGATGCCAGTTTGTGTAATGAGGTCGGAGATACCCTCGACTGCCTGCTTCAAAATGTCGTCGCACATCGCAAAGGCGTTCTTGATGCCCGTGTCGCGAGAAACGATTTGCAAAAGTTTATCGTTGGGGATGATGATGAGCGCGTCCACCGCTTTGCGAAGCTCGGCGAGGCCGTTTTCCGCAAGACGCATGCGCTGCGCGCCTTCAAAGGCAAAGGGGCGAGTGACGACGCCGACAGTGAGTGCACCGAGTTCGCGTGCCACTTTGGCGACGATCGGCGCGGCGCCGGTGCCAGTGCCGCCTCCCATACCGCAGGTGATGAACACCATGTCACTGCCCTTGAGGGCATCTTGAATATCTTCGCGTGTTTCGTCTGCGGCTTGCTTGCCGAGATCCGGGTTCATGCCCGTGCCGAGGCCGCGGGTCAGCGTCTTGCCAATATGAATCTTTTTCTTTGCGCGATTTTTGTGGAGATCCTGTGCGTCAGTGTTCACTGCGATAAAGTCGACGCCCTCAACTTTGGATTGGACCATGTGGTTGACGGCATTGCCGCCCGATCCTCCGACGCCGACGACGCGAATGCGGGCGAATGATTCGACGTCAGGCTTCACTTCTTTTGCCATAGTGAGCGCATGATAGCACTTTAAAGATTGCGGCAATCTTGACGGTCATGAATATTCATGACCTCTTATCTAGCTATCCAAACGCACGCGGTTGTCGCCTCGCTTCGCTATGGCAGCAGGTTTTTGATGCCTCGTTTGATGGAGTCCCAAAATCCACTGAACGCCTCGCCGAGCGAGGATGATTTTTCGATCATGTCATCCGCGTAGGCCCATTTGCAAAGGCCGAACGCGACCGCCCAGGTAGCATCTACCGTCGCACTGCGAGACATATGCCCGATCTGCCCAACCTGCGAGGGGAGTTTCAAAATTGCCTTTGCAATCTCTTGTGTCGAAGTCATGCCGGAGCCGCCGCCTGTGATGACAATACCTGCTGGCAGCAGTTGCGCGCGACCGATTGTTTTGAGATGTGCGGCGATAAGTTTGAACATTTCCTTCAAGCGGCTTTGGACGATCGAGTCCATTTTTCTAATCGGAATTTCAGAACCGGTAACAGCGCCGCGCTTCATTTGCTCGGCCTCGGGCAGAGGAATCTGGAACGAGAGCGCGATTGTGTTGGTGATGTCTGCTGAGCCGGTCGGTAAGACCTTGATTGAAATCGGGTTGTCGTCCTCGAATACGATTATGGAAAGCGTTTCGGCCCCGATGTTGGCGAGGCAGACACCGGCCGTCTTTTGCGCTTTCGTCAACGTAACGAGCGCTGCCGCAAGCGGCGCGACCATTACGCCTTCTACTTCGACGCCGGAGGATTCGACAGCTTCGACAAGATCGTCATGATGCTGCGTGAGCATTGTGATAAGGAGCGTATCGATGGCGAGTTTGGTGCCCTGCATGCCTTCGGGTTTGCCATAGACCTTTTGACCGTCGACGCGATACTCGAGGGGGATTGTGTGGATGACGGTGCGATTGGAAAGCTTCGGCGAGGCGCGCTTTTCGGATTCGCGCATGGCGCGATCGATTTGCTGTTGGGTGACGATACCGCCCGAAGGGGTGAGTGTGACGTCGCCGGTCGAATGTATTTCGTCGATACCGACTCCGCCGAGGCCGACGCGCGCCGAGCGGATCTGCACGCGTGCCGAAGACGAGGCGCGGGCGAGCGCTTCCTTCACGCTTTTCGTCGCTTCATTGCGGTCGATGATGTAGCCGTGGCGCATGCCGCGAGAAGAAGCGGTACCGGTGCCGAGAATTTGCATCGGCATATCGGGATTTTCTGCCGGCGCGGCAATGACAACCTTCACGTGATACGTGCCGATGTCGATACCACAATAGACGGTGCGGGCCATCCGAGCATTCTACCGCGCAATACCGGAAGCTGAAACCTTTGGTTTGTGGAATTTTTAAAAAAAGAGCCGCACCCCAAATGGGAGCGGCTCAAAGTTCCTCCTGAATGCGCGCAAGTTCGCACATTTTTGCGAGACCGGCGAGCAAGGTTACCTGTTGCACCGCGGAGTCGAGATTGTGACAGCTAAAACGCACGTACGCATCGTCCATTTTGCCGCAACTTCCGTCGGGATAGATCGCGATATCGCACGCGTTCCCGAAACAGCACAGCATAAATCTTCCGTCGGAATCGACCCATGCGTCGCATTCCGCTGCCCAGTGCTGCAATCCATCGCGACAGACCGCTTTCCAGGTTTGGCGCATCGAATCAAGGATGGGTTTTGGCAAACGCATTGAATCGGCCATACCTTGCTTGCGAAGCCAGGCTATCATCGGCGCCGAAACATAGCCGCTGACGGCATGATTGTAGCCGTTGATGTCGAACGGATCGCATCGCAGTTCCAGATCGATTTGTTGCAGCCGATTGGAAGCGCGTTGTTTTTTGATTGGGACGGCGAGCGCAAGCGTAAGCAGCTTCAGAGTCATGGTCGATGCTTGGAGCTTCTCGCGATCCAGCTCCAGCAGCGTTTCTTCGTTTGAGGTCGTTACGAATCCGCAACGATCGTAGCCGAATTCGACGCGACCGAAGAGGTCGCTTGAAAACAGTACGAACTCGACATCGCGGTGACAGTAGTTTTGTGCGTGCGAATGCCACTTCGTAGAAAGTATGCGCAGCCGCTCGACAAGCTCCTCTAGATACACGGTTGCAATCGTGAAGACCAATCTCGGCTTCGCTCCCTCATTCGGAGCGACGAACGAAAGTTCGTAGAGTTCTCCAGTGTTGTACATCCCTAGTCTCCATCAGGTTTTCTGACGGACACTATGCCGCATGGGGAAAATATTACAAACCGAACCGCTCGAGAGTCTTTGTTTCGAGGCGCTCCATGTTTTTGGCTTCGCGCTCGCTTTCGTGATCAAGACCTTTGAGGTGGTAGCAGCCGTGCACGAACAGAAGCGCGAGGTGTTTGCGCAAGCTCACGTTGTAGTTCTTCGCTTCTCGGGCGGCGCAGTGTACGTTAAGAAAAATCTCACCCTCATGCTTTGAGATAGGGAAGGAGAGCACGTTGGGCTTATAGGTTTTCCTTCGGTATTCCTTATTCATGCGTTGCGCGAGCGAATCACCGCACAGCACCAAAGAGAGTTCGTAGTTCGGACCTAAAATCCTTTTCGCGATTTCCTCAAACGGCAAACGCGGCAGTGAGCCGCGTGTCGTTTGTTTTATCGAAACAATGGAGTGTGCCTGCCCCGCGAGATTTTTCATCGAAAAATCTTTTACGGGTTAGCGAGCGATCGGGGTTGAGTCGCCGAGGCCGGATTGTGATCGAGGGGCTTCGCTCTCGCGGCGAGGAGCCATGTTGGGGCGTTGACCGCGCATCGGGGCTTCCGCGATCTTGCCATCCTTCACTGCCTTTTGGTAGTCGGCGCGGCGCTTGAGCATCTTGAGCGCGCGCTTTTTCTGAACAGTCTTGGACTTTTGGCGCTCGAAATAACGGTTGGCGCGCGCGTTCTTTACGAGCCCCGTGCCTTGAACGCGGCGGGAGAATTTGCGGATGGTCGAGAGGACGTTCTCGCTGCCGCTTTTCTGTACTTCTGCATTAATTGCCATGTGGCGGGACTATAGCATGAACCCTAGGAGTTGAGCAAGGTTATGCGGCGACTCCGCCTTTCCAATTCCCGACACGGCGACGTTTGAGGTAGCCCGGAAGCTCCGGAAGCGGTATTGATTCTTGCGAATTCGTGGCAACCTCACGGACCATAACGGTGCTGTCCATTGCCTCCTTGTAGCCCACGATGAGTACGTATGGAGCGGCGAGTGTCTTGGCCTGCGTCATTTGTTCGCCGATCTTTTCGTAGCAAAGGCTGTGATAGACGGGGATTTCCGCGCGTCGAAGGACGTCGAGTGCCTTGAGGGAGGCGCGGCGAGCCTCAATGCCCAAATGAGCAAAGTAAATGGCCGGGACGCCAGGGGTTTCGTGCTTAAAGCGAGTCTTGCCCTTAACCTCGCAGGTGATCGAGATGGTGGCGGCGCCTGCGGTACCCCCGAAGCGGCTTGCGAGAGGATCGTAGCGTCCGCCGAAGGCAACCGGAATACGGGAATTCGTCTCGTTATCCATGGTCGAGAGCTCGTAGAGTGAATGCGCCCAGCAATCGCGGCTACCGAGGATGTGCGGCGAGAGTTCGTACGAGAGTCCGGAAACCTCAAGGTATTCAAGGAGCTCCCAGAAACGGCGGCGTTCATCTTCGGTGAGGTATTCCATCGCCTGCGGCGCTCGCGCGATGGCAGGGTGACCCTTTTCGATCAATTGTACGAGCGTGCCGAGCGGATCGGTTGCGGCCTTGGGGCGTAGGGTCGGAGAGATCGTATCCAAGTGCTTGCGCAAATAGGTACCGACGTCGCGCACGAATCGGTTGGACGATTCCATCGAGCCGATGTTGTTGATCGAAAGCGTTGGCCGGGGCAAACCGGCTTCCTCGGCGATGGTCGAGGCGACGATGAGTAGGAGCGCTTCGGCAATCGCGCCTCGCGCGCCGGCGACATGCAGCTCGAGCGAGATTGAAGGGAAAGAACTTTGGCCCGGCGTCGTGCGCCAGAACATATGTGCGCCGGTTTCAGGCGTTTCGCCGCGCATGCACTGCGCTGAGCGACGAGCGATTTGTGCAAGCGCGCGCTCTTCGCGGCGAGCGAACGAGATATCGCCCTCTGCCTTTGGATTGACGAGTGATTTGCGCGCTCCGGCTTGTGTCGAGGACTTCAAAGCGTCCTCAAGCGGAACGAATCCGTAATATTCAGCAATCTTGATAGCCGAGCCCAGAAAGGCTGCGGTGTTCTCATGACGCGTATCGCGCAAGCGGATCATTTTGTAGTCGCTGATCGGGTCGAACTGGCGACGCTCGCGCCTGCGGATGCAGGTTGCGCGTAGCGCGCTTCGCCCGGAAAGATGCCTATCTCGTTGAACGGATACAGTCGAAGCAAAACGCGACCGACAATGTCTTGTCGCGGCAAAACGCCCCAGGTGCGCGAGTCGGCTGAGACGTCGCGGTTGTCGCCGAGTACGTAGTACTGGTTTGCGCCGAGAGTAACGGTGATGTTGGTTGGTCCGCCATAGTTGGCAGGGTCGATATACGGCTCGTCTATCACGAAACCGTTCTTATTTTGCTCGTTGTAGACGGTGATGGTCGGTTTGGTACCAGAAATGACCACTGTATCGCCAGGCAAACCGATCACACGCTTGATGAGATCGCGCGAAGTGTCTTCCGGTAGTGCCAAAACGACCACGTCGCCGCGTTGGGGAGCCGAAAAGTCGTAGGTAACACGATCGACGATGAGATAATTCCAGTTTTGGAACGTCGGAAGCATTGAAGTGCCGTCGACAACGTAGGGAGCAGCGACAAAAAAGCGAATTACGAGCGCCAAACCGAGTGCAATGATCGTATAGAGTGCGAGCGCGAGATACGATTCTCCGCCTTCTCGGCCGACAGGTTGCGTAAATTGCGGGACCCCGTCGTTTGGCATATCACTGGTGACTTTTGCCGTGCTCAATGGAGCGGATGTTCATGGCAAAAGAACTTTTTCGGAGAAACGCACCGTCGAAAACTTTTCTAACGGAGCTCATGTGCAAGCATTATACCCGAGCCGTGCGTTGACACAAAGTGATAGAGATTGTGCATCGCAAATTTTCGCGATTCGAATGAAATTCGACGCGTGCCGTTCGTCATTTTTATTTTTTCGTTCTATGATTCATGACAATGACATGGATTATTGCAGGCCTCGGCAATCCCGGAGAAGAATTTACGAACACGCGACACAATACTGGTCGTATGGCACTCGAGTTTTTCGCAAAGCAGCACGCATTTAGTGAATGGAAAGAGGATAAGAAAGCAAAGGCGCAAGTAAATCGCGGCATGATCGGCAAAACACTTGCCGTTTTGGTAAATCCGGACACCTTTATGAACAAATCCGGCGTTTCCGTCGCGAAATTTATCAAAAGTCAGAAGGCAGCAGAGCGATTGATCGTCGTGTATGACGATCTGGACCTTCCGCTAGGCAAAATAAAGCTCTCTTTCGATCGAGGATCGGGCGGACACAAGGGGATTGAGTCGATCACTCGTTCTATAAAGACCAAAAAGTTCGTTCGTATTCGCGTCGGTGTTTCGCCGGAGGGCAAAAATGGCCGGGCAAAGAAACCTCTCGGCGAGCAGGAAGTCGTTACATTCATTCTTGCGCGCTTCAAGCCTGCCGAACTCGACGAGCTCAAGAAGATTTTCAAAAAAGTTTCAGAAGCAATAGAAATGACGGTCACGGAAGGTCGCGAGATTGCGATGAATCGTTGCAACTGACATGGCTGACGAACGATTTACGCTTCGGGCTGCGGTATATGGACTTCTTATCAAAGACGATCGGTTATTGATGCTCCGAAGGTTCAATACAGGCTGGCAAGACGGCAACTATGGATTGCCGGCCGGACATCTCGAAGCTGGGGAATCGATCACCGAGGCTTTGCGACGCGAGGTGCGTGAGGAAACGGGGATCGAATTGCGACCGGGACAGGAGCGGTTCGTGCACGTCATGCACCGAACCTCGAACGGCCGCAGTTATATGGACTTTTTCTTCGTGATATCGGAATGGGAAGGTGAGCCGCAAAATACCGAACCAGAAAAGTGCGATGATCTTTCGTGGTTCTCGCTCAACACGTTGCCTGAAAATACCGTTCCGTCGGTTCGTTTTGCGATAGAAAAATACAAATCCAACATCGCTCTAGCCGAATTTGGTTGGCACCCCGGCGAAATCGAATAAACCAAGCGGACAAGGTTCGACCCCGTGGGGTTTGGAAAGACAAAACAAAAACCGCGACTCATTGTCGCGGTTTTTGTTTTTGGATTGACTGAGGTTAGTTGACCGGCTTGAGCGTCATGCGACGATCTTTCGGTTCGAAGAATGTGATCGTGAAAGGGTAGACCTTGCCGAGCTCGAGCTTTTGGCGAAGTTCGTCTTCGTTGCCGAATTCGGAAACGTGCACCAATCCCGCCACACCCTCTTCGATAGAAGCGAGCGCGCCGTGCTTGTTGTATTTGATGACAACGGCCTCGACCTTCTGGTCTTTCTTGTACTTTGCGGCAGCCGTCTTCCACGGATCGTCTTTGAGTGCTTTGATTGAGAGCGAGATCTTGTCGTCCTTAATCTCGATGACCTTCACATTGACCTTCTCACCAGCCTTGTAGCGAGTCTTTGGATTCTCGACGAGCGCCCAGTCCATTTCTGAAATGTGCACCAAGCCTTCGAGGCCTTCCTCCAATTTGACGAAGACGCCGAACTCGGTCGCGCCGGTTACGACGCCGTCGAGCACATCGCCGACATGGTACTTCTCAACAAGCGAAGAGCGTTCCGATTGGCCTGCGCCCTTCTCGCCGAAGATAAGCTTCTGCTCCTTCGGGCTCGCGGTGATAATAACCATCTCGAGTTTCTGACCGACGAGCTTCTTGAGCTCGAGGAAGATCTTGTCCTTATCGCCGTCCGGGACGCGCGGGTAGTGCGCCGGCGCGAGTTGCGAAGCAGGGAGGAAACCCTGAATGCCTTGCCAGTGCACGATAAGACCGCCCTTGTTGGCGTCCGCGATCGGAAGATCGAATACCGTCTTCTTTTGCATCGCGACCTCGGCTTCGTTCCACATGAGCGCCGCGCGAGCCTCGCGCAGCGAGAGCTCGATGTATCCCTCTTCGTTATCGAGTCCGACGACCTTCGCGGTTACCGTGTCGCCGAGGTGGACGTTTTTCAACGTCTCACGGGCTGAGAGGTACTCGCGACCGTAGATAATGCCGGTGCCGAACGGGGGAAGGTCGATGTAGACCTTTGCGCGACCGATAGCGACGACGGGTCCTTCCACCACATCGTCAAGCATCGGCGTGTGCGGCGCCGTTTTGAGGAGCTCGGCCATTGGGCCAGTAGCCTCCTTCACTTCTTCCACTTCAGAGACTTTCGTCTCGAGTTCTGCTGTAGACATTTTTATAGAGATCCGGGCTATCCTGCTTGCTCTACCGTGACTGCGTGCAGGGAAGCGTTACCGGAAATTAGTAATAATATTCAGGCTAAAAGCCTTCATATTGTTCGCACTTGCTCGGAAATGAACACAAGTGTTCATTTCGCTCGCTCGTTAAACAATAATGCCGCTGAGCGGCACGCACAATATATATGAAGGAGTAGCGGGATGCAAACGTCCATGCCTACGTGGTACTATTCGCTTCATGACAGCGAAAGAAGCGCAGCGCAGGGTTGCGAACAGGGTAGGCGGCTTTTTTAGCGAGTTTTGGGCCTTTGCCGCAAGGGGCAATGCCGCCCAGCTGGCAGTCGCAGTTGTAGTCGGCGGCGCCTTCAGTGCCGTCGTCAACTCCATCGTCAATGACATCATTACACCCTTTATTTCGCTTGGAACAAATAACGTCGATTTCAGCCATTGGGGGTACACGATCCGGCCCGAACAAACATTGAATGGTTCATCGACACCGGCGCTTGTCGTGGGCTACGGTCATCTCATCCAGGTAACTATCAACTTCCTCATTGTCGCACTTTCCATCTTCTTGATGTACAAGCTCTTCGCGGGCGCTTTCAAAAGAATGATGAGTGAACAAGAGGAGGAGGAGAAGGCGGCACCTCCCGAACCGATCTCGACGCAAGAAAAACTCCTTTCGGAGATCCGAGACCTTCTGAAGGAGCAGGTCGAAGGCAAGAAAGGATCGATTACGCAGTAGACAAAAAAAGAAAAGATCCCGGCGAAGCAGCCGGGATCTTGTGATTCTCAGGCGAAGCAACGCCCGGGAAATGTTTGTTTCAGCGGGTCTTGTTCCCACGTCTTCGTAGGGCAAGGGCCCGTTTCTGAGGTAGGACGCCAGCGATTGTCGATCATGGATCGAGGCTTGATCACTTTCAATTTGTCGCTCTTGTGCGTCCGATCGACCGATTGCGGCCCTGTGTTCGGTAGCAGCAGCCGATCGGTTTTGAGCGCGCGATTGACGATGATCTCTTTGGACGCGTCCGCGAACGAAGAGATAGCAGTGCCGATGCCAAAGGAAACGCTTGCGAGGAAGAGAAAACTAACAAGTTTATTCATTGGAGTACCCCAAAGTGAACCTACTGGTATTGTACGACCATAAAACATCTATGTCAAATAGCTGCTCTGGCAAAAAACAGCTATACTTCACGCCATGATTTTGACATTCCACGACGGAGCATGCATCCGCGCACAAGCAGGCGATACAACTATTGTGTTCTCGCCGGTCTCGAAGAAATCCAAAAACTTCAAACCGGTGAACTTCGGCGCCGACGTCGCATTTATCTCGGTAAACAATCCCGATATGAATGGTGCAGAAGAAGCCGCCCGCGGTGATAAACAACCGTTCGTAATCTTTGGTCCGGGCGAATACGAAGTGAAAGAGATAACAGCCGCCGGCTTTCCATCAAAGTCGCAATACGGCGGCGAAGAGCGCATCAATACCGTCTACTCGCTCACGTTTGATGATATGTCGGTGCTGTATCTCGGGGCACTCGAGGATTCGAATCTTCCGAAAGAGGTATTTGAAATGGATTCGCCAGACATTCTGATCATGCCGATCGGCGGCGAGGGAACCTTAAACCCGGCAGATGCAGCAAAGCTTGCGGTAAAGCTGGAACCGAAAGTCATTATTCCGATTTTGTACGACGACAAAACGCTCAAACAATTTCTAAAGGAAGCAGGAGACGAAGGATCAAAGCCTCTCGAGAAATTCACTGTCAAATTGCGCGACCTCGCGGGCAAGGAAGGCGATGTCGTAGTGTTACAATCGTAGAGTGAGAGAAGCTCTGCAACAATTGCGCGAGAAGCCCAAGCATGAAAAGACCGCGATCGCGGCATCGATTGCGCTGGGCGTTGCCGGAATACTTTTGATCGGTTGGCTCATCTTTTTTTTCCACACCCTCTCGACAACGCCGGCACCTAATTTCAAAAGTGCGGCAAGTGCTGTTGCAAGCTCAACGGGCATTACGCAAGCTCAGGCAGCCTTTTCGGCTGGCGCTCAGCAGCTACAGCAAGCGTACGGATCCACCACCCAGTTCGTTGAATCGACATCCGGCACGATCCAGTTGGAAGAAGTCGGCTCGACGACTGAGCCTGCCCTGTAGATTTGGAATTTGCAGACAAGAGCGCTGGATTCCGAAGCGATTTTTGATATACTTCTTCGACTATGGCTCGCGGAAAAGAGGATAAAAACAAGGACAATTCAGCCCCTGTCACCCCTCACGTGAACGTTGTTTCGCGCTCGATCTCGACCGAAATGCGAGAATCGTATCTCGATTACGCGATGTCCGTTATCACGGCTCGCGCTTTGCCGGACGTACGCGACGGCTTGAAGCCGGTACACCGCCGCATTCTCTATGCCATGCATGAGGCTGGTATGAACGTCACCTCAAAGACGAAAAAGTCCGCGACGGTGGTCGGCGATGTGCTCGGCAAATACCACCCGCACGGCGATGCATCCGTCTACGACGCGATGGTCAAAATGGCGCAAGATTTCACGATGCGCTACCCGCTCATTATCGGCCAGGGCAACTTCGGTTCGATCGACGGCGACGGCGCAGCAGCGTACCGCTACACCGAAGCGAAGATGAGCCGACTCGCGGGGGAAATGCTTCGCGACATCGAAAAAGAAACGGTGCCGTTTGCTCCCAACTACGACAACACCCGAAAAGAACCGAGTGTTTTGCCCGCAGCGATCCCAAACTTACTCTTAAACGGCACGCTTGGCATCGCGGTCGGTATGGCGACCAACATCCCGCCGCACAACTTGCGCGAAGTCACCGATGCCGCGATCCACTTGATTGATAATCCCGAGGCGACGACCGAAGATTTGCTGCAATTCGTGCAAGGACCGGATTTCCCGACGGGCTGCATCGCGTTCAATCAGAAAGACATCGCGCACGCCTACGCGACCGGCCGCGGGCCTGTCGTTGTGCGAGGGAATGCCGAAATAACCGAAGGGAAAAAGGGCGATTACCAGATCATCGTCACGTCCATTCCGTTTCGAGTAAACAAGTCGGACCTCCTTACCAAGATCGCGGACCTCGTCCACGAAAAGAAGCTTGAAGGCATCCGCGACATCCGTGACGAATCGGCGAAGGATATTCGCGTCGTAATCGAGCTCAAGAACAATGCGAACCCCCAGACGGTTCTCAATTATCTCTACAAACACACCCAGCTTGAGGAGGCTTTCCACTACAACGTCGTCGCGCTCGTCGACGGCGTGCCGCAGACGCTCTCGCTAAAGGCGCTCCTTGAATATTTCGTTGAGTTCCGCAAAGTTGTCGTCACAAAGCGCACGCAATTCGATCTCGCGAAAGCCAAAGCACGAGAGCACATCTTGCTCGGTCTCTCGAAAGCGCTCGATCACATCGACGAGATTATCGAGCTCATCAAAAAATCGAAAGACACCGACGACGCGCGAGCCAAGTTGATACAGAAGTTCAAATTCTCAGAAATCCAGGCCAATGCGATTCTCGAAATGCGTCTCCAGCGCCTCTCCGGCCTCGAACGCAAGAAGATCGAAGATGAATTGAAGGAAGTGCAGGCGTTGATCGAAGAGCTTGAAGCGCTCCTCAAGAGCCCAAAGAAGCTCATGGATCTCATCAAGAAGGAAATCAGGGAGGTAGCCGAAAAGTTCGGCGACGAGCGCCGCACCAAGATCGTCAAGAAGGGCGCGACGATTTTAAACGCGGAAGACCTTGTCGCGGACGACGAATTCGTACTCGTGCTTACGCAAGGCGGCTATATCAAGCGCACCAACCCGAGCGAGTACCGCCGCCAGAAGCGCGGAGGCGTCGGCGTCGTCGATCTCGATACGAAAGAAGAAGATTTCGTCACACAATTCTTGACCGCGAACGCACACGCAGATCTCCTGTTCTTCTCCGATCGCGGAAAGGTCTATCAACTCAAGATGTACGAATTGCCGGAAGGACGCCGTGCGACGAAGGGCAAGTCGATCATGAACTTTATCTCTCTCGAACAAGGCGAGCAGATCACGTCGATCCTTTCGATGCCCAAAAGTAAGAAGGATGTTGAAGATTTGTCGTTGTTCATGGCAACCAAAGACGGCACGGTAAAGCGCGTCGCAGCGAGCAACTTCCACGAGGTTCGTCGTTCCGGTTTGATTGCGATCGGCCTCGACAAGGGCGATTCGTTGATCGCTGCGCAATTCGTGCGCAAGGGTGACGACGTCATCATGACGACTTCCAAGGGTCAGTCGATTCGATTCCTCTCTGATTCCGTGCGCGAAATGGGCCGCCAGGCCGCGGGCGTGCGAGGCATGAAACTCGGCAGCGGCGACGTTATCGTCGGCGCCGGCGTTATTCCCAAGGCAGCCAAAGACGCCGAACTCCTCGTTCTCTCCTCGACCGGCTTCGGCAAAAAGACACCGCTGAGCGAATACAAACAGCAGGGCCGCGGCGGTTCGGGCATCAAGACGATGTCGATCACCTCGAAGACCAAGCAGCTCGTGGGCGCGGCCGTTGTGCAAGGCAATGGCGAACTCGTCGCGATGTCGAAAAAATCTCAGACGATCCGCACCGGCTTGGACGAGATTCGATCATCCGGCCGCGCGACGCAGGGCGTTCGTGTCATGAAATTGCGAGAAGGGGACTCGGTGGCATCCTTTGTTGTAATCGTCGAACCGGAAATCGTAGAATGATATGTGGGAAAACGTTTCGACATTCGTCGCAGATTTGCTGCTCGATGGCGCGACGATGTTCGAAAGCAAACTTCCTCCTCATCGTCAGCGGCAACTGACACTCTCGGTTGTAGCTGTACTGCTCTCAATCACGATACTCCTGCTCGGCATCATTACCTGGGCAGATATTTTTTACTCATAGTTCCGCATACGACTGCAGCATTCGCTGCCCACAAGTGGGGAATTGCGGCGGCCCAAAAGGGCCGCCGCTTGCGATATACTTATACCGATGCAGCACCCGGCGCGTTCGCATGTCCCGCTCAACACCGAAGGTTTCGCGCATCCCGTGCGCAATAGTTTGCATTTCGAACTACAGCCGGGCATGCAAGTCGCCGATTTCGGCGCGGGTTCGGGCCATTACGTATGGCCCATTGCTGAGGCTATTGGAGAAGGAGGCAAGTTGTATGCGATCGACGTGCAGCGAGAGCTCCTCAAACGCATTCACAACGAATCCGCGAAGCGCGGCTTGAAGAATGTAAAAATTATTTGGAGCGACTTGGAAAAACCGAAGGCCTCCAAGCTTGCTGGTGGAACAATCGACCTCGTGCTTATTTCCAATCTTTTGTTCCAACTCGAAGATACCGCTGTCGTTTTGCGTGAAGCGAAACGGATTTTGAAACCGTCCGGCAGCCTCGTTGCGATCGACTGGGCCGACTCTTTTGGCATGATGGGTCCTCATAAGAAGCAGGTTGTAGCAAAAGCCGCGGGTGATGCCCTCATCCGCGAGGCCGGATTTGAGATCGTTCGCGAATTCAATGCCGGGGCTCATCATTGGGGCTTGATCGCTCGCCCCGATCTCGGCACACCAATCGTATGAGCAAAGGAATTTCCTCATTTCAACTCGTGCTCCTCGCCGTATTCGGCGCGATCGGCGTTGCCGGTATTTTGGTGTTCGCGCTCGCGACTGCCGGAGGTGGCAACGGCGGACTCTCGCCGGTTACGATTTGGGGAACGTTCGACGCCGGGACGGTCAAGGAAGTGATTCGCGCGGCGGCCGAACAAGATTCGCGCCTCTCGCAGGTTACCTATGTGCAAAAAAATCCAGGAACGTTCGAGCAAGATCTGGCGAACGCGCTCGCTAGCGGCAAGGGTCCCGATCTCTTCCTGCTTCGCAGTGATGAGGCGCTCTATGACGCCAATAAGGTCTACCAGTTCCCGTACAGTTCGCTCTCGCAGTCGCAATTCCAAAATACCTTCGTCGACGCAGGCGATACTTATATGACCGCAAACGGTATTCTCGGACTCCCGGTTCTCGTCGATCCGCTCGTTTTGTATTGGAATAGGGACATGCTGGCGACAGCGGGCGTTGCGCAACCGCCACAGTTTTGGGATCAATTGCCGGGCATGGCAGGGCAGCTCGTGAAGCGAGACTCTTCCGGAAACATCCAATCTGCTGCAATCGCGCTTGGTACCTACCAAAATATTTCGGGAGCGAAAGATATTGTTTCGATGTTGATTCAACAAGCGGGCGGTAAGATCGTCACCCAAAATTCGGCGGGGCAATATGCGCCCGCGCTCGCAGCAGGAGGCGGTGCCTCGCTCGCTGCGCAAACAGCGCTTGAGTTTTACACCGAATTTGCCAACCCCTCGCAATCCGACTACAGCTGGAATAATGCACAGCCTGAGGCGAGTCAGGCATTTTCCGCAGGCAACTTGGCTATGTACGTAGGGTATGCCGGAGAGCAGCCGCAAATCATTGCCGCCAATCCCAACTTGAATTTTGCAGTTTCTCCCATACCGCAGGTGCGAAGTTCCTCGAACGCGATCGACGCGGGTACCGTGTATGCGATTGCTGTCACGAAGAACGACCCAAATCTCCAAAGCGCGCTTACAGTCGCGTACCTGCTCGCGTCAGCTCCCGTCGATCAAGCGCTCGCGCAATCGCTCGGCTACGCGCCGGCTCGTCGGGACGTCATCGCCGCCAGCACTTCTACCGTGGCAAATACGCGGCTCATTAACCAGATGTCGCTCATCACGAGAACCTGGGCAGACCCGGATCCGACCCAGACAGGACCAATTTTTCAAGCTATGATTGATGATACTGATAGCGGAGCCATGAAAGCGCAAGACGCAATCGGCCGTGCGAATCAGCAAATCGGTAACTTACTCACCGCAGACCAACCGCAATGAACCGCAGTATCGCCAAACTTCGAAGCGTTTTTACGGCAGGGGCCGCTTTCGTCGCGCTTTCGCCGCTCGTCGCGTTTGCCGACCAGACGCTCAGTAACCCGGCAAAGGTGCCGGATTTGCAGACCTTCATCGCAGATTTCTTGAAAGCAGTAGTGCAAATTTCGCTTCCGATCCTGACACTTTTTATCGTGTACTCCGGATTCCTGTTCGTCTTCGCGCGAGGCAACGAAGAGAAACTCGGAAAGGCAAAACAGAATTTTATGTACGTGATCCTGGGAGCAATTTTGATTCTCGGCGCTTGGGTACTCGCAACGCTCATTGCGTCGACCGCCAATCAAGTGCTCGGAGGCTCATGACCAAAAAAATTCTCATCATTGCTCTCGGCGCGACGCTCATGCCCGGGCTCGCGTCCGCCGCTACACCCCAGACATTCGGGCAGCTCGCGAATCAGATCGTGCAGCTTTTGGGGAGCGCGACGACCGATCTTATTGTGCTCGCCATCGTCATTTATTTTTGGGGAATCTCCAGCAGTCTTTTCAAGCAGGGGCAAGAGGGACGAGAGCGGCTCAAAGAGCAGCTTTTTTGGGGCATTATCGTTATATTCTTCGCCGTTTCCATCTGGGGCATCGTACAGCTCGTGCAGAACAGCTTCTTCGGATCGAATATTGGGACTACGACGAGCGGCACCTCGGCGCAAACCTGCACCGGGCTTAACTGCAAATTCGGCCAATGAGTATGACTGCGCGCTCAAAATTCAGACTCGCAAAGCTTGCAGTGTCTGCGATGATTCTTGCGCTTAGTCCTTCGCTTGCATTCGCATCGACGGAAACCGATTTGATAGCACAGATCGCGGGACTTTTTTATGTGGTTGTCGGCTTGGCGCTTGTCGCCGCTTTTTTGCAGATGGGGGCCGGGCTCATGATGTGGGTGGTCAGGCTCGGTACCGATAATAGTCCTCGTGACGTCGCGATCCATCGTATGGAATATGCAGTGGCTACGCTTTTTACGCTGGTCCTCGTGCTTGGCGTCGTGGAGTTCATACAAACGCACTTGAGCCAGACTTTGTACATTTTGAGTGTCGGACTAATTGGTCTCTTCGCGTGGCTGGTCATTACCTCGGGTGCGTTTAGCGGGGGAGGCGAGGAAAAAAAGGAGGACCACTAAAAAGGCGAGTACCGTAAAACAGCAACTGTCGGTTTTACGGTACTGAGCTATCCACAGGTCCGCTAGGTACCTTCCCGTATGCACGGTACGATGAGAGTACTTAATCCGAATCACATAAATACTATTCCTATGCGTGCACGCGTTATCGGTACTACAGTTCTGGGTTTTGCTGTCATCGCCCTCCCGGCGCTTGCATCCGCTCAGTCGCTTCTCAATACGCTCGGCTTCTTCAACACACTCCTCAACGCGGCGATCGGCCTCATGGTCACGCTCGCGATCATCGCGTTTTTCTACGGTCTCATCAAATACCTCTTTACTGGGGCAACCGAAGGCAAAGCCGACGGTCTCAAGGTGATGCTCTACGGTGTTATCACGATCTTCGTAATGGTTTCGATCTGGGGATTAGTCCGCCTCTTGCAGTCGACGTTCCAGGTCACTTCGACCACGCCGGTCATTCCGCAAGGTATCCAGATCAACACGGGCTACTAAAGCCCGGCGAAATAGCCTATGTCGGTCGGAGACGTCGTCGGACGATTTACTACCTACGTCATCGACCCTGCGCTCCTCATTCTCGCTGCGCTCGGATTCTTTTACTTCATCTGGGGGCTTGTACAATTCTTGCTCGCGCTCAACCAGGGCGGACACACCGATGAGGGTAAGCAGCACATGATTTGGGGAGTAGTCGGCATGGTCATTATGTTTTCGGTGGTCGGTATCATCGCGCTGATCAACAACACATTCAATTTCGGGGTGAACGTGAATTCGAGTGGCACGGGCAACTACAATCCCAATACGAGTGTTAACGTCAATCCTGGCGTGACCTTCTTTCAGAGTGGGCAGTAATTTTTTGATAGACAGACTCGGTCACGGATAATTTCGTCGCCGTCGCTCTGAAATTTCCGCGACCCCGCCTCGCCGCCCCGCAAGCTTGCGGGGACCCCCGGCTCCGGCTTTCGAGCCTCTCCCCGCAGTTACAAAAATATAGTCGTCCGACGACATGCGTCGGTCTCCTTATTTTTGTGCTGGGGGAGAGACTCGAACTCTCATTCCTTGCGGAGCTAGGTCCTAAGCCTAGTGCGTCTACCAATTTCGCCACCCCAGCGGCGTTTCCTATTGTACCGCTGTATCGCATAGAAAATAGTCTCTCGCAAGAGGCGCGTTGGTGAATAGGGTATCGCAGCGTTAATCGGAGTTGCTGCAGTCTTCTTCGATCGCTTCTTCTCGTGCGAGCGGATTGCGTCGTGGACGCGGTTTGGGTGAGCGACTAAGGCCCTGAGCGTCTTCGTGAAAGAGTTCTTCGCGAAGCTGGCGGACCAGCTCATCAAGATTGTCTCCGTACGTTATATAGGCGTTCATCGGCGCAGTGTAAGGAAAAATGGTGAAGGGCCGCTGAAGTTACCTATGCTGCCGGGGTAACTATAGGCATACTGTTGCGACAGACTATGGTTTTGGGATATGTCTACTTTTAGAATGTTGCCGGTGGTGGTATGCCCCCATCCGCTCTATCATTACTTCGTTCTGGGTCTCCTCACTCGGAAATACAAAAGCAGGCACTGAGGCCTGCATTTGTATTTCACTCACTCGTCCGCCCAGTAGGATTCGAACCTACGACCGTTCGCTTAAGAGGCGACTGCTCTACCAGCTGAGCTATGGGCGGTCACGTCCAGTCGTGTCGATACGATGAACCTCGGCATTCTACAATACTTTCGCGATTTGAAAATGTCGGACAAGTTGCTACTATCACCGCGGACAACCACCAACGGAGCGGCATATGTTCCAGCCAAAGCATCTCACTGAGGCGCAAAGGACGGCACTGCGCGAGCAGCGCAAGAAGGATTTGGATACCGTGCGAGAGTTTGTCGAGCATAGTGCACGGATTTCCAGCGTCGAATTCAGCGACCCCAGCGTTTGGGAAAGCATGGAAATCAAACGTCACCTCGAAATCGCGGAGATCCTGCTACTCGATGCGCATCAACTCAATCCGGTCGGTCTCATCAATTCAGACCTAACCGGCAGGCGCAATAATTGGTTCCGCACCGGGCGAGACGCGGCAGCCAAAAAGATTCCACACGGTTCGCACGTTCGTCAGCTAGTTGCCGAACTCGACGCTGAAATCAAAAGTGGCGTCGAACGACTGAAAGCCAATCCGGAAGCCGAGCGAGCCGCCCTCGCGCAGTATGCGCACGATATGCTGCTGTGCATCAGCCCGTTCTGGGAGATGAATAGCCGCACGGCACGGCTCTTCCTTAACCACACGCGCAAGATGCTCAACCTGCCCATTCTCGTGATCAAGTACGAGGAGAGCGGGGAATATCTCGCTCGTTTCGAGGCGTTCCAGCAGACCGTATTTCTGCCGAAGTACGGAGCCCTGATCGAACAGCCGCGTCCTCTTCAGCCTGTGGTGTGATCTCCATGATGCGACCCATTCGGGTCGCATCTTTTTTGCCGGGAGAGAGACTCGAACTCTCACGACCTGTTACGGTCTGGGGATTTTAAGTCCCCTATGTCTACCATTCCATCATCCCGGCGGTATCGATATATTACGTTAATTCATGCTACATTAACACCGTCGGCCACATGGCGAAGTAGCAACGCGGCGGTCTGCAAAACCGCTATTGGGTGGGTGCAACTCCCACTGTGGCCTCCACTTTAGCGCAGCTTGGTAGCCTGCGTCTCGATCGCCTGCAGACGCTGTGCGATTTCTGCTTGAATCTTTTTGGCACTGCTTGCGAACGCCTCGGGGGATTCGCCGGTCGTCGCAAAATATTCTCGAAGCGCGGCGAGCTTGCGTTGCCCGTCTTGGATAGCCTCGTCGATTTGCGAATTTACCCGGAGAAAATCCTCTTTGCGGGCGAGGATTGCTTCTGCATCTTGTGCATCGAGGTCGTGCTGTTCGTCGGTCATATTACTGTTGTGTTTTAAGTCTTGAAATACCAAAGAGGGTAATGCGGCCGGCTGTCATAAGGACCCGCATCGCTAAGAGGCCGACGGCGTACGTGGAATCAATAGCGCCCGCAAGCACCTGCGTCGCCGGATCGAATACTTTCTTTTTTTCTTTTCCCTTGCCGTGTTCAATAGGTTTAAAGGGCAAGATGAAGGTGTTATATAAAATCGCAAAACAGGTGATTTTGGCCTGCATGCCCAGGCGATCCATCGAATCTCGAACCTTTTCGTACTCGTGATCGAGATGTTCTCGGGTAGTCATGTTCTCGCGCGACGAAGAAGTTTCTCGTGGCGCTTCGTCTGAGCGGATATAACTTTCAAAATCTTTGTATCCGCGCCCGCGAGCGAATTCATCGAGTTTGTCCTGCATGCTCTCTTCGTCCAGCTTTTCTGGAGCTGCATCTGGTTGTTCATCCGTCGCATTCACGGCCTCCGTCGCTTCTTCGCGAGGGCTACCGAATTGTTCGCGCATTCCTTTGACATCAGCATAGGCACTTTCTTGTGAGGATCGGGCTGTAGCCTCGATTCCGTCCAGTTCTCTTGCGTATGCAGCACGTTTGGCATCGTCCTTAAGCCCGGACCATGCCTCGCTGATGAGTTTCATTTTTTCCTCGTCACCCCCGGCATCCGGGTGAAATTCCTTTGATAGGTTTCGAAAGGCGGTTTCAATCTCTTTGCGCGATGCTCCGCGAGCCACACCCAAGCGAGTGAAATAATCGGCCTGTTCGTCGATGCGTGGGGGCATGTTGCCCTTGGTATTCATCGACTCGTGCATCCGGCAACTATAGCCGCTTTGAAGAGAAAGGCACGTTTGTTATTAACACCTACTTGCGGGTGAGTTCGTCGACGCGCTGGCGATTCAGCTCGCCGAAATCGATTTCGAAATCGACGGTCGGAATCGGGTGCAATGCGGTTTTTTGTTTCAAGTACTGGCGAAAGTCGCTTCGCAGGCGCTTCGCGAAGGCGAGTGCCTTTTCGCTTTGCTCGATCGGCAAAATGGAAAGAAATACGGTCACGTTTTTGTAATTAGGCGACATTTCGGAACGAGTCACCGTAATCAAGGATTCGTGGTTCGACTCACGCGCTAAAAATTGCGCTGCCAAATGCGCGATGGATTCGTTTGCTTGTTCAGGTCTGCGTACCATAGCTATTCGACTCTTGTCACGATACATTCGAGCACATCGCCCGGTGCGATTTCGAAATCGGCAACGATCTGCGCGCCGAATTCAGAGCCTTCCTGGGCTCGATCGACGTCCTGCTTGTTCTTTTGAAGGTTGGTTACTTTTCCGGTGCCGAGCGAAAGGTTGCGGCGAAGCACGCGAACCGTACCGTTCTTCGCGATATAGCCGCTCGTAACGCCGCCGCCGATCACGTGCTCGTCTTTACGACTTGAGAATTGTTTGAGCACTTTTGCCTTGCCGACAACCTCTTCGATCGAGCGCTTTGGCCTCGTTTGTTGCAAAAGCTCGGTAAGTCCTTCGCTGAGTTTATAAATGATGTCGTACGTTTGGACACGTATGCCGTCGCGATCGGCTAGTGTTTGTGCGACCGAGTCGATACCGACGTTAAAGCCAAGCACCGTCGCCGGTTCTTTGGAGGCGATCGCCGTCTTGATGTCGCTTTCGGAAATAGTGCCAATGCCAGCGGAAACTACTTTGACGCCAGAGAATTCATCGCCGATTTTCGCAAGTTCAAAGAGGAGCGCATCGAGCGAGCCTTGCGTGTCGACTCGGATGATAAGCGGCATTAAGAAGCGCTGCGGGTTGGCCTCGGAGGAAACCGTGTTTTGTTTGGGGCGCGCCGTGCGAGCTTCTTCCTGTGCTGTTTCGGCATCTTTTTTCTTCTCGCTGGTGTGGAACGCGCTGCCGACCTCTGGCAACTCGTCGAAGCCGATCAGCTGAACCGGAGAAGAGAAACTAGCTTCCTTGATTTGTTTGCCGGCAAAGTTCTCCATGATTCGCACCGGCGAGAGCGCCGTGCCAGCGAGCACAAACATACCGCTTTTGAGCGAGCCATTCTTGATAATAAGCGTTGCCGCCATGCCGCGCTTTTGGTCGCGGTGCGCTTCGATGACATACCCTTCCGCTGGGACTGATGCATCTCCCGTGAGCTCCTGTAACTCGGCGACTAACAAGACCAGGTCGAGGAGTTCGTCGACGCCCGTGCCTTGCTTCGCGGAGATCGCGACCCAGGGTACGTCGCCCCCGTATTTCTCAAGGAAGACGTTTTGTTCGAGGAGGGAAGAGACGGTGCGCTGCAGGTCCGCGTTTGGTTTGTCGATCTTATTGATCGCGACGATGAAGGGGATCTTGGCGTCGCGAATCTCCTGGAGGGCTTCGAGCGTCTGCGCCATGACACCGTCATCGGCGGCGACGACCAAAATCGCGATATCCGCGACGGAAGCGCCGCGTCTGCGGATGGCCTGGAAGGCAGCATGGCCTGGGGTATCGATAAACGTGATTTTCTTATTCTTGCCTTCACGCTCACGCTCAATCTCGTAGGCGGCGATCTTTTGAGTGATGCCTCCCGCTTCCTTTGCGACGGTGCTCGATTTGCGGATGAAATCCAGCAACGTCGATTTACCGTGGTCGACGTGTCCTAAAACCGCCACGACGGGCGGACGCTCTGCTTCTTGTTGTGGTTTGGCTGAGGTCATAGGGTTGCATAGTCGGCCATCCTTTTTGGCTAACGCTTTCGAAGGACGCAGTAGGCGGCTTGACGAAAAACAGTATACTCATTCTATGTGGTTTTCAAAGTCGTCTCCCGCACGAGTGTATTTGGATCACGCGAGCGCGACCCCTCTTTTGCACGAAGCAGCTGAGGCGATGCGCGAAGCCGAGAAGCTGGTCGGCAACCCCGGCGCTATTCACGCGGAAGCCGTTGCTGCAAAGAACGCGCTCAATGACGCTCGCGAACGGATCGCCCTGTTGCTTGGGGTCAAGGCACGCGAGCTCGTTTTTACATCGGGGCTTACGGAGGCAAATAATCTGGCTATTGTCGGATTCGCGCGTCGAATGCTCGTCGATGGTTTTAGCGGACAAGGTCGGACCCTGTCCGGTTCGCTCGATGGAACCCATTGGATCGTGAGCGCGATCGAACACTCGTCGGTGCTTGAGTGTTTCTCTGAAATAGAACGACTCGGCGGCTCTGTTACGCATGTTTCGCCGAACGAAAAGGGGATCATTACCCCGGAGTCGATTGTCGCTGTCTTGAAACCTGAAACCGTTTTCGTTTCGGTCGGCTGGGCAAACAACGAGATCGGTAGTGTGCAGCCTCTGGGTAAAATCGCGCAGGCGATCCGGTTGCACGAAGAAAAGCACGGAACGCGGGTTATTTTCCACGCGGATGCCGGGCAAGCGCCGCTGTACGAGCCGACTGTTGCACACTCGCTCGGGGTTGACCTGCTTTCAATCAGCGCGTCGAAATTGTACGGACCACACGGAGTCGGTTGTTTATATCTTTCGAATCGCACCAACGTTGCCGGAGTCGTGCTTGGAGGCAAGCAGGAGCGAGAGTTGCGAGCCGGCACGGAGAATGTCGCACTGGCTGTCGGTTTTGCCGCGGCGTTTGAGCTTGTCGCAAGGGAGCGTCACGACGAATCCAAGCGACTCAAAACGCTTCGAGATGCGCTTGCACGTGAGCTCTCCGAGAATACTCCAGGACTTGTTATCAATGGAGATCTTAAGCACGCCCTGCCACACATGCTCAACATCTCCATTCCGGACATACATTCCGAGTATCTAACGCTTGCGCTCGACCATGAGGGCTTCGCCGTATCAACAAAGAGCGCCTGCAACGAAGGACAAAAAGCCTCACATGTCGTAGAAGCGCTTGGCGCAGAGCTTTGGCGAGCAGAAAACACGCTCCGAATTTCGCTCGGACGCGCGACGACACGAAAAGAAATTACTCACTTTCGAGAGACTTTTTCACGACTTTTGTCTCATGCTATAGTGCCCGCATGGACATCGAGAAGCTGACAAAATCCCAGATCGTCCTCTTGACTCTGCTCGTCAGCTTCGTTACCTCGATCGCAACCGGCATCGTCACTGTCTCCTTGATGCAGCAGGCGCCGCCCGCGATCGCAGAAACGGTCAATCGAGTGATAGAAAATACGATCGAAACGGTCGCGACCTCGAGCAAGAGTCAGACGGCATCCGCCGCAACGACGCAAAAGACGGTGATCGTCAATGAAGCGGATCAGATCGCACAAGCGGTTAAGCAGATCTCTCCCTCTATCGTGCGCATTTACTCGCTCGACGACCAACCGCAGTTTGAAGGTCTCGGCGTTGTAACCAACGCCTCAGGCACGATCGCCGCCGACATACACTCTCTCGGCGATCAGGCGAGTGCTATCGTCCAGACACAAGATGGGGCAAAGATCCGAGCATTCGTGATCTCTCGCGATCCTTCCTCTGGACTTTTGTACCTCTCGCCCGCGACCACATCGAGCCCGGCTATGACCTGGACGCCGGCACAAAAGGCGGCAAACGCGCCGGTACTCGGCCAGCTCGTTATCGCGATAGAAGGGATCAGTACGGTACGGATCTCGCAGGGCCTCGTCACCGAAATCATGCCAGCGGATTCAAGCACTCAATTCCCGGAGGCTATCGTCACCGACATAGATTCATCGGCAATACAGCCTGGTTCGGTCATTATCGATTCAACTGCGAATATCGTCGGCGTAAGCACAGGTGTCTCGCGGACGTCATCACCCTCGGGATTTGTCCCCGCCAGTCTTATATCCACTCAAAAGTAACGACCTTTATTAGCCCTAAGTTTTACGAAATCAGAATTAATGGTATAATCCAAATCAATGGCAACCCCTTTCAACAACTACACAACGAAGGCAAAAGAGGCCGTGCATCGCGCGCATCAACTTGCTGTCGAACGCGGCCATAATCAGGTGTCGACGCTGCATCTTTTGGCGGCGCTCCTCATGCAAGAGGAGTCGATGGTGTTGCCGATGCTCGAACAAGTCGAGGTCGACACCGCGCATCTGACAGATTCCGTACTCGAAATGATCGAAGGATCAAGCGGCGCGACGGCAGTTTCTCCGAGTTTTCAGCTCTACCTAACGCCGGAATTGGTCCGCGTGTTCGAGGCGGCTCCGAGAATTTCGGCGTCGTTCAATGATCAGTTTGTATCTCCCGAGCACTTGCTGCTTGCGGTTGCGGAACACCCGGGCCCGGCTTCAGAACTGCTTGCTCGCTACCGCATCGACCGCACTGCGCTCGCGCGCATTCTCACCGACATCAAAGAGGGGAAGATCCGCGACGCGGAATCTTCTTCGAAACCGCGAGCCCTCGCGCGCTTCGCGCGCTCCCTTACCGAACGCGCCCGCGAGAACAAGCTCGACCCGGTTATCGGTCGTGATACCGAAATTACACGCGTCATTCAGATTCTCTCCAGACGCACCAAGAACAACCCGATCTTGATCGGAGAAGCTGGCGTCGGTAAGACGGCCGTCGCGGAAGGTCTCGCCTCGAGAATGGCAGCGGGCGACGTTCCTGAGTCATTGCGTGGCAAAGAGCTCGTGCAGCTCGACCTCGGCCTCCTCATCGCCGGTACAAAGTATCGCGGCGAGTTCGAAGAGCGACTCAAGGCTGTTATGCGCGAAGTCGAACGCTCGGAAGGCAAGATCATCCTCTTTATCGACGAAATCCACACGCTCGTTGGCGCCGGAGCCGCTGAAGGCTCTATGGACGCATCCAATATGCTGAAGCCTGCGCTCGCGCGTGGCGAGATCCGCGTCATCGGCGCGACCACCCTCAAGGAATATCAAAAGCACATCGAGCACGATGCAGCGCTCACGCGCCGCTTCCAGCCGGTCTACGTAAACGAACCCTCAATCGAAGACGCGGTCGCTATTTTGCGCGGCCTCAAGGAGCGCTACGAGCTCTACCACGGCGTACATATCACTGACGACGCGATGGTTTCGGCGGTTCAGCTTTCCTCTCGCTACATCACGGAGCGTTTTTTGCCGGACAAAGCGATCGACCTTATCGACGAAGCCGCTTCTGCGCTCCGCCTCTCGCTCGAGAATATGCCACCGCAACTCGAAGATGCCCACCGCCAAATCACTCGCTTGGAGATTGAAAAGGAAGCACTCAAGAAAGAAGCCGACGAAGGTGTCGAGAAGGCTTTGACGCGCGTACAATCGATCGAAAAGGAGATCGCCGACTTGCGCGACTCCACCCGCGAGCTCGAAATGAAATGGAAGAATGAGAAGGAGACCCTCGCCGAGATCAAGAAGGCAAAGGGCGAGCTCGAACAGGCTCGTATCGACGCCGACACCGCCGAGAGCATGGGCGATCTAACCAAGACCGCTGAAATCCGCTACGGGAGTATCCCGAATTTGGAACGAGATATCGAAACGGCAACCAAGCGTCTGAAGAAGCTCCAAACTACGAGGCGCGTGCTCAAGGAGGAGATCACTGCCGAGGATATCGCCGGCGTGGTTTCGCGCTGGACGGGTGTCCCGGTCTCCCGCATGCTCGAAGAAGAAGCGGAGAAACTTTCCCGTATGGAAGAGGAGCTCAGGAAGCGTATTGTCGGTCAAGACGAGGCGGTGCAGAAAGTTTCCGATGCAATCAAGCGCTCTCGTGCAGGCATCTCAGACCCGAATCGTCCGGTCGGCTCGTTCCTCTTCCTCGGCCCCACCGGCGTCGGCAAGACGGAGCTCACCCGCGCACTTGCGGAATTCCTCTTCAATAGCGACAAATCGCTCATTCGAGTCGACATGTCCGAATACATGGAGAAGCACTCGGTTTCGAAGATGATCGGCTCACCGCCTGGGTATGTCGGCTACGACGAAGGCGGCGGGCTCACCGAACTTGTGCGACACCGCCCGTACTCGGTCATCCTCTTCGATGAAATCGAAAAGGCGCACCCGGAAGTCTTCAATATCTTGCTGCAGGTTCTCGACAATGGCCGTCTGACAGACGCCAAGGGCCGCACAGTCAACTTCAAGAATTGTGTCATCATCATGACCTCGAACATTGGCGCGGAACACATCGACAAGATGTCCGGTCTGGGATTCGCAAGCGGTGCGAGTGTTTCGGAAGGTGAGCGCTACGAGCAGGTGAAGAACAAAGTCACCGATTCGCTCAAAGAGTACTTCCGTCCGGAATTCCTCAATCGTCTGGACGACACCATCCTCTTCAATATTCTCTCGCACGAAGCGATTCTCGATATCGTTCGCATGCAGACCGACATCGTTGCGAAGCGTCTCGAAGAAAAGCAGATCACACTCAGCTTCAGCGATGCCTCCATCGAGCAGCTCGCCAAGGAAGGCTACAACCCGCAGTACGGCGCACGTCCCTTGAAGCGCTTGATTCAAACCAAGATTCTCACGCCTGTCGCCAATATGATGGTCGCCCGAGGTGTCCTCGAAGGGGGAGCGATCTCCGTCGACTGGAAGAACGACGAATTTTCGTTCGACGTTCGCAAGGGCCCGGCGCGAGAGCGCAGTGTGCGTGCTCGTGCTGCCGCTCGGGTATAGACGCTCTAAAACAAAAAGATTAGCCGCCCTTAGCTAGGCGGCTTTTCTTTAGTTCTCTCCATTTGTATCATTCTCATTTTTAGCGCTGCTTGGGGAGCATTCGGTCACGGATATTTTCTTTACCAGCAAAGAAAATTCCGCGACCCCGACTCGGCGCCCCGCAAGCTTGCGGGGACCCCCGCCTCCGTCTTTCGAATCCTGCCCGGCAGCTACAAAATCGCACAAAACCCGAGACATGCTCGGGTTTTGGCATTTTGTGCGCCGGGCAGGATTCGAACCTGCGTAGACCGAAGCCGCTTGGTTTACAGCCAAGTGCGTTTGACCACTCCGCCACCGACGCGTATTCGCGAACCCGCACAGTATGCCGTATTTTCGCCCGTGCTACAATATTTTACATGAAGAGAAGGGCCATGATCGCGACTCTCATGACGCTCGTCATGTTGGCACCGTTTGCCGCCTCGGCGCTCGGGTTGCAGCAGGTTGTCCCGTCTGATTGCAATCAGCCGGGTGGCTGTCAGTCGATTTGCGACCTCGCAACACTTGCCCAAAACCTCCTCAATGACGGCATTTTCGTTGCCATTTTCCTCTCGGCGATCCTTTTCGCCTGGGCCGGCTGGCAGCTGGTCGTGGGTTCATCGAGCGGCAATGCCGCCCAGGTCAAACGAGCCAAGAATATCTTCAAATATGTAACCGGAGGCCTTGTACTCATCATCTCGGCCTGGATCATTGTGAGCGTCATAATGTCGGCCCTCACCAACAACAGCAGTTGGAACAATCTTTGCAGCCAGCAGAGCGCTTCCTTGCCGTTCGTGCCGCGCGGTTGACCGAAGCTTAGGCGTGCGCTATAGTGCCGCGACTATGTCGCAGGATCAGCTCATCAAACTCGCGTGCACGAAGTGCGGCCGCGTCAACTATTGGTCGCGCAAGAACCGAAAGCTCGTAGAGCGCAAAATCGAGATCAAGAAGTTCTGCAAGTGGTGCCGCGCCCAGACGGTCCACAAGGAGCAGAAAAAGTAGCACACCCCCTTGGTATATCGGCAGTGGCATTTCAGCCACTTGCAGGAGGAAGGGGTCGGGAAACCTACCGGTTTCCCGTGGAGGAAGGATTTGGGAAACCGAGGGTTTCCCAAAGAAATTGGCGATCACACGATGGTGATCGCCAATTTTTACATGTTGCAGCGATAGCTGCGAATCAGGAACCTGCAACGCGCTCAGTCGCGGTGATTTTGATCTCGACCGCTTTGAGGGTGATGGTGCTGTCGACTTTCGACGACGCTTGCACCGGTTCGTTGTTGAGGAAGAGGTTGAAGCCCTTCGTGCCGCAATTGGCGGCCTTCAGGATTTCCTCCACCGACGAGCCTTCCGGTACCTCCACCTCGGTTTCGTGGGGATTTCCCGTGACCGGAGTGATTTCGACCTTCACTTTCATGGCTGGTTTACTCCTCGTTTCAAGCCGGCGAGAGCATATCACTGCGCAACGCGTAGCGCCACTGTTTCTCGCCAGTTTTCCAGTAGCGCGTAAGGTTCGCCACAACCGCCGAAGCGGCAGTGAGCGAGCCGTAGATGATGCCGTGATTACCACACGAGTGCTCGGTGCGCTCCGATTCCTCGAAGAGCAGCGATTGGTATCGATCGATGTCCCTGCGGTCGCACGGGTTGATGGCGTACACTTCAATGTATGCCCCGCCCGTTCGGGAGTCGCAGAAAATATCGACACTTGGATTCATTAGAACGGAGTCCCAGATCAATTTGCGTGCCGGCATGCTATGGACGCATGCAACCACGCTCGTGTGTCGAAGCGCCTCACCGCGGTAGTCACATTCGTGAGTCTTTGGAACGATGCCCGAATGCTGCTCGAGTATTTCCGCGAGCGCGCAGACTTTCAACTTGCCGACATCCTGTGGACGATAGAGCGACATCGAGCAGTTGTGAGAGGCGACCGTGTCGTTATCCCAGACCGTGATATCTCTCACCCCCACCTTGGACAGGGCGTCTGCTACCAGGCTCCCTACTGCACCCACGCCGATGATGGTAGTGGGCTTCGCATCGCGCGGGTGGAAGATGCTTGCGTGATGCGCGTGATTGAGCTTCTCGCTCATGCCGTCTCCTTTGTTTCGCTGGGGGAAGTTTCGACGCGCGGCCATTCGCTGAGTTTGTACCGCGCAACACTTTCGTCGTAGCCGTCGGCAAGCCATCGCAGGCAAAGCAAAACGGCATCAGGAATACGCTGTTCGACGAGTGCTTCGTCGAGAATCAGTCCTACATTGCCGAAACAGATACTGCCACTCATACCGATATGTGGGTGCGGAATACTGTTTGGGTGTAGCGACTCGCCAGCGCAGTAGATCGTCACCTTCCAGTGCTCCGTCAGGGGGTTGCAATCGAACCTTATGACGTACGCGCCGAGATGATGACCGTCGTATACGAGCGGTTTCGTCCGCACGTGTAGTGCTTGCGCGACGACGCTCATCTGATCAAGCAGCGGGTGCGACAGTACCGGCTGCCATGGCTCGATATTCTCGAGCAGCTTCCGTGCTCGTCGCATACTGTCGATAGAAAGTGTGTTCAAGTGACGCAGGAGGTTGAGCTTTTTTTGGTAGCTTTTACGAAGGTTTTCGATTTCATCCTCCAGTGCTATCTTTTTTGCCATAAGGTCTCCCGGTTCTATCGAGCCAATCAGGGCCAGATACCTCTTCACGTCATCTTGATTCTCGATCACTTTTTCTTCCGGAGCTGTCACGCCGGCGATGTACGTGTTCCACGCAAGGCGAAGTGCCAATTCGAAGAGCCCGGCGCCCTCCTCGGTAGACAGCAAATTCATGCCGATTCCCTCGGACGGAATGAACAAATAGAAGTTCCGACCGATAATCTGCGCAATTGGCTTGCCATCTTTGGCGTTGACGATGTGCCCCCAGCCCGGTGCTGGTCCTTTGACGCGAGTCTGAGCTACGTTCTGCATGATGAACGATTCTCCGGTTTCCGGATGCTTATCGCGCAGCACGTATCCTGAGCTTCCCGGAGGAACGGCGCCGAGAATGACATGAATCTGCTTCCGATTCGCCTTTTTCGGAGCCAGAAAGTCGTTCTCGGACGCGTGGAATAGAAACTCGTAGCCGGTGCATTGGCTGATGTTGCCCAGCACCACTTCGAGCCTACGGAGTGTTGCCTTCCCCTCGTCCGAGAAAAGCGAATGGTTTGTTTCCTCCACGACAACACTTAGGCCACCCGCCGCAAACCATCGGTCGGGGAATTCAACGAACGTGTTGAGATGCAAAGCAAATGTGTCTTCGAGGAACTTGGCCAGATCGGGCGGCACCACCGCCTGGTAAAAGCGGAAGATGAAGCCGTGGATCGCATAGGTAACCATGCGCCATTCGCTCATGGCCTTTTCTAATTCTTCCCGCAAAGTTTCGGTGAACAGCATCTCCGGTACGCAAAGCGTTTGAGACTCTTGAATCTCATCCATGTGTTTGGTTCCCTATGTTAGAGAGCGACTGGATGTAAATAGGCACTAAATAGTTCCACCTGTCAATCTATATCGACGTAAAAGATCAACCAATGCCCAATCTCTTTTTTGCTCTTTTCCTGCTTTTTTCTGGGGCTCAGTAAAATTGAATTTCGACCCATTTATTCAAAAATACGTCCCGCGAGATCACTCTCGCGAGGGTGCTTTTGGTACGGTATACTTGCCCCCGTTGGGCGCTTAGTTTAGTGGTAGAACAGCGGTCTCCAAAACCGCCAGTGGGGGTTCGATTCCCTCAGCGCCCGCCATGTATCTCGCTCTCGCGATTGTGCTTGTTTTTGCCGGCGAAACATTCTCGATTATCGCCGAACTACTCGCCTCGAAAAACATGGAAGCGGGAGCGGCTTTCGCATTCTGGACCATGTTCATATTGATTGCGGCGGCCGGCGGCTGCCTCGTCGGTGGGTACATGCTTGGCTACGAACAGCTGAAAAATATCTGGATCGTAACGGCGATATCGGTCGGTTCGATCGTGATCGTGGAACCGATCATTACCTACCTTGTGTTTCATCAGTTTCCGACGGCGGGCGCGACGATCGGGCTCGGGCTCGGTTTCGCAGGAATCTTCGCGTCGCTACTGATTCGTTAAGCGCGCTCAAAAACGAGTTTGCTCGAGAAGTAGGTGAGAATCACCAAGGTGATGCCCATAAGAACCATGCTGCTGAAGTAGGGTAGGTATGCCGCCATTTCGTAGAGATAGCCCGCGCACAGCGGGGCAATAACACGTGCAATTGATTGGATGCTTTGGAATCCTCCCTGTACGCGCCCTTGTTCGTGCGGTCCGGCGGCCATCGAAACAAGTCCCGTCATGGCGGGTTCGAAAAGTCCGTCGCCGAGCGTGTAGATGATGATACCGATATAGAGTGCGACCTCGGAAGCGGTGAGCGCGACTGTTCCGACGAGGAACATGCCGACTGCCGTCAGGGTGACGCCGATGCCCACGACGAGCATGTCTTCAAGAACAGAGAGTAATTTGCCACTGAGATAGCCCTCAGCGAAAAAGTCTACGAGTCCGACGACCGTGAGCATGATACCGATTTGGGTTGGACCCCAGTGCATGATTTCTTTGAGGAAGACGGAGAAGTTGCTCTGTTGCATCACAAGACCGATGAAAAAGATGAGTGAGGCAGCGAAAAGAACGCGGAGGGTAAACGAGGTCAGAATGCTTCGGAACTGCGTAAAAGGATTGATGTGTTGCCATTTCCATCCGTGAACGCGGTCAACATCTTTTAGACTCTCGGGCATGACGAGCGAACCCCAAAGCGCATTTGCGACAGCGAGCGCGGCCGCAACATAAAATGGCGCAGAGAGCGAGATTTGCGCGGCAAGCCCGCCGATTGCTGGCCCTGCCATGAAGCCTAAGCCCGCCGCAGCGCCTAAAATGCCATAGTAGCGCCCGCGCTCATGGGGCGGTAAGACGTCGGCGATATAGGCGTACATCGCTGGCGTGTCGCCGCTCGAAAGGCCGTCGATAATCCGCGAGAGAAAGAGTACCCAAAGCGCTCCGCCAAGGCCAAACATTACGTAACCGACCGCGCCGCCGAGCAAGCTCAGCAGTACGACGGGTCGTCGGCCGAATTTGTCACTCAAGTATCCCAGAAAGGGAGAGACAAGAAATTGGCAAAAGGCAGCGACTGACGAAATAAGACCCACGTAGAGGGCGATGTTCGTCGTATAGTGCTGCACGATATAGGGAATGACCGGAATGATGATGCTGAGCCAGGCGAAATTGAGAAACATCGTCGCCGTGACGAACGCGAATGGTCCGCGGAGGATTTTCACCATGTCGCAAATGTTAGCTTACTTTCAGCCAGCTTGCGACCTTGCTCGCGATTTTCGTTTTTTGGCGAGGGTCGTACCAGTGAACTTCCGTATTTCGTTTCCAATAAACGATTTGGCGCTTGGCGTAACGGCGGATCTCACGGAACAGCTCCTCATCGAATTGCTTGCGATCGATCTTCTTTTGCTGCAAGCGCGCGAGCGCGCGGTACTCAAGTCCGAGTTCTTCCATTCGTTTGAACGAAAGCCCTTGCTTGTGTAATCGGGTAGCTTCCGCAAGCATGCCGATTTTCATCCTTGCCTTCAGGCGTCGCATGATGCGCTCCTCGAGTGCTGATTCTTTGGGCGAGATGCCGATCCATAAGACATCGAACTCTGCTTTGGGCAGCTCGGCTCTCGGCTTTCCCGCAACCGCTATTTCGAGGGCTCGAATGAGCCGCACTTTGTTGTTGCGTTCGCTCGGAGTATCCATGGATTTCGCACGTCGAGGATCTTTCTTTTTTAGCAGGGCATACAGGTGCGCCGCGGTCTTCTTTTGCAGCCGTTTGCGAAATGCGGGATTCGGCGGAACGTCCGGTAATGAAATGCGTCCCAGTAGCGTATCGATATAGAAGCCCGTACCGCCGACAATGATGGGGAGCGACCCACTCGCTGCGATCGTGCGAATCGCTCGCCTCGCTTTCGTCGCGAATTCGTGCGCCGTGACTGTCCGTTTGGGAGAGGCAATGTCGAGCAGGTAATGGGGGACACCGCGCATTTCGCGCTTCGTGACCTTTCCCGTGCCGATATCGAGTCCTCGATATACCTGCCTGGAATCGGCAGAGATTATTTCTCCTGCGAATTTCTTAGCTAGCTCGATGCCGAGCGCTGTTTTGCCGGAAGCGGTTGGCCCGACGATAACGAGAATCTTTTGCCTTTTCACGATACAACGTCGACCGCTTCTACTTCTTCCGTTTGACCGGTTGCTTTGTGGCGCAAGGTGAATCGCTTTGGAATGATAACGCCCTCGCGCTTACCGTCTTCGATCGTGTGCATCGCAACCGCGTTGACGAAGCCAAGTAAGATACCGAGACCGACGAGAATATAGGGGATAGTGAAGAGGCGACCGAGCTCAGTGCGCGGCGCAAGGTCTCCGTAGCCGACGGTGGTCAGTGTCGTCACGCTAAAGTAGAGCGAATCGATATAGCCCCAGCCTTCGATGCTGTGATAGGCAAACGTGCCAATGCCGAGAACTACGACGGCGAGCGTCGCGAGAACCTCGAACTCGGGATCACGGAATGTTTTCCAGGTGCTTCGACCGAAACGGTAGAAGGTATAGACCAGCGGTAACATAAAAAATAATATACAACAAAAATCATCTAATCTCAAATGCGGTGGAATATTTGCCAAAAACCCGTATTATTTCGAACGAGCCCTATAAACGGTTGCGGGCAAAAGCCGGGATGGCGGAATTGGTAGACGCGCACGACTCAAAATCGTGTATCGCAAGGTGTGAGGGTTCGATTCCCTCTCCCGGCACTCAAAACACCGATGCAAAAGGCGCGTCTTTGAGGTGCCGAGTAGAAAAAAAGCGATTTATCGCGTATGATAGTGAGAAATCTGCATGCGTTTCATCAAAAAAATTACTGTATATATCCTGGCACTGCCACGGCTCTACTCGATCGGGGGAGCGGTGATCATTATCGCCGCTGGTGCCATTGGCGTGCATTATTTGCTGCGACCGTCGGCCACGGACAGCGCGCCGCTCCAGATCCCACACGTAAAACTTGAATCTGTCGCGACACTCTCGTCCCAGGCGGGCCCGCTGCCAGTCATTGGAAAGGTGACGTCCCTCAACCAGGCGACGATTCTGGCGCAAAGCTCTGGCGAAATCACCTCGCTTTCGAAAGCGATCGGCGATCGCGTCGGCGCAGGTGAAGTTATCGCAGAATTCGCAAACGCGAGCGAACAGGCGGCCGTGCAACAGGCACAAGGCGCGTACGATGCTGCAGTGGCCTCACTCCAAAACGCGCAAGGTGCAACGGCCGCAAATTCCTCGCTCAACTCCTCACAAGCAGCTTCAGCCGCTGTCAACGAAGAATCGTCGGCAATCGCCTCGCTTCAAAGTGCTTATTCGTCGCTCGATGACGCCGTGCATACGAAGGCCGACCAGCTTTTTTCCAATCCCCGAAGCACGACGCAACAACCGACGCTTCTTTTTTCTATTCCCGACAGCCAATTGGCCGTGAATTTGCAGAATGAACGCTTCTCACTCACGGGCACGCTTTCGGACGCGATCTCGCAAACGAGCGCGAGTACGTCGATCGACGCTCGTTTCGACGCAATGACCGCCGACGCGAAAATCGTCTCATCTTTCCTCAACGATTGCGTTCAGGCTGCGAACGAAGCAATACCGTCACAGACCATCTCAGCTTCCACGATCGCCGCAGATCAGAGCGCAGTAGGTGCGGGCCGCTCGGAGGTCGTTGCGGCGCTCGCCGCGATCGCCTCGGCGAAAAATTCTTACGACGCGGCGCAAACTACGTCACAAACGGCTGCCAATAGCGCGGGTGCGGGGACTCAAAATTCCATCGCCCAAGCGCAAGCGCAGGTGCAAGAAGCGCTCGGTGCTTTGAATGCAGCCAAGGCGAACTTGGAAAAAACCATCGTGCGCTCACCGATCTCAGGTACGATCGTAAGTTTGCCGGTCACGAGAGGGGACTTCGTTTCATCGTTCGCGCAGGTCGCGCAAGTTTCGAATCCTGGCGCGCTTGAGATCGATACTTTCGTTACGCCGGACGACGCGAAAACGCTTGCGGTAGGCGGCAAGGCGACGATCGAGGGCGGTGCGCAAGGCGTGGTCACGTCTATTGCGCCTGCGATCGATCCGACAACGGGTGAGATTGAGGTAAAAGTCGGCATCACCAGCGGTCAAAACACGCTCACGGATGGCGATACGGTTACCCTCGATTTGTCCCGTGCGGAGCAAGCCCAGCAGCAAAACCAAACCGCAAGCTCGAGCGCGATTACGATCCCAATCGTCGCGGCAAAAATAACGCCGACGGGCCCGGTCGTCTTTACCGTAAGCTCTTCAACGCTCGTCGCGAAGCCGATCGTGTTTGGCTCCATTCTTGGCGATCAGGTCCAGGTGACAAGTGGTCTTACACCGGATATGGATATTGTTTCCGATGCGCGCGGACTCTCCGACGGCGAAACTATCGTCGTGGACTCCCAATAGAGCCATATGCTCTGGCTCTGGAATTTCTTCCTCGATCGCAAACAGTTCAGCTACGTTCTCGTCACATTCTTGGTAGTGGCGGGCTTCTATGCACTGTGGCAGATGCCCAAAGAGAACACGCCCTCCATCGAAATCCCGGACGGCATCGTAACCGCAACGCTTCCTGGCGCCTCGGCCGAGGATATGGAAACGCTTGTCACCGACAAGCTCGAAGACCAGATTTCTGGTCTCGCCAATATCGACACGATCACTTCGAATTCAAGCCAGGGAGTTTCAGAGATCACCGTACAATTCACCGCAAACGCTGATATCAATCAGTCGATTCAGGATCTTCGTGATGCCGTTTCGAAAGCCGTACCGAATTTGCCGGCCGACGCGACTACGCCGCAGGTCGCGAAGATCAACATCAGCGATCAGCCAATTCTTGTCGTCTCAATCGCGGGCGATTTGCCGCCGACCCAACTCTCGGATCTCGCGCAATCCGTGCAAACCGACCTCCAGAACGTCCCTGGCGTTTCGGCTGTCGACGTGGCAGGCGTGCCACCGCGCGAGGTAGACGTGATCGTCAACAAACAGGCGCTCCAGCTCTATAAATTGAGTCTCACGAGCGTAATTTCCGCGATTTCTGCCAGCAATGCCGCGCTGCCGGCCGGTAATATCTCGATGGACAGCGTGAATTACGACGTTAACTTTCAAGGTGGTATCACCGATCCCGCACAGATCGCGGACGTGGCCGTCGGGCAGCAAAACGGCGCCGTCATCTATTTGCGCGACATCGCGACTATTTCCAACGGCCTCGCTCCTGCCAGTACCTATTCGCGCCTTTCCCTCAACGGCAAGCCGAGCGCGCAGGCGGTCACACTCACCATTCATAAGCAATCAACCGCCCAAATCCAGAGCACTGACGATGCGGTCAAGGCAGAGATCACTAAGTTGCAGGAAACCACGCTAAACGGCCTTACCGTATTCGTTTCGCCATCGACAGACCAGGGCGCACAAGTTTCAAAACAACTTGGCGAGCTGACGAAGACGGGCATGGAGACCGTCCTGTTGGTCATCATCGCGCTTCTGCTAACAATCGGCTGGCGCGAATCGCTGGTCGCTGCACTCGCGATTCCGCTCTCGTTCTTGATCGCGTTCATCGGCTTGTACACGACAGGTAATACGCTCAACTTTATTTCGCTCTTCGCGCTTATTCTTGCAGTCGGCATCCTTGTCGACTCCGGCATCGTCGTTACTGAGGCGATACACGCCAGAATGCGCATCTATGGCGACAAAATGCAGGCGGCGCGCGCCGCGCTCAACGACTACGCGTGGCCGTTGATTGCAGGAACGATGGCGACCGTCGCGGTATTCGCACCACTCTTTTTCATCTCGGGTATTATTGGCAAATTCATCGCTGGCATTCCCTATACGCTCATTTTCGTGCTCATCGCGTCAATCTTCGTCGCGCTCGGCATCGTGCCTTTGATCGCCGTCCTTTTCACTAAGAAACAGCCGAACCGCCTCGAAAAACTCCAGGAACACTACACCGATCGCGTGACCCTGTGGTACCAGGAGAAACTACGAGCCCTGCTGGAGAGTACTCGTGCGCAAAAGATATTCTTGCGAACACTTATCGTGCTGCTTATCCTCTCGCTCGCACTTCCGTTTACCGGGTTGATCCAAACAACGTTCTTCCCGCAGGACGACCAAGATTACGTCTACATCAACATCCAAAAGCCGCAGGGGACGACGTTGCAGGAAACCGATCTTGCAACGCGCGAGGTCGAAGAGATTCTTTACGGCGACCCGGACGTTGCGTCGTTCGAGACGACGGTCGGCGAGAGCTCATCGCTCACGGGTAGCGGCTCTTCGGGTAGCAATCAAGCAAACATCACGGTCAACCTACCCGACCATCGCTCGAAAACGAGCACCCAAATCGCGAGCGATCTTGAACGACGTCTCGCTCCGGTAACCGACGCGACGGTGCAAGTGCTGCAAGCCAATAACGGTCCTTCTTCGGGAGCGCCGATCCAGATTCAATTCGAAGGCGACAACTTGAACGATCTCATCACCGCTGCCGATCGAGGCCAGCAGCTTCTCTCGACCATTCCGCATGTCACGAACATCACGTCGACAACACAGAATAACGGCACTGAGCTTGATCTTTCAATCAATCGTGCAAAAGCGGCCGCGTTTGGCCTCACGACACAGGCGATCGCTCAGACGCTCCGAGCGGCAGTCAATGGCACCAAGGCGACCTCGATCACAGAGCCCAACCAGAACGTCGACGTTATCGTGAAGCTCAATTTGAATTCCAACTACACCGATCCGTCGAATACCAATCAAACGACGCTCGACAGTATCGAAAATCTGACAATTCAAGGCAGTTCCGGCCCGGTGCTTTTGGGAGAGGTGCTCGACGAAAATCTCGGCGTTTCCAACGCGGCCATTGCGCACAAAGATAAAAAGCGCATCGAAACGGTTTCGGCGTACCCGGACGATAAAACGACGACGGGAGCGGTCGTCGCACAATTCCAAAAGGAACTTCCGCAGCTCAACCTGCCATCCGGCATTACCGTTTCTTATGGCGGCGAGACACAGGACATCAACCAGTCGTTCCAGCAAATGTTCATCGCGCTCATCGCAGGGCTCATCCTCATGTTTATGATCCTCATCGTGGCGTTCAATTCGATTCGCTATACGCTCTACCTGCTTTCGATCGTGCCGCTCTCGTTGATCGGCGTTTTGGACGGCCTCGCGCTGACGGGGCAGCCAGTGTCGTTCACTTCGTTGCTCGGCATCATTGCGCTCGGCGGCGTCATCATCAACCACGCGATCATTCTTATGGATTCAATGATCAAACACCTCCTTGCAGAACCGAATAAGCCCGTCATCGATATCGTCGTGGAGAGCGCCGCGACTCGATTGCGCCCAGTTGCCCTCACAACCATCACGACCGTTATCGGTATGGTGCCGCTCGTGGCCTCGAACGCGACCTGGGGACCGCTCGCGTATTCGGTCATGTTCGGACTTTCCTTCGCGATCTGCCTCACACTCGTGCTGGTCCCGGTGCTGTTCTTCCGAGCGCCGCACGAACGTGAAAAGTAATCAGTCACTGACGCGCTTCTCATGAATCAGCCTCGAAAATTGCCGAAATAATGAGCGTGATATACTGGGAATATGGCCTCAATCGGAGACTCTATTTTTTGGGTAGAGGTTGATCGCATCAAACCCAACCCATTCCAGCCGCGTAAGGTGTTCGACGAAATAGCGCTGCAATCCCTCGCGGAATCGATCCGCAGCTACGGCGTTTTGCAGCCGCTTACGGTCACTCGCAAGGAAATCGAACGTCCTGGCGAAGGTATTTATGTAGAATATGAGCTGATTGCGGGAGAAAGAAGATTGCGCGCCTCGAAGCTCGCCGGTTTGCGTGAGGTTCCGGTCGTGATCCGCACCTCTGAAGACTCCGATCGAATGAAGCTTGAGCTCGCGATCATCGAAAACCTCCAGCGAGAAGATTTAAATCCCGTCGATCGCGCCTACGCGTTCAAACGCCTTGCCGATGAATTCGGATTAAAACACGGGGAGATCGGCGCCCGCGTCGGCAAAAGCCGCGAGTACGTTTCCAATACACTTCGCATCCTCGCGCTACCCAAAGAAATGCTCGATGCGCTACAAATCGGCGAAATCAGCGAAGGTCACACAAGGCCGCTTCTTATGCTCACGGACCGTGTCGCTGAGCAAGCGACGCTCTTCAAAGAGATACTGACACGACGACTTACCGTACGCGACTCAGAGCAGATGGCGCGTAGGATCGCGACCGAGCGAACGCGCAAAACAGACCTTACTCCTGAGCTGCTTTCGCTTGAGCGCGAATTGCAGGAAAAGCTGGGCACCAACGTCCGTATTGAAAAGAAAGACAATGGCGGCAAAGTCATGATCGATTTTTATTCCGTTGAAGATCTCGCGCATATCCGAGATATGATCGCGAAAATCCAGGAAATGCCGCAGCTCTCGCAACAGCCGGGTGCCGTCGTTGATGAGCAGTCTGTTCAAGCTACGGAAGAAGCAGTCGTTCCGAAGCCAGAAGATAGTTCGGACGATTTGTATTCGATTTCGAATTTCTCCGTGTAGAGGGTGCTAGGCGAACGAAGGGAAATGCCTTTCTCGGAGCATCGCCAACCGTAAGTGAGTAGTCAGAACCGTTTATCGGGTCAGCGAGAGTAGCAGTGAATGAAGGATACGCTCCAGGAAAGGTATTTCCTTTCGTTCGCTCTCAGTTATTTTTTTGCTTCGTGAGCAAGCGCGGCCCGGATGTGCTTCTTCGCCATGCTTGTTTTCGCGATGTCGTGCCATTTGCGCGAAGGCTTTGCTGACGGTTTGGTGATAACTTCAACAACATCACCGTTGCGCAGTGAGGTTTCGAGCGAAACCATTTTTCCGTTGACTCGCGCGCCGGTCATGTGATTACCCAGGTCCGAGTGAACCGCGTACGCAAAATCGATTGGTGTCGCTTCCAAGGGAAGATCGATGACGTCGCCCTTCGGGGTAAAGACGAACACGCGGTGGCTAAAGAAATCGCTTTTTAGCGTATCGAGATATTCTTCGGATTCTTGCGCCCCGTGATGTGCATGTGCGAGCTCTTTGACCCACTGTGGTACGAGGCCTTTTTCGCTCGGAGAGATGACGTCTTCGTCGCGGTGTCGGCCCGGGAAAAACTGTCGAACCCAATCGAGGCCGCTACGTCGCCCACGACCCGTCGAAGCGTTTTCTTGCCGCTCTTTGTAGGTGAGGTGAGAGGCGATACCAAAAAGCGCCTCGCGGTGTTGGGCCTCCGTGCGCAGCTGGATTTCGAGCGCTCCACCGTCGCCGGTGTAGACGGTGGTGTGGATCGATTGATACCCGTTGGGTTTGGGGAATGCAATGTAATCTTTGATCTTTCCCGGTACCGGACGCCAGTGCGCGTGGATGACCCCGAGCGCGGAATAGCAATCCGCTACGGAAGGAAAGATCACGCGCAACGCACGCATGTCGTAAATTTTCGAAATATCCCAATCTTTTCGCTCCAATTTTCGATACAGGCTATAGAGTCCTTTGATGCGGGCCTCGGTGCGGAATTCGCGGAGTCCCGCGCCTGCGAGTTCGCGTTTTAGATCGTGCTCGACTTTTTCGAGCCGCTTTTCGTTTTCCGGTTTTCGCTCCTTGAAAATCTCGCGGACTTTTTCGTACTCCTTGTGGAACGCATAGGGGAACGCTGCGTCTTCCAGTTCTTGCTTCGTTACGCTCATACCAAGGCGGTCGGCGATTGGCGCGTAAATCTCAAGCGTTTCTTGTGCGATACGCAGGCGTTTCTCCGGGCGCGGCACATACTCGAGCGTGCGGGCGTTGTGCAAGCGATCCATCAGCTTGATGATGAGTACGCGAATATCTTTGGCGGTCGCTGCAAAAAGCTTCCGGAGTGATTCCGTGTGTCGTTCGAGACCGCGATACCGCAAGGTTCCGAGTTTGGTTACACCTTCAACCAGGGTAAGGACATCTTTGCCAAAACGCTCTTCGATCGTCGCCGGCTGGACGCCCGCGTCCTCAATCGTGTCGTGCAGGAGTCCTGCAACGATCGTTTGCGGATCGAGCCCGGCTTCGGCGAGGAGAAAACCGACCTCCGCCGGATGCACAAAGTAAGGGTCGCCGGAATACCGCTTCTGTTCGCCGTGCGCTGTTTGCGAGAATTCGTACGCCTGTGATACGAGCTCGATGTCGGCCGGTTCCTTCGATGTCATCGCATCGAGGATCTCTTTGAGGGGGCGGGCTTTGACACCGGTCATAAAATGATAGTACTCTGTGCTCCGGTTTGGTCAAATGAAGCCACCAGTGTGAATGGTGCCCATCACAACCTACTAAGAGGAGACGAAGATGCCGTTAATCCAAGAACTCGTGGAAGAAGCGAAACTGCGCGGCGTGCCGGAAACTGAGCGTCTCAATTGGGCGCTCGATACCTGGCCCGAACGCGAGTTCGGTCCAAGCAGGCGCAGCGACACCGAACCCGAGAAACGGGAAACGAACCTCGCCGCCATACTGTGCCTCGAGGGCTAGGAGGCAACTACCGAAAGACGCGGCCATCGCCGCGTCTTTTACTTTTTAGCAAGTTTATGAGGATTGTGGTTGGGACACGCTTTGTTGCTGCAGCGCTCGGGAATTGTTTTGGTACCTTCCATCATCAGCGAACCGCACAGTTCGCAGATTTTTCCGGTTGGGCGAGCCTTGATCGTATTTTTACAATCGGGGTAGTTCGAGCAGGCAAAGAAAACGCCGAAGCGACCACGTCGTTCGACCATCTCGCCTTTGTGACAAACCGGGCACTGGACACCTGTCTTTCCTTTCGCTTCTTCTTCGGGATCTTTTTTCACGAATTTGCATTTGGGATAATTTGAGCAAGCAATGAAGCGACCGAAACGGCCTTCGCGTTCGATGAGCTTACCGCCGCACTCAGGGCACGGCTCATTCAATTCTTTCGGCGGCGCGATTTCGCTGCCGTCTTCCTTACGTGCGCCGAGACATTCTGGAAAGCGTTTGCACGACATGAAGCGGCCGTTCTTCGAGAGCTTGTATTCCATCGGTCCGCCGCAAATGGGGCAGGGGAATTCCTTTGGCGCGTCGCCCATGGAAGTGATTTTCGGGATTTTCGCTTTCGATTTCACCGCTTTCGTGAAGGGCGTGTAAAAATCCTTGAGAGTCTTTTCATACTTTCGCTTGCCTTCGGCGATCTCGTCGAGCTCGTCTTCCATTTCAGCGGTGAAGGTGTCGGAGATGTACTCGCCGAAATTGTTTTCAATGAAGGTTGAAACAACGTCGCCTGTTGCTGTCGGAATGAGCGTGCGGCCCTGCTTTTCAACGTACCCGCGCGTCTCGAGCGTGCGGATAATGGAGGCATACGTACTCGGTCGGCCGATACCGCGCTTTTCGAGTTCTTTGACAAGACCTGCTTCGGAGTAGCGGCCCGGCGGCTGCGTTTCTTTGCCTTCGCTGTGTGCCTCGACGAGGGTGAGCGGATCGCCCGCAGCAACCTTCGGCAGCTGCACGTCTTCGCCGCGCGCGTCCGGATCGGCTGCGAGCCAACCGTCGAAAACGACGCGAGAACCGTTGGCGGTGAAATCGGGCATCGATGCCTTTTCGACAGTCGCGGTGAGTTTGGTGCGAAGAATTTTAGCATCGGTCATCTGGCTCGAAAGCGCTCGCGCTCGGATGAGTGCATAGAGTTTCTTTTGTTCCTCATTTGCGCCTAAAGAGCGCTTCTTCGCATCTGTCGGACGGATAGCCTCGTGCGCCTCCTGCGCGCTCTTGCTTTTTGTCTTGTAGACGCGAGCCTCGGCATACGTTTCTCCGAACTCATCTTTGGCGACCTCGAGCAGGTTTTGCTGCGCCTCCTTTGCTAGGTTGGTCGAGTCGGTACGCATGTAGGTGATGTGACCGGCTTCGTAGAGTTTTTGCGCGATTTGCATGGTGCGCGAAGGCGAAAGCCCAAGGCGCGTCGAAGCGGTCTGCTGGAGCGTCGAGGTTGTAAACGGAGCGCGCGGAGCGCGCGTCGCTTCGGTTTCGTCGACTGAGACAGTTTTCCATTCCTTACTTTGCGCCGCCTCGTAGATGCGCTGCGCTTCTTTTTCGTCACGCGGCTCCTCGACGCAGGTCACGGTAAAGGTCTCGCCTTTTTTTGTTTTCAAATCGGCGCTTACGACCCAGAATTTCTCCGGGACGAACGCGCGAATCTCTCGCTCGCGCTCCATGATGATGCGAAGCGCGGGCGATTGTACGCGTCCGGCCGAAAGGCCGTAGCGAACCTTTTTCCAAACCAATCCGGAGAGATCGTAGCCGAAGAGGCGATCGAGGACCCGGCGAGCTTCCTGGGCTCGTACCAATTCCTCGTCGATAGCGCGAGGGTGCTTGAGTGCCTCCTGGACCGCGTTTTGGGTGATTTCGTGGAAGACGATGCGTTTGGGCTTTTTCAGTCCCATGGTTTGTGCAAGGTGCCAGGCGATCGCTTCGCCTTCGCGGTCGGGGTCCGTTGCAAGAATGACCTCCTTGGCCTTCTTTGCTTCGCTTTCGAGCTCATCGATAACCTTTCGTTTCTCGGCAACAATCTGGTAGCGAGGCACGAAACCGCCTTCAATGTCGACGGCGTCTTTATTTGATTTCGGGAGGTCTCGAACGTGACCGACGGAAGCTCGCACCGTAAAATCGCCGCCGAGATACTTCTCGATGGTTTTCGCTTTTGAAGGTGATTCTACTATTACAAGCTTCATACGGGTGGCATTGATACTTCACTACAGTAGCATGTGTCAAGTTTTTCTCGTAAAAAGATATGCCCGGCTACGCGGCCGGGCATAGATCTCGTGATCATTATTGGTGCTTTTTGCAGTAGTCCGAACCGGGCTCCTTGATGAACGAACATTGGTGTCCTCGCTCATCGCGGTGCTTGCACTGCAGCTGCCAATTGGCGGTCAGCTGATATTTGGGTTTCGTTCGCGAAGCGGTGCGCTGCTCGTCGTAGGCTGCCTGCGACGTCGTTTGTTCTCCTTCGTCTTCGCGTTCCCTGGGCTGGTCAATCGGCGCAATCGCGGTGACTTTCCCATTGCTCTTCTCTTCGGTCTCGCGAATCTTATGGAGATCCAGAAGATCCACGAACCTTTCGTAGACAACAGTACGCTTGACTGCACCCCGGCCTTCCGAAGAGAGATTCAAGCCCGTATTTCTTCGGCGCACGATCGTGCCTTTCGTAGCGCGGAGAAAATCCGCGATAGCTTGTTCTGTATAGCCGTCTTGCCAGAGCAGCGTAACGTAGAGGTCTTGCTTTTCTCGCGTAAGCGAGTCCCAGCGTTTATCCCATCTTTTCGATCTCGGCATGTCGCGTTCCTTGCATGGAATGGTTCTTACGCGACGCAACACCGCAACAATAACAAGTACTGGCGGCAATATGCCACACTACGGTGAATAATCAATGAACGCCTGGCGCTGCTTCGAGGAATACCGGATGGTGATCCGATCCTATCCGATCCGAAAGTACGTTCGCACGGACGATCTGAAACGTGACGGGAACCAGAATGTGATCGAGTTGCGATCGAGAAATCGTTTGTGTAGGGCTTCCACGAAGCGGGTTTTGGAGGCGAAGCAACGCAAATGTTTCTTCGAAGTGCCGACGAGTGCTGCGGAAGGCGAAGCTGTCGCGCAGACGTCCGCCGAGCAGCCAATTGAGGGGAGTTATGTGTGGCGATTCTAATATATTGAAGTCTCCGCAAACGATCGTCGGAATGGAAACGTCGCGTGCGCGCATTGCGATCTCGAACTCATGCATGATCTGCGATGGGTACGAGAGTGTCAGGTGCAGACAAAAAACACGCATTCGGCCATTTTGAGTTTCGATGTCGACAAACAAACTGCCTCGTTCGCCAAGTTCGTGAAGCTGCCAAAGTGTCGCTTGAAAACATCGCGTACGCAGCGGCCGCTCAACCTTGGGGAAGTCGATGCGCTCGCTTGCAAGAATCGGGTGCTTTGAGAGCACGACGCAATAGATTGAGAATCGTTTTCCCGCCTCAAGTCGGCTGTTATCGACCTCGAATCTCAGGTGCAGTGGCAGGGTCTTGAGCCGTTCGAGTAATACGTCCGGGACTTCTTGCAGACAGAGCACATCGAACTCGAGGGTTTGGATACATGCGAAAGCTCGGTCGAGCTCTTTGTTTCGAAACAATACGTTCCACGAGTAGATTTTCATTTTGAACGGATCACGCCGAGTTCTTCGACGATAACGCCTTTGAGCTCCATCGTCGAGAGTAGAATGTTGGCCTCTTGAGTGGACAGCGCAAGCGTTCGGATAAGCTCGTCGCGCGAAAGTGGCGAGGCGATAAGCTCGATAACTCGACGTTCTTCAGCGGAAAGATCGGCACGCTGCGTCGCGTTTTTCGTTTCGGGCGTAATACCAAGCGCTTGGAGAATGTCGTTGGCACAGGTCGCGGGCGCCGCACCGAGTCGCAAAAATTGATGCGAGCCTTTCGACTCTTCCGAAAATATAGAACCGGGAACGACGAGCAGTTCGCGGTTGAAGTCGGTCGCAAATTTCGCGGTAATCAGCGATCCAGATTTTTCTTTTGCTTCGACAACCAACGTCGCCTCGCACATACCGGCCATAATTCTGTTGCGACGCGGAAATACCCAATCCACGCCTGTGGTTTCTGGCGACTCTTCGGAGAGCAATGCGCCGCCCTTTTCAATGATTTCTTTCGCAAGACGAAGATTTGCTTTCGGGTACAGGGCATTCCAGTCCAGTCCCGAGCCGGGAACGGCGATGGTAGGAAGCCCAGCGTCGAGCGCGCAGCGATGCGCCTGCGCGTCCACGCCGTGCGCGAGGCCGGAGACTATGACCACAGGGTAGCCGCTTAGGCCTGCAATCAGGTGTTCGCAGACGCGCTTGCCGTATGGGGTCATCGCTCGCGAACCGACGACAGCAAGCCATTTGCGCTCGAAGCTTGGAAGTTCGCCTCGCAAATACAGCTGTTTGGGCACGCTGGGGATTTCGCGCAGCAATGGAGGAAAATCCTCCCGTGCAAGGAGTTTGAGACCCCGTTCCATAATGGTATTCTACTACATATGCTTGATATCAAGTTCATCCGCGAGAACAAGGATATCGTTATCGCGGGCGCCAAGAAGAAGCGAATACAGGTCGACATCGACCGCCTTTTGGAACTCGATGACGAACGTCGCGCGTTGCAGCTTTCGCTCGACGAGGGTCGCTCGAAACAAAACCAGGTAAGCAAAGAGATACCGTCGGCGGATCAAGCGCGTCGAGACACGCTGCTTCTCGAGATGAAAACCTTGAAGGAGACGCTTACTGCGCAGGAAGAAAAGATGCAACAGGTCATGCAGGAATGGCGCGCCTTGATGGTACAGGTGCCGAACGTGCCGGATATTTCCGTGCCGGAAGGGGAATCTGACGCGGACAATGTACAGGTTCGAACATGGGGAGAAAAACCAGTATTCACGTTTGAACCCAAGAATCACGTCGAACTGATGCTGTTCAACGACATGGCGGATTTCGAACGCGGCGCGAAAGTTGCCGGCTTTCGAGGCTACTTCCTCAAAGGTGCAGGCGCCAAACTGGCGTGGGCGCTCGAGCAATTCGTACAAAACCGCTTTGCGCAAAAGGACTTTACGCCGATGATTGTGCCGAGCTTGGTGCGACGCGAGCCGTTCGTTGGTACGGGGTATTTGCCGCAATCCGAAGAAGATCTCTACAAAACCCAGGACAGCGACTATCTCGCGGGTACCGCGGAGGTGGCGACAATGGGGTATTACATGGACGAGATGCTCGAGAAAAAAGATCTCCCGCTTAAATTCTTTTCGTATTCTGCGTGTTTTCGCCGCGAAGCTGGTTCTCACGGCAAGGACACGAAGGGGTTGGTACGCGTCCACGAATTTATGAAATACGAGCAGGTCGTTTTGTGCGAAGCCAACCACGCCGAATCCGTGAAGTGGCATGAAGAACTTACGGCGAATTCCGAACTTCTTTTGCAAGAATTAAAGCTGCCGTACCATGTTGTTGTAAATTGCGGCGGCGATATCGGCCTGGGACAGGTGAAAAAGTACGACATCGAAACCTGGATGCCGAGCGAAAATACCTACCGCGAAACGCACTCGTCCTCCTATTTCCACGACTTTCAAACGCGACGCCTCAATATTCGCTATCGCGATGAGGACGGCACCGTGCGCTACGCGCACTCGCTCAACAACACCGCGCTCGCGCTGCCGAGAATTCTCTGCCAAGTCGTAGAGAACTACCAGCTGCAGGATGGCTCGATTCAGGTCCCCGAAGCGCTTCGGGGTTATATGGGCACCGATGTCATCTCGAAACGTAGTTGATCTTCGCAAGAAGAGGCCTGGTGCCCGTGTGCCGGCCCAGGCGCCGCTAGTGCTTCGACCACAGAAGCGGGTTTCTCCCGTGCGCATCCGCCGCAGACGGTTGAAAATGGTAATTGCCTCGTATGTCGCCGCACTGCTCGTTGCGGGCGCACTGTGCCTCAGTTATGTCTCGTACCTGCCGCGCTATTCCGTCGAATCGATTCAAGTAACTGGAGCACAGGCGACATCCGCCAAATCGATCGTTGATTTTGCGCAAACTATCATCTACGACGGTTCCCACCACTTCTTCTCGAGAGCAAACGTTCTTTTGTATCCAAAAGCGGTAATCGAGCAGGATATCCCGCGCGAGTTTCCACGCGTCGCGTCTGCGACCATCACCGGTGATGCGTTTTCAAACTCGATTACGATCACAATCGTGGAGCGACAGGCGTTTGCAATCTGGTGCTCTTCCGACTCGATTCCCGCTTGCTACGCGATGGATCAGGGTGGCTTTATCTTTTCGCAGGTCCCGCCAAATGCGACCAGTTCCGGGGAATATGTATTTACTGGCGGCGTTTCCACCTCCTCTGCGCCGATCGGGCAAACCTTCGTGCCCGGTCACACGCAAGGACTCGTCGCGTTCTTGCAGTTGCTCGGACAGTCTGGTTTTACGCCGCTTGGGGCGAGCGTCCAGAACGATCAGGATTTTATCGTCCCGCTTTCGCAAGGATTCTCCGTATATGCGTCCTTCGGCGAGGATCCGGGCGCGCTCGTCAATAATCTCCAGCTCGTGCTCACCTCGAACGCTCTTGCCGGCCAGCAGCAGAATCTGCAGTACGTGGATTTACGTTTCGGAAACAAGGTCTACTACAAATTAAAAGGGCAGGCGCAAGGAGTGGCTTCCAGTACCAAGCAAAAATAAAGGGTCGCGCGAGCGACCCTTTGCATAGGGAAGTTTTGTTCAGAAAAGGTCCATGCGATTGCGACGCTCCGTAAGCCATTTTTCGAATGCCGGTTCGCTCGTGTCCGGAAAACGACCCCGCCACCGCTCCTCGCTCCATTCCTGCTCTTCCTGTTTTGTCGGAGCGGTTAAGAAGCCGCAATTCTTCTCGGTATCTGGAATTTTATCTCCCTTCGACATCTCTGTACCTCAGTGTTTTGCATGAAAACGAAATGAGAATAGCGAGAGAACACAAGAGCCAGAAGAGGACGCGCTACAAACCCCTACCTCTTACAAGTATCTCTCCACAGCAACCTTTGTGTCAAAGCGTGGTATGTTTTCGTGGTGCAAAACTTTTGGAGCGAACTTCCCAAGCCCTTTTTCGTCCTCGCGCCACTCGAGGATGTGACCGACGCCGCATTCCGACGCCATATCGCGCGCCATGGCAAACCGCACGTTTTCTATACGGAATTCACCTCGGCGGACGGACTCTTGCTCGCGAATGAACACGGGCAAAAGCAGTTGCGCAGCAAGCTGCTGTTTAGCGAAATCGAGCGCCCTATCGTTGCCCAATTATTTACAGCGGTGCCGGCGCACATGGAAGCGGCGGCAAAAATCGTGGAAGAGCTCGGCTTCGACGGGCTCGATATCAATATGGGCTGCCCCGATCGTGCGATAGAAAAGGGGGGTTGTGGCGCGGCAATGATCCAAACGCCGCAGCTCGCGCGTGAGATTATTCGTGCGGCAAAATCTGGGTTCGACGGTCCGGTTTCGGTCAAAACCCGCTTGGGATACAACATTGATGAATTAGAAACCTGGATTCCCGAACTTTTGAGCGAACATCCTGCCGCGCTCGCTCTTCACGCGCGTACGAGAAAGGAACTCTCCGATGTGCCAGCGCGTTGGGAGCGCATCGCGAGGGCCGTTGCCTTACGCGATGAGTATTCGCCGCAAACACGACTCATCGGCAACGGAGACGTTACGGATCTCAACGACGCTCGTGCGAAAGTCGCCGCGACAAATTGCGACGGAGTGATGCTTGGCAGAGCGATTTTCGGTAACCCATGGCTTTTTGCCGACCGCAAAGATCCGCCGACGCCGCAAGAGCGCATAGAGTCGTTGATACAGCACATTAAACTCTTTGATGAGCTGCTCGGCGAGGTCTCAAATTTCGCGACAATGAAAAAGCATTTCAAGGCATACATTTCCGGCTGGGACGGTGCAAAAGATCTTCGTATTCAGCTGATGGAAACGAACTCGGCTACGGAAGCGCTTAAAGTGTTGAATGGGATTGGACAAGTGTCAAAATGACGCTACTGTGATGGACGGCTCGCTCTTTCACATCACAAGAGCGGAACTCTCGGAAGGAGGTTCGTTATGCCGTACGAAGACCAAATTGTGCGAATAGAGCGCAAAGGAGGTCAGCAGCGTACCTCCTTTCCTCATATATGTCCGTTCCGTGAAAACGGTGCGGAAAAGGATGCGTGCGCTGATTTTACGCGTTTGTACCAACGTAATCTGCAAGGATGCTGCGGATCAAACTGTAATTCGGCGCTTCGTTTGTGCCGCAAATGTCTCGAGCTGCACGTAAGCGATCCGAAAAAGGTCGTTAATCCGGTGCTCGGTTTGTGTGAGCTGCATCAGGGCGATCGGCCGATAACCACGTCGCAACCCGTTCAGCAAGGGCTTTCGTGGCTGCGAACACGGCTTGAAGATAGGGAGGTGAATAAAATGCCAAGTTCGACGAACGAAGAGTGTGCTCGCCTCAAGGAACTTAGCGGAGGCGAACGACAAGTGCTGCACTGGTTTGCGTACGGCTACGACGAAACGTACGTGAATCGCGAGCTCGCAAAGAAGAACTACGGCGTCCGTTCGGCCGCCGAAGCGCTACCGATTGTCTTCCGTAAACTCAGACTCGGGCATATCGAGCGAGAACGCGACCGGCTTATAAAGGCAGGAAAAATCTTGCTGGATTACAACGAGCGCGAACGTAACGAAAAATTCAAGCTCGCCGCAAAACAAAGTGATGATCCAAACGCGTCTTTCGAACTCGACGACGAAAGTCTCGAAGAGGACGCTGATGAGCTGTCGCTTTCGCACGAGCATGAGCGCGAAAAACAGAGCGTCGAATTCGCGGTAACGCTCGAGGAACAGCCGCGAGAATCGGCAGGTGCAACGATCAGAGAAATCTCAACTTCCGCTGCCACGCTCAACACGAAGCTACACGCCGCTCCGGCGGTGGATGAGACGACGCTGCCGGCCCATGCCGACGCGCAAGAAAGTGAGGCAACCACAGAGAAGGAGTCTATACCGATGGATAACGACGAGCTTCAAGAAGCCAAGAAGATCGTGTCGAGGTATGCCGAAGCGAAATCGAGCGGCGAGGAATATCCGCACGTGAGCGAGGTGCTCACCGCGGCCATGACCCTCTCCCAAAATGGCGAGACCAGAACCGCAATCGGCGAAGCGTTCGGATACGGCGGTTCAAGCGGGGCAACCTGGGCCACCAACATTCTCAAGCTCAATAACTTGACGCAATCTGCCTGGAAAGCGCTCGGCGCGCAGCATCTTCCGATCTCGTTTTTGTTCGGATTGGCCGATCTCTCCTCGGCCGACCAGGTCGCCGCAATCAAGGAGCGACTCACGAAGCGCGAGAAGAAAAGCCCGAAGCCTGAGAAGCCGGCTGCGAAGCTGGAGAAACAGGTCGCGAAGGCTTCGCACGAACAGCCGATGCCCGCCAGCATGCCGGCTCACGCTGAAGATGTCGCACCTGCCATCCGGCATTCGAACGGGAACGGATCCAACGGGCAGTCTCATCAATTGGCTGAACTGTTGCCCGTGCACATCAGTCTTGTCGGGCTGGGTAGGTTCGTCGACATCGACCTTGTTTCGCTGAAGCTTGGTCCTGAGGCGGCGCCACAGCGCGCAGCAGCGATCGCTGCACGGCGCGAGAGCGGCTACGAAGCTGCGGAAATCGTCATTCATCCCGCGATGACGCCGCAAATGATCTTCCTCAAGCGCGAGTAAATTCCTCGCGACGCAAGGAAAAACACAAAGTAGGCCGGCAGGAACTCCCTGCCGGCCTTTTTATTTGGTCTTCGTCGACAAACAGTCCGCGCAGAAGCAGTTCCCATACGTCGTTCTTTTTGGGTATACTGCTCTCCATGACAAAAGAGCGCCATGCCACTTTGTATCGCGAATACCGCCCGCATTCGTTCGATGAAGTGCGCGGCCAGGAGCAGGTGACAGAGACACTCGAAAAGGCGATCAAGAATAATAAGATCGCGCATGCCTATCTTTTTGCCGGAACGCGAGGGACCGGGAAGACCTCCGTTGCTCGTATCCTCGCCAAGGAGCTCGGCGTTTCCGACAAAGATCTCTACGAAATCGACGCGGCATCGAATACCGGCGTCGACAACATCCGCGAGCTGCGCGAAGGCGTGCAAACCTCTCCGTTCGACTCGAAGTACAAGTTTTATATTATCGACGAGGCGCACATGCTCTCGCGTCAGGCATGGAATGCGCTTTTGAAGACGCTTGAAGAACCGCCGGCGCATGCGATCTTCGTGCTCGCGACGACCGAACGGGATAAGGTGCCCGACACCATCCAGTCGCGCTGCGAGATCTACACCTTTAAACAGCCGACGCGCGACGTGCTCGCACAGGCGGTGCAAGATGTCGCGAAGAAAGAGGGATACGCGATCGAGCGCTCCGCAGCGGAGCTGGTGGCCCTGCTTGCAGAAGGGTCGTTTCGCGACGCGCTTTCTATTTTGCAAAAAGTACTCGCCGTTTCTTCCGACAAAAAGATCGACCTTGCCGAAATCGAACAGGTTTCTGGGGCGCCGCGCGGCGCTCTCGTGCGAAACCTTCTCTCCGGCATCGCCAAAAAAGATGCGACGCTCGCACTGCGCGCTATCCACGAAGCTGTCTCGCAAAATCTCGACGCGCGAACACTCGCGAAGCTTTTGATCCATCGAATGCGGGTCGTGCTGCTCATTCGGTATGCTCCGGAGTTGGCGGAAGAATTTTCAAAAGAATTGTCGGCTGAAGATGTTGAACTCGCCAAGGAGATCTCCAAAGAACGAGGTGTGAATTCGGAGACGCTTCGCATGCTCCTTGATGCGTACTCGACGATGGCCTATGCCGCCGTCGTTCATTTGCCGCTTGAACTTGCGGTTATTGATATTTGTAAGGGGGAATAAGCCGCAGCGGATGGGTTTTCTGTTTTGTCGTCTGCGGAGCGCAGGGATTTTGGGTGGTCTTGGTTGGAGGGTCGATGGGCGCCAGTCCTCGCCAGACAAAACAGAAAACCTATCCGCTCCGGCAACGGCACAGCCTAAGGATTCATATCCAAGATCAGCGCGCCCCAGGTAAAACCGTGGGCGCCTTCTCCTTCGCCTGTTTCGGGATTGAAGCATTCTCGAAAACCGGAACGCTCTATCAGCGCAATGCTTTTTTGTCGGAGCTGCGCGGCTTCTTCCATATACCCATATCGTTGCAAGCCGTGATATACAAACCAGTGCGGTGACATCCAAACTGGTCCTCGCCAGGAGAATTTGTCGCCAAAACCTCCGGCCCGATACGCGGCCTCGTGTTTGGAAGTTGTGCGCATACCGTACGGGGCCCAGAAACTTCCTTCATCGAGGAGATATTCTTTGATGAGACGCTGCGCTTCTTCTGTTGAATACAATCCTGCAAACAGCGGCGCAAACTTGACCCACGTATCCGCAAGAAGCGGTTTGTGGTCGAGGCCGTAGACAGAGCGGAAGACGCGACCGTCGAAAAGTTTTTCTCGCATACCGCTTGCGATGAGTTCCGCGTTTTGATTGGCGAAATGTTCGCCCTCTTCGTGTTTGAGAAAGGAAGCGATGTGGCTGAGCGCGCGCAAGTTTTCTACCAGCACTGTATTGAAGAGGACATCTTTGACCCAGAATGTGCCCTCCCGACTCAAGTAGCCGACGTCGAAATTACATGCGGTGTTTTCGTCAACAAGTTTTTCACGCAACATTTGGTGTGCTTCGTATGAAATGTCTGGTGGAGCCGAAAAGATCGTATCGAAGCGAGGCGAATTATCCTCGCCACTTTCGTCGGGGTTGATGATGCCGGCAAGGTGTTCATCCTGCGGATCGCGTTTTTCAATGAGAAAGCGATAGTAGGAGAGTAGTTGTTGGTAGATCGAGGGCAGGAATGTTTCATCCGGTGCGCGCCGGTGAATTTCCCATGCCGCATAGGCGATCATCGGCGGTTGGGTGAGCGAGCTGGTGCCTTCGACGCCCCACTTAAAATTATGCAAAGAGCCCGGAACCCAATAAATGATGTGGGGGACCATGCCGTCGTCGAGTTGGCGTGACAGAAGCGATTGGATCTCAAGGCGCGCGGCCTCAGGCTCGTATTGCGCGAGAATAATCGCGTGAAAACAAGAATCCCACAGCCACTGGTACGGGTAGTGCTGCGCAGAAGGGAGCGTGTATTGGTGGCCGTCGGTCGTACGGCGGTTCTTGAGCAATAACTCTTTTGCTTCTCGTTCGATATCCATAGGCGGAGTATATACCCCAGATGCGGCTCTGTGGAACCAGGTACCATCGTGTCATGAACGGGACTATGGTTTCCTCATTTGCGTGTCATTTGCTACTATGGCTTCGTTTGGATGCTGCCGGATCGTCTAATGGTAGGACATCGCCCTTTGGAGGCGAGTATCTTGGTTCGAATCCAAGTCCGGCAATTCGTGAAGCGATAGCCTCGATCCGAATGAGTGCTGTAAAAGAATAGCCACCGACGAGCGGTGGCTATTTTAATGTGCGGAAGATTAGCGGTCGATTTTGGCTCTCCGACGCAAACCACGAAGTACGTCTGCGGTCGCGAAGGCCAAGAGGCCGGCGATGCTGACGAGCATGAGAGGGACAGTCAACCAATGCTGCGCAAAATATTCGCTTGCCGTACCGCCGGAGCGTCCGATGGCAGAGCACAGCACCGAGGCCATCATCAACGCCGGTAGCAGCCCGGTCCACCAGGCACGGCTGTAATACGTCCTGGCTATTTCTGCGTCGCCTGTTTCTCCAGACGACACTGTTCACTTTTCCATGGCAAAAGCTCCTTCGCTAGGGTTTCTTCCAGGCGGCATCCTAGCATCACCGGGCATCAATTGTACAATTCAGTGACCTCGACCGACGATGCACGGTGCTGATATACTAAACAGGTGACTAAAAATCCTTACCTCAACGCGCTTGTCGCCGGGTTGTATGTGGCTCTTGTCGTGCTTCTCATCAGCTACGGTCCCACGTTTGTCGGCGCAAAATCGAATGGTATTCTCGTGCCGATGGCGATGCTCTCCCTGCTCGTCTTTTCGGCCGCTTTTATGGGCTACCTCTTCTTTCTCCAGCCCGCGCTTATGTACGCTGAAGGGCAAAAGCGCGAAGCGGTGGAATTCTTTTCAAAGACGCTCGTTTCGTTCGCGCTCCTAACCGGCGTCATTGTTCTCCTCGCGTTTCTTTTTTAAAGCAATCCGCTCGCAGGCAATCGCACGAGCCGCTCAGTCAGAGCTGATTCGTGGTGTAAACTTATAGCAATGCGCGGTAAGCAATGGCTCGTGCTTATAGGTTTTATTGCGCTCAGCGAAGGGGCAGGGACACTGGGCTCGCTATTTACTATTCCCTCCATCGCTGGCTGGTACGCCACGCTCGCGAGGCCCCAACTCGCCCCGCCCAATTGGGTGTTTGGTCCAGTGTGGACGACACTCTTTTTGCTGATGGGCATAGCGGCCTTTCTCGTGTGGTGTAGTGGTGGCGATCGAAAAGATGTCCGCATCGGGCTCGGCATTTTCTTGCTGCAACTCGTATTGAATGTTCTTTGGTCGGTCATCTTTTTTGGGTATCACAATCTTGGCGGCGCTTGTATCGAAATAGTTTTCCTCTGGTTTGCGATCATCGCGACGATAGCAGCCTTTGCAAGGATTTCGAACTCCGCTGCGCTCCTTTTGCTACCGTACCTCGCGTGGGTGAGCTATGCCGCCTACCTTACCTATACGTTTTGGTCGCTTGCGACATGAGGCGCAAATCGATACAGGTCCGCGACGCCATGCAAAAAGGCTACCGCTACGAACTCAGCGAGCCAGCAGGCAAGCATTTCGATCCGCGATTCAAGCCGGAACTCACGCCCAAGCAAATGCTCGCACTCGGCGTTTTTGGTGGCGTGTATATGCGTGATTGCGTGAAAGAATTTCCAAAAGATTGGTTCGCGAAAGCAAGATTTCAAGAGAAGGGAACTTACGTACACGATCCCCGGCGCAATTTCTTCGGCGTCAACGCGAGCCAGCCGCTTTCTCTTTGGCGAAAGAAGGGGTGGATTTACAAAGACGATCCACGGGGTTGGTTCCAATGGTACTGCCGGTATTACCTGGGCCGACGATGTTCGGACGATGAGCGGCAAATCAAGCGTTGGATAGCTATTCGCCGCCATATCGCGCAACTAAAAATGCATTGCCGCAAAGGAGATTTTTCTTGTCGCCCCAAACAACGTCAGGCGCTCCTCCACTGGGCCTACGACAGCAGGAAATTTTAAATCGATGCGGTAAGAATGTGTATACTTATATCCATGACACAACCACTGAATGTTCTTGTTTTAAACGCGTCCCTCAAGCAGGACGAGACCCCCTCGAATACACAGGAAGTCGCGCAGCTCGTGCTCAACGAGATGCAGGCGATCTCACCGATTTCATCCGAGGTCATTCGTCTTTCCGATAAACGAATCCCAGTAGGCCTTGGTTTCAAAGAGAGCGAGGACGACGAATGGCCGGATATCGTACAGAAAATAATCGCCGCGGACATCGTGATCTTCGCGACGCCGATTTGGTGGGGAGGTCGTTCCAGTCTTATGCAACGGGTGATCGAGCGGATGGATGCCTTCGACGAAGAAGCCATCCATGGCGGCAGATCGGTTTTGTTGAACAAGGTCGCGGGCATCGTTATCACCGGAAGCGAAGATGGGGCGCAAGCGGTGATGGCCGGGCTTATGGAGGTACTTTCGTTTCTAAATTTCACTTTGCCGCCGCAGTGCTGTACCTATTGGGTGGGGGAAGTTGGTCTCGATCCTGCGACCGACAGAGAACGTCGCCTCAAGAACGGTGCGGTCGCTCATATGGCAAAAAACACCGCAAAAAATCTTTTACATGCAGCATTGCTTTTACGAGAGCATCCGTACGCAAATTGACAAATTAGTTTTAAGTGATACAATTTCTTCCGGAAATCATGTCCGGCAAGAATGGAGCGTCGAATGACCGTTTTGTACACATCGACACTGCTTGGCTTCGTCATTATCGCGATTCTTTGTATCGCGGCTATCGGTCGCTACTCCACGCCGTTGCAAGCACTCTTTCTCTTGGGCGGTGTCGTGATCAGTCTTTTCATCTTTCTCTATCTCTCCGTCCCGGCGCGACCGAATGATTTGCGTCTCAAGGGTGTCTTCACGGGCACTGTCGCCAGTTCTCACAACGAAAACCCCGACCGTCAGGTCGGGGTTTTGCTTTTGCTGAAAGTGATGCTACGCGAGGCGTCTGCGAAGCACCGCAGTTCCCGCAAAGGTCGAGATTACTCCGGAGATTGCGAGCACGAGAGCAGTAGTCTGTGCGTTGCCCCCGGCACCGGTATTTGGAATGCCGGGCGAAGTACTGGTGCTTGTGCCTCCAGGATTTCCTGAGCCACCTGCGCCGCCGATTGCCGCGAGTGGTTCACAGTTGCCGCCGACGATTCCATAGCCGCTCGGAAGGGTATATGGATCCGAGAGGTTAGGGCAGACGATTACGTAGCCTGGCCCTCCGCCCCCACCGCCCACGGGCGGACCATTACCAATGGATCCTCCTCCACCGCCCCCACCGCCTCCGCCCCCGGAAGAACCGGTGACAGTTCCCGTAAGCGAGTTGCCGTTGCCGACAGTGCCGGTGAGCGACGGATTGCTCACCGTGCCGGTCAGCGAGTTACCGCCGGTAACCGTACCTGTCACGGTTGTCGTGCTGGAGGTCGTTGTTGCTGGTGCGCCACCACCTGCCGAGAGCGTACCGCTGACGGTAGATTGCGCGAATGCTATCGAGCTACAACTTAGCGTGGCGATCATGGCCGCTAGAATAATGTTCTTTTTCATGTTCGCGGAATTAGGCCGATAAGTGAGAAGCTAGCAAGCGGGCGTCGAGGTTGCCGTCGATGGGCAAGACTCCGCCGTAAAGTTGGCCGTGTACGGGTTCGGCGGGGTGCCGAACGGGATTTTCACGTCGACTTGGAGATCAATCTGTCTGCCCGGCGTCGTTGAAGAGGTGTCGCCGTTGAGGTAGAGCCAATCACTGTACCCGTTATCGTTCTCGATAATCCCGTTTGCAGAACTGGAAGCATTGCTCGACTGCGCCGAAGAGATGCGAACGTTGCTTGCGGTCGGGAACGAGTTGGACGGATTGCCCCAGTCGCTAAAGCGAATGCGGAACGCATTCTCGGTGTCTGGGACGGTGAAGTGAATCACCCAGGTCCAACCGTCGATGAACGAATTATCGGCGATACCGGAAGACTTTACGGTGCTAATACTGGTGATTGCGAGTGGTGTTGACGACGCGGTCGAGAGGGTCGTGAAGGTCTGGTCGCTCGAGGTTGCCGTCGTTGAAGTTCCGGTCGATGACTGAACATCGAAGTGATACAGGGTCGCCTCCGAAAGATTATTCAGTACGATCGAGTGTGAGGTTGTTGCGGTCGCGTTCGTCGCGTTTGAACCGTAGCTTGTTGTGGTTCCGTAGTTTACGGTCGAATCAGCCGCGACGTTCGTCGTCCAATGTACAGTCGCGGTCGAGGTGCCGATGTCGGTTACGTTGATGTTCGAGATCGTCGGAGTAGTGACCGGAGCGGAATAGGTGAAGTGGTCGGCGGAACTTGTCGCACTTGTGCCGCTCGGGGTTGTTACCGTAACATCGACGACTCCGGCGCTATGTGCGGGAGCGACCGCCGTGATGGAGGTGCTGCTCGCGACCGTTACGCTAGTCGCTGCGGTGCCTCCGAAGCTAACGGAGGTGGCGCCGCTCAATCCAGTGCCGGTGATGGTAACGGCAGTGCCGCCGATGGTACTACCGGCGCTCGGCGAGACGTTGGTTACCGTCGGCGCAGATGCGAGCGTGGTGAAGCTGAGCTCAGAGCCCGGTGTCCATGTCGCTCCGCCGTCGGCGGAAGTCCAGACAACGAAGTAATAGGTCGTGCCCGGTGTAATCGAAGGCAATCCGACTGCGGACGACAGCTGGGACGAGAACGTGCTGCTCGCTGCTTGGGCACCTAGATCGGGCGTCGAATAGACGCCTGCCGGGATGGTCGAGCTCGCGGTCGAGAACGTGCTCGTCGAAACCCAGAACGAGCTGTCCGTCGCTGCCGTACCGCTGTTCATCGCGTTCAATGTCGCATCACTTGTCGTGATCGACGTTGCCGGTTCGGTCGTCGGTCCCGTTGCAGCCGATGCGATGGCTGTCCACAAACCGAGCACGCTCGCGAGCGCAATCCCGGCTGCGGGAATAATTATCAGTTTTCCTGATTTCATACTGTACGCTTTAACTAAATTAGCGGATAAGGCCTCAAGCATCCCAAACGGGGCAGTAAGGGTCGGTGAATCATGGAAAGATCATGAGTTCTCGAACGATGCGATAGCTCTCGTTCATAAGGTGTAGTGCTATACTTTTTCCATGCTAACTGCCCCGATTTTTATCTCGGTCTTCTGGGCCATTTTCCTGGTCTATTGGATTGTTTCGGCGTTCAATACGAAACGGTATGCGAGGCGCGGTTTGATGAGTTGGGGCGTGCGCCTTCTTATCCTTCTTGTAATTTCTGCAATCGACTCGTTGCCGGGGATCCACTCGTTCTTTCTTGGGGTGCAGTACTCGCTTGTGGTGCAGTGGATCGGGGTCGTGCTTTGCGGGGCAGGAGTTTCCTTCGCGATCTGGGCGAGAATGCATCTTGGGCGCAATTGGGGGATGCCGATGTCTCTAAAAGAAGAAGCCGAACTCGTTACCTCGGGCCCCTATGCCTATGTGCGGCACCCGATCTATACGGGTTTTATTCTTGCCGGGCTCGGTTCTTCTTTGGTAACGGTCTGGTGGGTACCACCCTTTATAGTGTTATCCGCATACTTTGTGTATGCCGGAAAACGAGAGGAAATGAGTATGCAAAACGAATTTCCCAACCGGTATCCCGAATACATGAAGCGCACGAAGATGCTCATTCCGTTCGTTTTCTAAAATGGCGAAATTGGTCAAGGTGCGCGTAACAACCAACGCCAAAAACGAATCGGTGTATGCGGTCGGCGAGGATACGCTTGAGGTTTCCGTGCGCGAAAAGCCGGCGGGCAACCTTGCGAACCTACGAGTCGTCGAGCTAATCGCGCGAATGTTTGGCGTTCCATCCAAAAAAATCCGCATTCTCAAGGGTCACCGCCGTCCCTCGAAAACACTTTCGATAGAAGTATGAAGAAAGTCGTTCCCCGTCTAATTCGTGCGTGATACACTGCACACGCATGACAAAACGGGAGAAACAAAAATGGATCGCGCGTTGGTGGATGCCGGTCTTTGGAGGGGTAGCCGCGTGCCTTGGTCTTATTCTCTTTGTCTCGGTCACTGGATACAGCTATGCGTCCGTCTTTGGGGGCGCTATCGCCTACGATAGAACAGCAACTTCAACTCCCGCGACCTCTTCTGTTTCGTCCGTTTCGCTCCCGCCGACGCTCGATAAAACGGCATACGACAAGAAACTGCTCGATCTCGCGCACCTTACTCCCGCGAGCGCGTGGTACTGGGCGTATCTCGACGGTACGACGACTCCCATGACCGCCCTCGGAACCGCAACGACGACCACGACAAAAAAACCGCTTTGGCCGGTACGTCGCGTATATCCTGAAGCGGGCGCACTTTTGCCTTCCAATCGCATCGTCGCCTACTACGGCAACTTCTATTCAACTGGAATGGGGGTGCTCGGAGAATATCCCGAGGCTCAAGTTGAAGCCATGCTCGCCTCCACAACGAAACAGTGGGAGGTAGCCGATCCTTCAACGCCCGTCATTCCGGCAATCGATTACATTGCCGTCACGGCGCAAGGCTCTCGCGGTTCCGACGGGATGTACCGCGCCCGTATGCCCGATAGCCAAATCCAAAAAGCACTCGACATGGCCAATCAAATGCACGGCATACTGATACTCGACGTGCAGGTCGGCCTTTCGAACGTTCAGACCGAGATCCCGCTCCTCAAAAAATGGATCGAACAGCCGAACGTCGAGATCGCGATCGATCCGGAGTTCTCGATGAAAGACGGAACACCGCCCGGCAAAGAGATTGGCACCTTCAACTCGAGTGATATCAATTGGGTGGCAAATTACATGGCGAGTATCGTCGATCAGGACAACTTGCCGCCAAAAATTCTGGTCGTGCACCGATTTACAGAAGATATGGTGACTGGCGCTAAGAACATCGCACCGCTACCGCAGGTACAAATCGTGATGGATATGGACGGGTGGGGCTTTCCTGCAAAGAAGGTGAACACCTACAAGCAAGTGATTGTGCCCGAGCCGGTGCAATTCACGGGATTCAAGCTCTTCTATAAGGCCGACAAGCAGGCGCCGGCGTACCGGCTCATGACTCCTCAAGAGGTACTTTCGCTCACGCCTGCGCCGAGTTTCATTCAGTACCAATAGCGATTGCAGACTCACGTGCGCCTTACCGTTTGGTCTTGATTTATAATCGGACACGAAATTCGTCTGCTATCCACTCCTCCTTTTGAAAGAAGCGCATACAATGTACGTATGAAGAGTGTGAACCCATGGGAAGAAGCACGCATGCGGCTCGAATCGGCTGCGAAGCAAATGGATCTCAACGCCCTTTTGCATGCACGGCTCGCGGAGCCAGACCGAGTTATTGAGATGTCGTTGCCAATTACGATGGACGACGGCAGGGTAAAGACATTCCACGGTTTTCGCGTGCAGCACAACAACATTCTCGGTCCCTACAAAGGTGGCCTTCGCTACCATCCCCGCGTTGATATGGATGAGGCAAAGGCACTCGCGTTTTGGATGACGATGAAGTGTGCAATCGTCGATATTCCGTTTGGCGGCGGCAAGGGTGGCATCTCCGTCAATCCGAAAGAACTCTCCGAAGCCGAGCTTGAACGACTCACGCGCGAATTTGCTCGCAAACTTGCTCCTGTCATTGGGCCGGATAAGGACGTACCGGCACCGGATGTAAACACGAACGCGAAGATCATGGACTGGATCCGCGACGAATACGAAACAGTGACGCACACCACCGCGCCCGCGGTCGTAACAGGAAAGCCTGTCGAAAGGGGAGGCTCGCTCGGTCGCACCGAAGCGACGGGGGCAGGTGGCGCGATTGCGCTCCAATCGATCTTGAAGACGCTCGGTCGCGATCCTAAAGGTATGACGGTCGCGATTCAGGGGTTTGGCAACGTCGGTAGCCACCTCGCACGTTTTTTGCAAAAAATGGGATGCGTCATCGTTGCACTTTCTGATTCGAAGGGCGGTTTATATATTCCGAGAGGCATAGCCGATCTCGATGCGATCGAACGATGCAAGGAGCAAAGCGGACGAATCGCCGGCTGTTACTGCGTCGGTTCCGTCTGCGATCTCTCCAATATGGAATCGCTGGGTGGCAAGGATATACAGCCGGAAGACGTGCTGACGCTCCCTGTCGATATTCTTGTTCCCGCGGCGCTTGAGAACGCGATCACCAAAGAGAACGCTTCGAAAATTCAGGCGAGTATCGTGCTTGAAATGGCGAATGGCCCGACGACGAGCGAAGCGGATGAGATCCTTGCCGAAAAGGGAACCATCGTCATTCCCGATGTGCTCGCGAACTCCGGTGGCGTCGCGGTTTCGTATTTCGAATGGGTTCAAAACCGCCGCGACGAGCCCTGGACCGAAGAAACGGTTTTCAAAGCCTTGGAAGAGAAGATGCAGCTTGCGGCGTCGAAGGTCGCGGAGGTTGCGCAGGCTCGCAAGTGTACGCTTCGCGAGGCTGCCTATCTTGTCGCCCTCGAGAAGCTCTCTATATCGTCGCGATAACCGCGATACCCGCTACCGCCATTGCGAGCACGGTGATCCAACCGATCCACTTCGTGACGCGCTTGTTGGCATGGTTGCCCATGACTTCTTTGCTCGAACTCAAACGAACAACGAAATAGAGAACGATGGGAGCAACAATGCCGTTGCCGACCGCCGAATAGATAAGTGCCTTGATCGGATCGATGCCGACGAAGTTGAGAACAAGCCCGATCAGCATGCCGACCATGATGATGCCGTAAAACGCGTAAGCGTCCTTGAGCTTGCGATACAATCCCGTTTTAAATTTGAAACTCTCGGAAATAGCGTAGGCGGAAGCGCCGGCAAGCACGGGTACTGCAAGGAAGCCCGTACCAATGATTCCGATCGCGAAAAGCGCGAACGCCCATTGCCCCGCGAACGGTTCGAGCGCAGCAGCAGCTTGATCGGACGTTTGAATGTTGGTTATGCCGTGTGCGAAGAGCGTCGCGGCAGTCGCGGCGATAATGAAGAACATGATGATGTTCGAGTAGAACATGCCCGTCCAAACGTCGAATCGCATATCGCGGATCTCTCGATGTTTGCGGGGTGTTTTTGCGGCTCGCTCTTCGATGGTTGTTTTGCCTCGCAGAATTTCCTCCTCCACTTCTTGGGAGGTCTGCCAGAAGAAAAGATAAGGAGAGATTGTCGTTCCTAGTACCGCACACACCAGGAGAAGCTGGTCACTCGAAAATCCGACGTGCGGCACTACCGTATGCATCAACGCGTCTTGCCAATTGATGTTGGAGAAGAAGGCTGTCGCGACGTACGCAAAGAGCGCGAGGGTCAGATATTTCAGATACTTCGCGTATCGCGCGTACGTCGTGAACACCTGGAGCAGCAGGCTGATCGCTGCAAAGCCAAACACAAGGAGCGCGAAGTTGAGGCTCGGCCAGAGCAGTTCCGTCGCTTTTGCCATCGCGCCGAGATCCGCGCCAAGGTTGAAGGTGTTCGCGGAGAAAAGTAGCGTCGCGCATGCGTAGAGGATAGGGGCAGGGTAGCGTTTGCGAATATTCGCCGCCAATCCTTCTCCTGTCACGATCGCAATGCGGGCGCACATTTCCTGCACCACGGCCATGAGGGGAAACGAAAACAGCGAAAGCCAAAGAAATTGAAACCCGTATGCAGCGCCGACCTGCGAGTAGGTCGCGATTCCGGAAGGGTCGTCATCGGCGGCGCCGGTCGTTAGCCCCGGCCCGAGGTTGTAGAGATATTCCTGTGCCAGATGGAGCGGCCGCTTGCCTATGAGTTTGCGCTCAAGACTATCAACGCCTTCGACACCTGCTTCCAGGGCTTCAGCCGGCGCTTCGAAAAATATTTCCACGTCCTTTTTGAGAGACATGTGCCAAGTATACCCGCACGAGCGGGCTGTTTTTGTTTGCCTGTGGAGTGCTCTTTTAACCTTAGCGCAATCGGATGGTAGTGAAATGAAAAAGCGCCGTACGAGTACGACGCTTTTTGTGAGCTCGCCGGTAGTTCACCGGTTCGCAAGGACCGTATGCTGGTTGGCCGCGGCAAGTGCCTCTTGCATGGATACGCTCTGGCCGTAGCCAAGTGCGAGGAAAATGACGACGGTGACGGCGAGACCTCCCACAAAGGCGAATGCCCTGTTGGCCTTGGGGCGGGCTTCAAGAAAGTCGCAAAGCTTTTCGAACATGTCGTCCTCCTGATCTTCGATCGGCGGATAGACCCGCTGTGCGCATTATGATACTCAATATATTATATGTCAAATATCGCTTATCCACCTTCGTGTATCTCGTCCATTGCGCCCCACTAGGCGACGCAGTAGCATTGCAGGGGGTTTTATTCGTTTATTTTTCTTCTCTATTATGTCCACAAAGACAGTCGTGTGGATCGTCGTGATTCTGGTCGTTATCGCCGGAATCTGGTACTGGTGGGAGCAGTCTCAAAATTCGAGCGCTACGCCGGCAACGACGAGTCAAACCACCGGCACTTCGACGACGGTTTCGCAGGGTACTCAAGCGACATCGCAGGGCTCGGTCTCGAGCGGCAGCTCCAATGCGGATTTGAACGCGGATCTCACCGCGATCGATTCGCAAACGACCGACGCGAACTCGGCTTCGGCTTCGGCCGGGCAGAGCTTCAATGATCAGCCGGTTCAGCAATCTCAATTCTAATATGAACTCGATTAAACCTATCGCTGCTCTCGCAATCGGTTCGCTCTTGATTGCGGCCCCGGCTTCGGCCCTTACGGCTTCAGTCGGCGCTTCCGTACGCGCCAACGTCGGCTCGACGACCGTTTCTGCAAACGTGCAGGCTCGCATCACGACGGCCATCGCGCGCGCGGATCAGGAAATCGAGCGTCGCATCAGCGCGCTCAATGACTTGAACACAAAAGTCCAGGCGATGACGAAAGTATCTACTGGCGAGAAGAGCGCGATTTCGACCAGTGTACAAACAGAAATCTCGAATCTCACCTCGCTCAAGGCGAAGATCGACGCGGACACGGACACGGCCACGCTTAAGACCGACATTCAGTCGATCGCGCAGGGATACCGCGTCTTTATGCTTGTGATCCCGCAGGGTCGCATTGAAGTTGCCGCCGATAAGGTACAGACGCTCACAACGACCTACACGCAGTTCGCGGCAAAATTGCAGACTCGCATCTCGCAAGCGCCTGCAGGAACCGACACGACGCAGGTGAACGCTTCGCTCTCCGACATGAATGCGAAGGTTTCCGACGCGAACGCGCAGGCGCAAGCGGCCGTTTCTCTCGTCGCCGCTTTGCAGCCCGACCAGGGAAGCGCCAGTGTCCAGGCCTCCAACAAGACCGCGCTTCAGAGCGCACAAAAGGACATCCAGACAGCGATGAGCGATTTGAAAACTGCTCGTCAGGACGCAGGAAGCATCGTTAAAACAATCTCGTCGTGGAAGGTAACCACTTCCGCAGCGAGCAGTGTTTCGACGCAGTAGAGCACCCCTGTCGATTCTTCGACAGTGCAAAAACGCCCGAATGCGGGCGTTTTTGTTTTATGCGTCCTCATTGTGAATACCTGCGCATGGAGTACTATGGACACATATGAAATGGCCTATCTCGATTATCGTTTTACTAATTCTTATCGGCGGCGGATGGTACTTGTGGACGAGTTCCACTATGTCGGCATCGACTCCCGTCACGACCTCGACAAGCACGAGCGACACGACCCCGGCGCAGACGTATGGCATGACGCACTACACTGACACTGCCAACGGATTCTCGTTCTGGTATCCGAGCTCGATCGCGATTACCGCGACGACTACCAACGATACAAAAGCGTTCCCGGGCGGAACTGAAATCGCCAAATTGCAGGTTGGCGAGCAGGGCGGTACCTACATTGCGGTTGTGTATTCTCCCGCAAGCACAATCACCGACGAACCGAACGGACACGCGAGCCCGATCGCGCAAACCAAATATTTCTACGATGCAAGTGCAGGCAAATGGATGACCGCGTTCCCCGAAGGCTCTCCGACAGGGAAGAGTGCGACGACGACTGCTGATGTTTCGAGAACGACGATCGGCGGCTTGCCGATGCTACAAAGCGGCGCCCGCTTCGACACCACGATTATTCCGCTTTCGACAACCAAATTTCTCGTGATCGGGGACGGAGGCGGGAGTATGTTTACCTCGCAGCTCGCGAGCACCGTTTCGGGATCGGGTACGGTCGATCAAAACGCATTGAGCGCCGCACTCCAAACAGAAGCAAACGCATACAATCAAGGAAAATAGAGCCCTGAAAGAACCTTCATGAGCGTACGTCAATACTGTACGAAGCGGGACAATACCGTTTCGCCGATTATTACGATAAAACGCTCATATGGCTTATATCAAGAGTATTTCTACTGTTCTTTCTACCATTGCGCTCCTTAGCGCTACGCCGGCCCTTGCACTCTCTGTTTCCACGGGAGTCGACGGCGCTGCCGATGTGCACGTGGGCAACCATGTTGGCGTCGGCGTCAATCTCGATACCGCAGTAAACGCGTCATCCAATAGCGAAGGCTCTACCAGCGCATCCGAGGGCGCAGACATGAACGAGGGTGCTAGTGCACAGGATGATCTTGCGATTCCGCTCGTGGTTACTCATGCCTCTGTTTCGGCGAATCCCGTACAGATCTCGGCTGGCAACGTCGGCACGCGAAGTGATCTTTCGAGTTTTGTCTCGCAGCAATTGCGCATCGACGCAAATCTCTCTGGTGTCGATACGGCCTCAGACCATGTTGCGGTAACCTACCGTGAACCGGCTCTCTTCCTCGGTATCGTTCCGGTCAGTATCGAAACAACGGCGACAACCGATGCAAGCGGCAACGTCACGATCACGGAACCGTGGTGGAACTTCCTTGCGGCCTCAAATGAGACCAACCTCCAGACCAAGGTGAAGGCCAATGTAGATGCTGTCTTGGGAGACGCCACTGCATCTGCCAAGCTTACTGCGGCGCAGCAAGCACAGCTCGTTTCTGCAATCACCTCGGCGATGGCAAGCGTGCATGCATCCGCATCGACGTCAGCTTCCGCTGCTGGAACAGTGAACACAAAATAATAGTCAGGTATCCGCTGCAAACAACCGGCCACTGGCCGGTTGTTTGTTAGTTTCGTTTCAGAAAATCTCGGATACTTGTCTTGTCACGGGCGAGCCACGCAGTGTTGGAGTAAATACGCTCCAGGACCTGCTGGACGGTACGCTCGGTGCCCGGAGCAGGGTGTTTTTTTAAGAACTGCTTGATTTCGCTTGCCCACGCCTGCGATGCCGCAACGCCGAATGGTTCCAGCAAATACGAGAGTTCGCGGGTGCCGGTATAGCGATCTATAAACATGCCCCAATTCTTCTTAACGAAGCGCCATGCAAGATCGCGGCCGTTTGGATTGACACTGACCGGGCCGATCATACGAACGCAGTCTTGCGAACGCACGCCGGATGAAATCGAGAATTCAAGGGTTTTTTGCAACAGCTCTTTTTGCGAAAAGAGTCCGAGCGCGCGGCCGATGCGATTTTTTTCCTCATGCAACGTCGATGCTTTGTAGAGGCGCAAAAGCTTCGCATAATCTGCTTTGGTGCCATGCCTTGCAACCGTCGCATAGACGACACCACGAAGATCGGCCGGAATCGGATTTTTCTTTTCCGATACTTTCGCAAAGAGTGCTTTGGCGTGCGCGATGACTTTTTTGTCACCGTAGCGGCCAAGCGATTCCAGGACAAGTACCTTGAGGAGTGCCTGCGCGTGATCCTTGGGTTTTGCATCCCAGCCGAGTTGTTTGCCGATACCTGCAAAAATACCGAGCGCGTAGGCATCGAATGCGGGAGAAAACGGCTCACGTGCGACGAGCGAGCGGAGCTTCGCAAGTCCAGAGGCGATCTGTGTCCAGACAACGTACTCCGTTTCGTCCACAAAGTGACGAACGAACGCCATGCCATGCACGCTCGAAAGCTTGCCTGTTTCCGTGACTTCCAGCACGTCGCGGATAAGCCCGAGCCGATCTCTCGTGTGCAGCTGTTTGTTTTTAATGGGTCCTTCGAACGCTGCAAGCATTTGCTCAGGATAGAGCGTTCGATGGAACGCCGTCTCGTTGGCGTTGACTTTGATCCACGCTTCGTTGCCCTTTGGAATACGAGTTGTGCGAGCGGTCATAAGCCCCGCATGACCGACACCGTCAGGTTTTACGATACTGAGCGGAACCGACCAAGCGGTCGAGTCGAGCGTTTCTTTTTCGGAAATCGGGCTCGCGAAAAATCGTGATTGGCGAATTTCGTACGAAGCATTTTTTTCGGAAATCGTAAGTAAGGGATAGCCCGCTTTCGCGGTCCATTTCGCCATCATGGCGGCGACGGGTTTTCCCGATACATGCTCGAGTGCATGCCAGAGATCCTCCGTCTCGGTATTGCCGTAGGAGTGTTGCTTTAAATAGTGGCGAAGGCCGTCGCGAAACGCTTCTTCGCCGAGGTATTCGGCAAGCATGCGGATGATGCTAGAGCCTTTGGAATAACTGACGGCGTCGAACACGACCGCGATTTCCGCCGGATCGTGCACCTCAACCTCGATCGGGTGCGTATGCTTGAGACCATCAGCATAAAGCGCGCGACCAAAATCCGCGTCCAGAAACTGCGTCCAAATATCCCACTCCGGAAACAGGTGATCGACCGCGAGATATTCGATGTACGAGGCGAAGCCTTCGTTGAGCCACAGGTGCGTCCACCATTCCATGGTAACGAGGTTGCCGAACCATTGGTGCGCGATCTCGTGACCAATCACGAGCGCAACCCACTGCTTGTTCATTCGCGAGGAATGTTCCGGGTCGACAAGAAGTGCAGATTCCCGGTACGTGATAGCGCCCCAGTTTTCCATCGCGCCTGCGGCGAAGTCGGGGATCGCGATCAAATCCAAAACGGGGAGGGGATACGGAATATCGAAATAGGCATTGAAAAACGAGATCACTTTGGCGGCGCAATCGAGCGCGAATTCAGCCTGATGTTTTTTGCCTGGGGTCGTAAAGACGCGAACGAGTACGCCATCTTCGCTGTGGCGCTCTACGTGCTCAAGTTCACCGACAATGAATGCGAGCAGGTAGGTCGACATCTTCGGACTCGGTTCAAATTTCACCGTTTTCGTGCCGTTTGGGTGGAGCTGGGTTTCGACATCGATCGTATTCGAAACGATCTCGTATTCTGCGGGCGCGGTGAGCGAAACTTCGAAGATCGCCTTCTGGGCGGGCTCATCGAAGCAAGGGAATGCACGACGCGCGTCGTTGGACTCGAACTGGGTCGTCGCGAGGTACTTTGTTTTTCCATCCACGACGTAGCTGCTGCGATAAAAGCCATGCATACGGTCGTTCAAGATCCCGCGAAACGCGAGGTTGAGCGCAATCGCACCCTTCGGAAGCGAGTCCTTGAACTGCAGTGTTACTGTCTCCTTTTTCTTATCGTATGAAATTTTGTACGCTGTCGTGTTTCTGTTTTTTACCAGAGCTTGTGCAGATGTGATTTCAAGTTCTATCGCATGCAGCGTGATCGATTTTGTCGGCTTCTTGAGTTGGATATGAATGGTTTCGCTTCCTTCGAAGGTAAAGGCGGTGAAGTCCGGTTGTAAGTGGAGATCGTACTTTTGAGGGATAACATCAGGTGAGAGACGGACGCTTTTTTTGGCCATAATACTTATAGAAATACCATTTTTTGACAGCTACCGCCACGTGCTAGGATGCACGTATTCGACAAAGGATACATGAAAACCTTCTATTTCGTTCGACACGGTTCTACTGAATTCAACGAAAAGGGAGTGTTCCAGTTCGCCGAGACGCCCCTTTCGAATACTGGCGAGCACCAGGCGCAAGAGCTCGCGCACCGATTCGAGAACATACACGTAGAAGCGATTATTTCGAGTGACATGACGCGTGCCGTACAAACGGCGACCGCGATCGCAGAGAAAGTCGGAACGCCGGTCGAGCAATCCGCATTGTTCCATGAGCACTTGCGGCCTTCCGTGATCCGAGGTTTGTCGTATGTCGACGCCAAAGCACAGGACGTCATCGAAATTCTTCGCGGGTTATGGACGCATCCGACCGAGCGCCATCAGGACGAAGAAAATTTCCACGATCTCAAAGCGCGCGCGCTTCAAGCTATCGAATTTCTTGAGCGAAGGCCGGAAAGTTCGATCGTCGTGGTTTCGCACGGCACGTTCCTTAAGATGTTGCTTTGCACAATGTCTGCAAGAGAGAGTGTAACGCCGGAATTGTTCCGCGCAATCGACCGTGTTTTTTTCACGTCGAATACTGGCATCACAAAAGCCGAGTATGAGACAAAGAGGTGGAAGATCGTAACGTGGAACGATCGGGCGCACCTCGGCTGCACCGGTCCGCGCGTCTTCATGGAGGCTTCACCCAACTAGCGGGACAATAAGACGCTTATCGGTTAATGAAGCTCGTATGCTACTAACTATCGCGGCGATACTGGTTATTTTGTGGTTGCTGGGGCTCGTCACGTCGTACACCATCGGCGGATTCATCCACATCCTGCTCGTGATTGCGGTCGTTCTGGTGCTAATCAGAATCATCCAGGGGAGAAATCCTCTCTGATGCGCGGCGGCGCCCTCACGGGCGCCGCTTCTTTTTGTGCTAGAGTGACCTTGATGCAGCACGTGATCCGCTCGCAGCAGTTCGATCGCAAGACGATCGAGAAGTTGTTTGCGCTCGCGACACAGCTCCAAACAGCTCCCGACGACTCGCTCCGAGGCAAAGTGATGGCGACGCTTTTTTATGAACCATCGACGCGCACCCGGCTATCGTTTGAATCGGCGATGACTCGCCTCGGAGGCGGTGTGATATCGACAGAGAATGCACGCGAAGCCTCTTCGGCAATGAAGGGAGAAACACTGGAGGATACGATCAAGATCGTCAATCAGTATGCCGATGTGATCGTACTTCGCCATTTCGAGGCGGGCTCGGCACTGCATGCAGCGCAGGTTTCGCAGATCCCGATCATCAACGCGGGGGACGGCGCGGGCCAGCACCCCACGCAAGCGCTTCTCGATCTGTACACCATCGAACGCGAATTGGGGAAGGTCGACGGCATCCATATAGCGGGTGTCGGCGACCTGCGATTCGGTCGAACGATTCGCTCGCTCTCATACCTGCTCGGTAAATTCAAGGACGTTCGGATGACCTTCGTCTCTCCGCCGGAGTTGCAAATGGGAGACGATATCAAGGCGTACTTGAAGCGTAACAATGTCGCGTTCTCGGAAACTGAAAATCTTGCATCAGCCATGAAATCTGCCGATGTCGTCTATCAGACAAGAATCCAGAAGGAGCGCTTCCCGGACGTCGAGGAGTATGAGCGCCTTAAGGATTCATTCATTATTACGCGCTCGCTCGTCGACTCGATGAAAAGGAAGGCGATTCTTATGCACCCACTGCCACGCGTGAATGAAATCGAGCGCGAAGTTGATTCTTCACCGCACGCGATGTATTTCAAGCAGGCAGGATACGGGGTACTCGTGCGCATGGCGCTTCTGAAAATGCTTCTCGGAGGAAAAGAGCTTTTGCCAATACCGCGCGTTCCCGCTTCCCACAATCTTCATGGAAATGTATAATACTGAGCACTTCCGCGCCCTTCTATTTCTTCCGCATGAACATCATTGAAGTACAGAACCTAAAAAAGACATTCGGCGAATTCGAGGCCGTCAAAGGCATCTCGTTTACCGTGGAGCAGGGAAAGACATTCGGCTTTCTCGGCCCCAACGGCGCGGGAAAATCGACCACTATCAAAATGCTCACCACGCTGTTGCACCCGACCTCGGGGACGATCATGATCGACGGTCATGATCCGATGAAAGATCCGGATGCCGTGCGCCATTCCTTCGGCATCGTTTTTCAGGACCCGTCGCTCGACGAAGATTTGACCGCATGGGAGAACATGGAATTGCACGGCGTCCTCTATGGCGTGCCGCAGGAAAAACGCCGCGCCCGCATTGAGGAGCTTTTGAAGTTTGTTGATCTCCACGAACGCAAAGACAGTTACGTCAAAGAATTTTCAGGAGGCATGAAGCGACGTTTGGAAATTGCGCGCGGTCTTTTGCACCATCCGAAAATTATTTTTCTCGATGAACCGACGCTCGGCCTCGATCCGCAGACCCGCAATCACATGTGGGAATATCTCGGCAAATTGAACGAGGAGGAGGGAATTACGGTTTTCTTTACTACGCACTACATGGATGAGGCCGATCGCAACGCGGATCAGATCGCGATCATCGACAACGGATCGATTATCGCTTCCGGCACGGGCGATGCGCTGAAGAAGCAAACGGGCAAAGAATCTCTCGAAGAAGCGTTCCTTGCGCTCACGGGCAGTCAAATCCGCGACGAAAGCGCCTCTTCGGTGGATCACTTGCGTCAAATGGGCCGCGCGTGGGGCGGCGGGGGTAGGCGATAATCATTCATATATATGCTCCGCACTATCTACATCATGTGGCTTCGCGAGGTGAAGAAATTCTCTCGGTCACGATCGCGCATTATCGGCGCGCTCGGGCAGCCGATCTTTTATCTGCTCGCGCTCGGGTATGGTCTTGGCAGTGTGTTTCAGGCTGCCGGGCAGGGAAGTTACATCCAGTTTCTCGTTCCGGGCATCATCGGCATGACGATCATCTTCACCTCGATTTTTAACGGCATGGCCGTCATCTGGGATCGCCAATTCGGCTTCCTCAAAGAGACGCTTGTCGCCCCTGTTTCGCGAGTTGCCATCATGCTCGGGCGCACATTCGGTGGCGCGACTGTCGCGACCGCACAAGGCTGCATCGTATTCATCCTGACTCTCTTCTTTGGATTCCATCCGTACAACTGGTTTCTAGTTATTCCGGCGATCCTGGCGATGTTTCTTATCGCGACGCTTTTCTCCGCGCTCGGCATTATGGTTGCCTCGCTTCTCTCCGACATGCAGGGCTTCCAGCTCATTATGAACTTCCTCGTGATGCCGATGTTCTTCCTCTCCGGTTCACTCTTTCCGCTCAACAACATCCCGCTTTTGCTCACCGTGTTTGCGACGATCGACCCGCTCTCCTATGGTGTTGATCTCTTGCGAACACTCTTGATCAATACCTCTCATTTCGGCGCGACGCTCGACATCGGGGTCCTGCTCGTAATCGCCCTGATTTTCCTCGGCCTTGGAAGCTACTTCTTCACTCGTATCGAGGTGTGATGCGGTCTATGCGATCATTAAAAAGACATGGTCTCACGACCATGTCTTTGTATTGAATCGTAGACGACTACGCATTCTTCAGATTGTCGTCGATCTGTACTCTGCCCACGTGACGGGATCGTAGATACTCGCCGAAAGAGTTTCGAGTTCCGAGATTCTCTTTTCGTCTGAGATCGGATGGTATCGTTGTAAAAATTCAGTAAGCGGTCGGAAGTCCCAACCGCCTTTTATTTTGTACACAAAAGCATGCTGATCAAGAGGGCGGAAAACAACGACCTCTTCCCAACCATCCGGAGCATCTTTAGAGTAGGCGAGCATGAGCCACTCCACAACACGAACACCGGGAGCGGCATCAGCCGGGCGTTCGATATGCTCGAAGTATTTCGCTTGATTGATCATTTATATCTCCTTCCGTTCAAAAGTATGCCACGGGGAATCTTGTGTACAAGAGAACGGCCAAGAAGAGATATGACATCCAAAGCGTCGCTTCGGTAATTTTGGTTGTGTTGTAATTTTTGACCCTACGGGGAATCGAACCCCGCTTTCGACCGTGAGAGGGTCGCGTCCTAGCCGATAGACGATAGGGCCAGCCTAACGGGAAGATTCTATTTCAAAATTGTCAAAAATGAAAGCGGGCTTAGGGCCCGCTTCATGGTTTCGGCTGTTCCACCATCCTAACTTGAGCCGGCGATACCGTGTTCGTTTGTCCGGAAATTCTGAGAAGTCCTTCTTCGGTGATACTTTCGACAGTCATTCGGATCGGTTTATTCGATCCGCAAAAAACGATAGAGCCGGAACAAATGCCACATTCCTCGATGATTCGGAAATACTTTGCAGCTCTTGGAGTCAGCATGTTGAATACTCCTTTGCCATCACAACTGTAGCTGATGCGCTCCGATGTCGCAATCAACGATCAGGAGGAATGCTGTAGTAATTGATCAGGAACTGTTCGAGTTTGAAGTAGGGCTGGCTCCAGGTATACGCGGAATATTCCTGGCCTATCGGCTTGTAGGCGTAGAGAAACACGATGAAGCGAGGATTGGTGGCGGGGAAGTAGCCGAAGTAGGAGTGTAGGTAAATGCTCCCGGTGAAGTACTGGCCCGTCGCCGGATTTGGAATTTGCGCAGTACCTGTTTTGGCTGCGGCCGTGTAGTGTTGCATTTTCAGAGCACCATTGAGCTCGTAGTTGTCATAGACCGTCTCAAGCATTTGCGTCACGGTTTGCGCGCTCGAAGTTTTGAGAATCTGCGGCCCTGCAGCGACCGTTACCGGGCGGGTAACACCGCTTTCATATTGGATTGCGGTGACCAGGTGCGGCTGCACAAGCTGCCCGTTATTGGCGAGCAGATCGAGTGCGCGAATCATTTCGATTGGGGTGACCGTTATACCCTGGCCGAAAGACGCGGTATCGAAGTTGACGGCCGGTCCTGAGCCATCGTCGAGATTGGTGAGATCGCCGCTTTGTTCGTTGGGTAGATCAATGCCCGTCGGTTGTCCAAGACCATACGATTTCATGTACCGCGTGAAGGTCGGGTAGCCGGTTTTGGTCGCGACCCATGAAGCTCCGACGTTGAGCGAGTAGTCGAGGATTGTGCCCATCGGAACCACGCCGCGCGCCTTGAAGTCGAAGTTACATACCTTCGCTTTACTCACGGTGATGCAGCCTGTGTCGTCGTAGGTTGTCGAGGCAGTGACCGCGCCGCTGTCGATACCAGCCGCCATCGTGAGCGGCTTCATAATCGAACCCATTTCGTAGCGATCGGAAACTAGTTTGTTGGTGAAGACGCTCGGATCGGTCGCGGCTTGGTAGTTGTTGGGATCGAACGTGGGAAGCTGCGCCATCGCGATAATTTCGCCTGTGTGCGCATCCATGACGATGCCGCCATCAAATTGGGGCGTGTAGGAGGTCATTACTTGCTGCAGGGTGTCGTTGAGTTCTTGCTCGACGGTCGGTTCTATCGAGGTGACGATCGAACCGTGCTGGGAAGCAGGGTCGAGGGTAAGGAGATCTTGCATATTGGTGAAAATCTCCGCAAACGGGTTTACGTACAAGCCGGTCGAGGATTCCGATAGTGTATCGTTGTACTCCTTTTCAAGTCCGTATTCGCCGATTTTGACGGTTGAGGTGCCGTCGTAGCCGACAAAGCCGAGCACCTGCGCGGCGAGCGTGCCTGCGGGATAAGCGCGCCAGCTGTCATCAGAGACGATCACGCCGGGGATGTTGAGGGAGATCACCTTCGCTTCTTTGCCGTCTTGAATATGAGTGGCGACCTTTACGAAGCCGCTGCCGGAATTTACGGCTGTCATAAAGGCTGTTTTGTCGATGTGCGTAACGGCATCCAGCGCCTGATACGCGGCGTTCGGATCGGTCATCTTTTGGGTATTTATAGCGATCGAATAGCCGGTTTCCGAAACAGCGGCCGCGACAAGCTGCCCGTCTTTCGTCGTGAAGTAAATATCGCCGCGATTGCCACCCGTCGAAGGATCTGGCTGCACGTACTGACCCATACCCTCCGCCTGGTACGCGGATCCATGCACGATTTGCACGAAGTACAGGCGCACCACCAACAGGAATGCAACAAAAATAAAAACGCCGGAAAGGATTCTCGTTCGCAGACGTACGTTCGACTTCATCAGCCGATTATAGCCCAGCGAATCGCGTTATATCGCGCGAACGGCGGTCGCCACTTCTGCCGCGTTGCCCGGTCGGTAAACGTATTGTGTGTTTTGCACGGGCGTGAGGCCCATATCGCTCGCGGTTTGCGGCGTGAGGTTTTGCGAAAGTGCAAAATATTTCTGCTCAAGCGAAGCGATCGAGCCTTGAAGCTTTGCTGCTTGCGCGTCGGCCTGCTTTTCGGAGATAACATTAAAGACACTCCCGATTACGAAATAGAAATAGGCAAAGAAGAGAATGAGGAGCACCGAGGCAAATACAGTGAAGGCGAGGCGCTCTGCAGGATACTCGACGGCGAGTACCTGGCTTTGGCGTTTGGAAACCGCGTCAAAATCAAGTCTTCCCTGGAAGATCGAGGGCTTCAATTTGCTGATATGAAATTTTTTTGTCATAGGTTTTTTTGGATTACACGGAGCTTTGCGCTTCTTGCTCGGGGATTCTCTTGGAGTTCCTCAAGGCTTGGTTTGATTGGTTTCTTCGGGATTTTTATCCCGCCTTGTTGAACAAATTCTGCAAAGAGCTCCTTCACTTCGCGATCTTCAATCGAGTGGAAGGTGATGACCGCGATGCGTCCTCCGGGGACGAGCTTGCGCCACGCGGCGGTGATTCCGGATTTCAGAGCGCCGAGTTCGTCGTTGACGGCAATGCGGAGCGCTTGGAAGGTTTTCGTCGCCGGATGCAGGCGCCCAAATCGGTAGGGTGCTGGCACTGAGGCTTTGATTACCTCGGCGAGCTCGCGCGCGGTCTCGATGTTTTTTTTTGCTCTCGCCGCGACAATGCCTTTGGCAATGCGTCGGGAGTATCGCTCATCGCCCCATCCGTAGATAACGTCGGCAAGCGACGATTCAGCCCAGGTGTTGACGATGGTCGAAGCGGTGAGTCCGTTTGGCTCCTTTGCGTAGGTCATCAAAAGTGGTTCGTCGGTTTGGAACGAGAAACCTCTTCCGGCGTCGAGTTGGAACGAGCTCCACCCTAAGTCGAAGAGTGCTTTCGTGATCTGTTCGACCCCGATGCTTTCAAGAATCTGTTGTAGATCTTTGAAGTTTCCGTTGATGAATTCCAGACGAGCTTTTGATCCCGAAAGGCGCACTTTGGCGCGCTCGATCGCATCGCTGTCGGCGTCGAGGCCGATGAGCATGCCCTTAGAACCGAGAAGGTCGACAATCGCTTTTGAGTGTCCGGCACCACCGAGTGTCGCGTCGACGACAATGTCGTCTTTCGCGATCTCGAGCGCTTCAATACTCTCGTGTAAAAGAACACTTTGATGCCCTTTGTCAGCCGCACGAGCGGAACTGGTTCGTGACATCGGATTGCCGGAAGACTGTGAGCGTCGCGTGCGCATGACGTTTGAAAAGTCCTCCAGCAATCCGATGCTGCGAAAGGGTAGGTGGGTAGAAGCTACAAGGCTCCGATCTCGCCGAGTTTCTCGGCCATCGCGTCCGCCTGCTTCTCGATGCGCTTCTTGTACTCTTTCCAGACAGCCGCATCCCAGATCTCGACCCGATCCGACACTCCCGCGAAGACGATCGTCTTCTTAAGACCGGCAAATTCGCGTTGGTGTTCGGGAATGAGAATGCGCCCGGCTCCGTCGACCTCCACTTCGGCTGCGCCGGAGAGTATGAATCGGTTGAAACCGCGGGTGTCCGCCTGTGCGAATGAAAGCTGCTCGAGCTTTGCCGCCACCTTCTCCCAGCTGTTGCGGGGATAGACGAAGAGACAATTGTCGAGACCGCGCGTCATAACCATTTTTTTACCAAGGGCCGTTCGAAAGGCCTTCGGAAGCGAGGCGCGCTTCTTCTCGTCGAGTGTGTGTTCGTATTCGCCAAGGAATTGCATACAGAATCTTGTTTCCCACTTTCTCCCACTAAATGAGAGTATATACCACTATATACCACTGCAAGGCATTTATCCACACTGCACGTGAATAGGAAATGAAGCACCGGGCGCAGTTTCAAAGCGACGTTTTTTATGACGCCTTGCACGAGCTACCGCAGCTTATGAGCGAGAAAATTCGATCGTGACGGTTGTTCCGGCTTCGGTACTTTGGATTCCGATGGCGCCGCCATGTTTTTCAACGATCACTTTCGCGATTGCCAATCCGAGGCCGCTGCCGACGGTTTGGGTAGCATATGCGCGATAAAAACGATCAAAAACATGGGGAAGATCCGTTGCTGAAATTCCTATCCCCGTATCTGAAATTGAAAGCCGTGTACCTGTTGAGCGTTGCGAGAGGCGTATCCGAATCTCTCGTCGTCCGTTTTCTCGCATGTATTTAACGGAATTGTGCGCAATATTCATAATCGCCGTACGTAGCTCGCGCGCGTCAGCGTGGATAAAGATATTGGGCGCAATAGTGCGAACGATCAAAATAGTGCGCGGTGTCGCCAGTATCTCCAGCTCATCACAAAGCTCGTGTGCGAACTTCGATAGATCCAGTAATTCGAACTGCATCGAATGCTGGTGTTCAAGGTGTGCGAGCTTGGTAAGGTCCTGCATGGTCGAGGAGAGTTCGCCCAGTGATTGTTCGAGTGATTCGAGTGGCATCTCATTTTCAGCGCTGTGTAGTTTTTCGAGTTGTGTCTGCAGCACCGCAAGCGGGGTTTGAAGTCCGTGCGCGATATCGAGCATCATCTGTCGTTCTCGCTCGTGCGCTTCGCGCAATTCTTCTGTGCGCTCTCGTACTTTGTGTTCGAGCTCAGTCGCATGACTGCGAACTTGCATGAACAACTGAACGCGCGCGAGCGCCGTTGAGGCATGCAGGGAGAGTGTCCGCAGCAGCTGTGCGTCTTCCGAGGTGTAGAGATCACCGGAGCGCTTTTCTCCAACGAGTATGGCGCCGATTTCTGATCCGTTTACTCGAATTGGTTCCAGTAACAAACGACGGTCCGAAAGATCGCCTTCGAACGTCGGCAACACCGGTACGGACCCGTTGTTGTACAAAAGTACCTCTACGAATTCTGCCCGCAAAATGGAAGTAAGTTTCTCGCGGATTGATTCGAGGAGGTGATCGAAATCGGTACTGTCCTGTATCGCCTTGCTCAAGGATTCGACCGCCTGCGCATAGTCATAGCGCGCTTTGAAAAATAGGTGGTCAGTGAATCGGCCAAACCAGCGCTCAAGGAACGGTATGGTTAGTACGCCGACGAGAGTTACGATCGCGGCGGAGAGTGGTTCGAGTACGTCGTCAGCCCATGGAAAGAACAGGTGCGTGAGGCGCAAGTTGTGCTCTATAGAAAGAAGAGATATTTCATACATAACGATAAGTGCTGCGATCAAGAACGAATACACGACGCCCCGCACGACCGCGCGTCGTATATCGAGAAAGTCGTGTCTTCCTACCAAGTAAAAGACGGTACTCGCAAAGATAAGTGAAAGGGAAGGACCGAGCGCGTTGAATTCGTAAATACCAAAAAATACCGGAAGGACTGAGTTAGTGAGTACTGCGACAAAACCAAATATCGCAAAGGCCACGGTTAGATAGTTCAGCTGCGTCTTGAATCGTTCGGAGCGCTCAGCACGATATCTACGAAAGCAAAGAGCAATCGGCGCACATACGTAGAACAACGCGAAAAGGGAGTAGGCGACAGAAAGGGCCCCAGTATCGAGCGTCGTATACCCCTCGGAGTGCACTGTTATTGAGGTGAACAAAGCGCCAGGGTAAAAACTCAGGAGAGCGAATCCGCATCCGATCGCAATTGGCCAATACGCACCGAGTTTGCGTGGCACGACACCTCGCGGAAAGAGAACCGTGAACCAAAGCTGGAATGTAAGAACACTAGCGGCAGTCGCGAAAATCCACTCTTCAACGAACGTGCTTTGTAAAAATAAATTGAGATATATCGCGAACGTCCAAGCGAGGATACTTGCTACGTACAAGGCAAAGGTAATTCGCACCGGTGACGTCCGCTCCTTTAGGACAATACCCAAAAGCACGGCATTGCCGATCATGGTCGTGCATAAAATGACCTCGGTCGCGAGCATATGACCCCAAGAAGCCTAGAAAGAAAGACCGCCGCGGTATGCGGCGATCTGGCGAGATACTAGCACGCGACGTTTTATTTTGAACAGACACCCTTTCGTTCAAGGCACTCGAGTATTTGAGCGCAGCCGTCGATAGTATGGAGTTGGAACCCAAAGCAACATTGGCGAATGCGAAAGAATTCGCGCCAATTTTCTCGAAATTCGCCATCAAAGCCCGAAAGCTCTGGCTTACCGAAAGTAATGAGATCAAGCCGAAGCTGGCCTGCGAGGTGTCGCACCGTCCTGATGGAGGTGAAGCCGAAGTATCGGAGCCCTTGTCGATGTGCATGAAGTAGCAATACCGCTGAAAGTCCTAGAGATAGCTCAGTCGTAGAAATATCCCGATAGGGAAGCACAGCGCGAGTCCCCAGCTCTGCGCAGGCTTTGCGTTCGGGGATTTCGCCCGCTATTCGTTCAAATACATTCGGGACGTATTTTTCAATCAGGAGCGATTCCTTCTCCTTGGCTTTATGTAAGCCTAAGCAGCCGAAGATTACTCCAGAATGGAGCGAAGCTGCGTACGCAAACGCATCTGGCCGTGCAGGCGTGAGTGCGAAGATGCGTTCGACATAGCGCTGGCACGCGAAGTCGGCAACTTTCCCATACAGCGCGGTACCGGGTGTCGTTAGTTCGATGATCATGGCTTTGCTCTCGTTGCGCGAGTTGCGATCAGTAAATGATTTTGTCGAGCATAGGTAGATCTCATGTGAATGCGCTTGAACCCAGTTTCCGATACGAGCGGTAGCAGCTCATTCCTCGTAAAGAAGTGGAAGGATGGCTCTCTCGCTATCGTTCGGTTGATTCGTGCAAGCTGTAAGAGTCTCGAGGCTAATTCGGTATCATCGACAGCTTCTGTAATGAGCATTCGTTCGCGCTCCTCGCTCGCGTGAATATTTTTCCAGTAGGACCCTGGTTTCTGACTCCCAGAATGCGCCTTTAGAATAAGGCCGTTCTCGAATCCTCGCTTTGGCGTCACCAGTACTAGCGATCCATTCGGTTTCAGCACGCGAAAGAACTCTGTAAGCGCTTTTGCGGGGTCACTCAGGGCGTACAGCACGTTACAACAGACGAGCGAGGTGAACGACTCGTCCGCGAACGGAAGGGCCGCGACACTATCACCGATCAGAAAGTTCGCTTCGGGGCATTTTTCTCTTGCTCTACCAATCATTGCTGGGGAATAGTCGATACCGGTGATACCCGCACCGGTGCTCGATATTCGTGCGATGAGGTTTCCTGTGCCGCAGCCAACGTCGAGTAGGGCAGCGGTAGCATCGGTGAGCGCGGCATGCACATCATCGAGCATGCCGACATAGGGACGCAATCGGTTCAAGGCGTCGTAGTGCGTTGCATACTCGTCCCAATCTTCGCGTGTTAACCTCGAGTACATCTACCTCTCCCGTATAATGAACATTTCCTCTAGTAGTGTAAAAAAGGGGAGGTCATAGAGCGCTAAAGGATTTTTCAAAGGTTGCTGAAATTCTTATAGAAAGAGGGATTAGACTTTATATACAAAGACGACAGCCATCGTGGGTTGGGAAGGGCAGCAAGGATTTGTCCACACTATTCCTTGCAAATTCATAAATGACGCTGTAAAGTATAAATACTTAGAACATCTAACTATCTATGCCCACCCGCCTAAAGCGTTTTCTCACGCCGCCGATCGTTATCGGCACCACCGTCGTTATAGCCGTCGCCTCGGTGGCAGCAGCCTATGTTATGACGGAATCGAAGCCCTCGGCCGCATTCGTAACGCCGACGACCGGACCGTTGGTCCAGGAAGTTGATACAACCGGTAGCGTAAAAGCTGCCGACGAGATCGATCTCGGTTTCCAGACCGGCGGTACGATTTCCTACGCAGGCCCGAAGGTTGGCACCCGTGTTGGTGCCGGTACGACCCTTGGATCGCTGGTAAGCGGCACGCAACGAGCTGCGGTTGAGCAGGCCGAAGCGGCCCTCCAGACCCAAGAGGCCAATCTCGCAAATCTCCAAAACGGCGCTACGCCGCAGCAAGTAACTGTCTCTCAAACCAGTGTTTCAAACGCCCAGCAGGGCGTTTCGCAGGCGAAGAAGTCCGTTATCGCGATTGCGCAGGACGCCTACGCAAAGGCTGACGACGCTGTCGTCAACCGTGTCGACCAATTCATCAGCAACCCGCACTCTGCAAACCCGACGCTGATGCTCAATCTGACAAATTCGCAGGACCAGACCAACATCGTTGTGCAACGCATCCAAATGGAGCATCTGTTGAACAGTTGGCAGCTGTACCTCAGCGGATTGTCGAGCGATCCAGACCAGGTCGACACGACCGCGCTCGCTTCGACGACGCAATCTAATCTCGACGCCGTTCTTTCATTCTTGAACCTCGCCGCAAATGGTCTCGCGGAAGCCGTTCCGAGCAGTAATTACACAACGGCAACGATCGAGGGGTATGCCGCATCCGTCGCAACGGGGCGCACGAACGTCACTTCGGATCTTACGGCAATTGCTTCCGCCGAAGGCGCCCTCAGTACGGCGCAGTCGTCGCTTGCCTCGGCGCAAGCGGGCCTCTCTGTGACGACCTCGCCAGCCACAACCGCACAGATTCAAGCGCAGCAAGGGCAGGTTGCCGCGGCACAGGCGCAAGTTGATTCCGCGCAAGCCCTGCTCGCACAAACCGTTATTTCCGCTCCCATCGGCGGCACCATTACCGTCAACAATATGGAGCCCGGACAAGTGGCACCGGCAGGACAAACCCAAGTGACCATGATCTCCGACACAGGTTTCCAGTTTGAAACGTATGTTTCGCAAGCGCAGCTTGCCGAAATTAAGGTTGGCGACGTCGCGCAGGTTGAGCTCGATGCCTACGAGAATCAGCCGCCGTTCCCAGCGCATGTCATTCAGATTGATCCTGCTGCGACGATCACGAGCGGCGTAGCCGCCTACAAAGTGACGCTTCAGTTCGACAACAACGATCCGCGTATTTCCTCCGGAGAAACAGGTAGTGTAAAGATTGTTACGCAATCGCTCTCAAACGTGATGAGTATCCCGACAAGCGCGATCATCCTCGATAACGGCCAGTATTACGTGATCGTAAAATCGGCGACTGGCGCTACGCAAAAAGTTCCGGTGCAAATCGGCGCCCAAAGTGCGAGCGGCTTTACGCAGGTGACCTCCGGCCTTTCACCTACAGACGAAGTACAAACGTTCGGTAATCAATAATCGTATGGCAGAACACAAACATCATTCGCGTCGCACCTGGATCATTACCGGCCTCATCGTCGCCGTAATCGCTGGCCTCACTGGCACCGGCATTTACCTCTGGATCCAATCGCAGCAGGTATATGTTGATCAGGCGTCTATTACTGCACCGGAGATCGCACTCTCGCCGTCTCAGCCGGGGATCTTACAAAACGTGTACGTAAAGGAGGGAGACGAGGTTCCGGCCAACTTTACGGTCGCCCAGGTCGGCAACGAATTGATTCAGACACAAGTCGCTGGCGTGATCATTTCGGTGCCCAACCAGATCGGCTCGCAAGTTACTGCCGGTTCTCCGGTTGTCACCATGATCGATCCTACGCAATTGCGCGTAGTTGGTCAGGTGCAGGAAAACGAAGGACTCGATCGCATCAAGGTTGGTGAGCCGGTTACCTTTACCGTCGACGCCTACGGCGGCAAGACCTTCAGCGGCGTTATCGACGAGGTTTCGCCCACATCGAAACAATCGCAAGTCGTGTTCAACATTTCCAACCAACGCGAAGAGCAAGATTTCGACGTGAAGGCGCGATTCGACACGACCGAGTATCCGCAACTCAAAAACGGCATGTCGGCGCGCATGTGGATCTACACGCAGTAGGTGAGTTGAAGGTTCAGGTGAGTTGAAGTTCTTTGCCGTATAAGCTTTTAGTTCCTTCGCAGCAGGCACCGGCCCAAACTGGTTGGCAGGAACGCGGTCTGCGAGGACGGGAACCTAAAAGCTTATACGGCAAAGAACTTCCCACCAAAACACCAAAAACATGCAAGAAGGAATCAACAAATGGCTCGTACTCACTACCGTTATCGTCGGAACGTTTTTGGGGCGCTTGGACCAAACAGTGGTCAACCTCGCGCTGCCGAAGATGATCAATGACTTCAACATTAATGTCACGAATGCTTCTTGGATCGCGACTGCCTACATTATCGCCAACGCCGTGTTCGTGCCCGTTTGGGGCAAGCTCGGCGATACGATGGGTCGCAAAAAAGTGTATATCTGGGGTTTCGTCATCTTCATTGTCGGTTCGGTGCTCGCTGGCCTTGCGTGGAACCTCACGTCGATGATCGTGTTTCGCATTATCCAAGCCATCGCTTCGAGTGCGGACTATCCGACGGCGATGGCGATTCTCACGCTCACGTTCCGTGAGCCAAAGGAGCGCGCCATGGCGCTCGGTATTTGGTCGGGCGCATTCGCGTCCGCGGCCGTTTTCGGTCCTCTGATTGGTGGTCCGCTGATCGACTCCTTCGGCTGGCGCTCGGTGTTCTTCATCAATGTGCCGGTTGGTCTCGTCGGCCTCGCGATGGCGATGGCGTACGTGCATGAATCGATCGGTGAACGCCAGGCAAAACAGTTCGACTGGTGGGGAGCAGCGACACTCGGAGTCGCACTTGCGACCCTCGTAATGGTGCTCGACCAGGGGCAAAGCTGGGGCTGGCTTTCGCTCAACGCCGTCGTCTGCTACGCGGTGACGGCGGTATTCGGCGTCATCTTTTTCTACGTCGAACGCACCCACAAAGAGCCTGTTATCGATTTCAAGTTTTTCAAGATCGGCAATTTCGTGAATGCGCTTTTCAATAACTTCCTCATGTTTATGTGCATGATGGGAAGCATCTTCCTTATTCCCGTTTTCGCGCAAACATTCCTCGGCTATACCGCGACGGAAAGCGGCTACCTGTTCATCCCGATGGGCCTCACGATCCCGATCGCTGCGGCCATCGGTTCAAGATTCAATCAAAGGGTCGAACCTCGTTGGGTTATCTTCGTTTCAACCGCTGGCGCCGCGATCGGCTTCTTTTTCCTGTCGTATCTTCAGGCAACAACGACCGCGTGGGAAATCGTATGGCCGCTGGTCGTCATGGCATTTTTCATGGGCTCCGGCATGGCGCAGCGCACCAACATCATCGCCTCGCTCGTGCCAGCGAGTGAGATTGGTATCGCCTCAGGCATCCTCGCGCTCTTTCGCAATATCGGTGGTGCGTTCGGCATCGCGATCTTCGGAACCATTTTGCAGGATGCCGAGAATCAGAACGTCTTTACAATCGCTCAAAGCAGCGTGATTCGAAGCACCGATCCTTCTGTGATCAGACAGGGAATCGCGCTTATCGAGCTCAAGGCCCAGATCGCGGCCTATGGGGAAGTGTTCCTCATCGGCGCAGCCTGCATGTTCCTCTCGGCGTTTCCCATCCTTCTTATGCGTACGAACCGCGACGCAGCAGCAGCGCACGTACATGTTGAAGCCTAACGTATGAGCAAAAACAACTTTCAGGAACTCACATCGCTATTCTTCGAAACGAAGCAAACGATCCGGGCAAATTTGCCGCGACGACCGGATCCGAATGCCTGGATGCGTTGCGAAACGCTTCGTTTTATCGACGAGCACGAGCAGCCGACCATGCGGGAAATCGCTAAGCACCTCCAAGTGACCGCACCGTCCGCGACATCGCTGATGCGCAAACTCTTTGAACTCGGTTGGATCGAGCGTACCTCATCCGGTTCGGACAAGCGCATCGTCCGCATTTCGCTGACGGCCGATGGGCGACGCGAGGTGGTGCACTACCGCAAGCAGGGCGAAAAAACAATGAAAAAGGTTTTTTCTAAGCTGCCCGAGCGCGACCTCGCGCATCTCAAGCGCATCTTGCGGACGGTAAATACTATTCACAAATCCTGAATCTTTCGGTGCTATACTGCCGCTTATGAACAATTCACGAAAGGGAATGTGGGCGCTTATCATCATTGTTATCCTCGTGATTATCGTGCTGCTTCTCATTCTTGCAGCCAATGGCACCTCCTCACTCCCGCCGACGACGACTCAAACGCAAACTACCGCAAGTACAACGGGCGCCACGAGCCAAAGTATTGAGGCAAAATACTCCTGCGACGCCGGCAAGACAATCGATGCGACCTATCTGAATGCATCGACCGCAACCACGACCGGCAACTCCGTTCAGTTGGTGCTTTCTGACGGTCGTCAGATGACGCTCGCGCAAACGCTTTCCGCCGACGGCGCGCGGTACTCCAATGGCAATCCCCAAATCGCGACGGGCAAACCGGGTGCAGAAACATTCATTTTCTGGAGCAAAGGCAACGGTGCGTTCATCGAGGAGAACGGAACAACTACGTTCAACAACTGCGTCGTACAGTCGCAGCAGTAATCCTCAAGCATTGGTGGACATGCTATAGTGGCGCGCATGAGCGAAGCAGATATCCGCGCGGATAGGCTCAAGAAACTTGAGCTTTTGAAAGCGGCCGGCATCGACCCGTATCCGGCACAGTCGCAGCGCGATATGGCGATCGGCGGCTTTATTGCCGACTTTGAACAACTGGAACATGGTGCAGCCACTGTCGTTTTGGCGGGCCGCGTCATGGCGATGCGTGGACAAGGCGGTATTGCATTTGCGGACCTTTTTGACGGTACTGGAAGAACACAAGTAGTCCTGCAAAAAGACGACAACATAGCACCGCAAGGGGAGACCTTGGACGGGTTTGATCTGTTTGCGAGCGCCGTTGATATGGGCGATTTCGTCGAGGTTTCTGGCGTCGCGTACAAAACCAAACGCGGCGAGAAATCGCTCAAAGTTTCTGGCTGGAAAATGCTCGCGAAGTCGCTTTTGCCGATCCCTGATGAATGGTTCGGCCTTAAAGACGAAGAAAAGATTTTGCGTGAACGCTACCTCGACATCTTGGTCAATCCAGAGACGCGAGCGATGATCGAACGTCGCACCAAATTTTGGCAGGCAATCCGTGAGTTCTACCTCGCGCGAGGATTCCTTGAAGTAGAAACGCCGGTGCTTGAAACCTCACCGGGAGGGGCCGACGCGCGGCCGTTTCTTACGCACCACAACGCGCTCGACATCGATGTGTCGCTGCGCATTTCGCTCGAACTCTGGCTCAAGCGACTCCTGGTCGCAGGTTTCCCAAAGGTATTCGAGATCGGCCGTATTTTCCGCAACGAGGGTCAGTCGCGCGAACACCTCCAAGACTATACCCAGCTCGAAAGCTACGAAGCGTTTAGTTCGCTCAAGGAAGGCGGCGATTTCCTAAAGGCGCTGTTTCGCCACATCGCTAAGGAGGTGTATGGCAAATACACCTTTGAAATTGGAGCGCATACCGTCGATCTGGCTGAGGAATGGCAGGTGATCAACCTTTGCTCAGTGATACAAGAAAAATTCGGTATAGATCCTCTGACATGCACTGAGGAAGAGGCGATCCAAGCTGTTCGTGACGCGAAGCTTGAGGTCGGTGAAGAACTCAACTTGCCGCGGGCGATTGATCATTTGTGGAAATCGATTCGCAAAACTATATCCGGTCCGGCATTTCTCGTCGGTATTCCTGTGTATCTTGAGCCGCTCGCGAAGAAGTTTTCGGGCGACCCTCGTACCGTCGAGCGCCTGCAGATTGTCATCGCTGGCTCTGAGCTCGGCAAAGGCTTTAGCGAGCTCAATGATCCGATCGATCAGCGCGAACGATTTGAAGAGCAGCAGCGTTTGCGCGATGCCGGAGACGCAGAGGCGCAACGGCTAGATCTCGATTATGTGAAAGCGATGGAATACGGCATGCCGCCGAGCTTCGGTTTTGGCATGTCGGAGCGCGTCTTCGCGTTTCTTGAAAATAAGCCGACGCACCTGGCGCAAATATTCCCCTTGCTTCGTCCGAAATCAACAGAGTAAACCAGTGCTCGTTTGGGCATCTGCAACGATTTGGCAAAACGAAAGCCGCGACGAGACTATTTTCGTCGCGGCTTTGTGTGCCGTTACTGTGTGCTGATTTGTGCTCCCGCCGAAGCACCAGCTCCGTTTCGGCTCGTACTCGGGCGAATCATGACATTGGATGCGGTAATCGAGCCGTCGCTATTGGTGATGCCAGCAACCGTAACCATTTGGCCGGTCTGGATATTCGACGTGGGCACGCTTTGGAGTTCTTGGACTTGCGTCGAATTATCGACAAGAACGAGTTTTGTGCCCGTAGTCGCTGTGCTCGAGGTGGATGCAGGCAGTTGGATCGTGAAAGTGCCGCTTCCAGTTTGAATCACTGTGCCGATGGTTGCACCTACTCCCGCCCCGCCTCCGTACGCGCCGCGCGTGACAAACGTCTTTCCGGCGCCTGATACAGTGGTTGCCTGACCTGTAGTGCTCGTTGAGCCGACGTAGTAGCCGATTCCTCCGAATATAACGGCCGAAGCCAGTGTTGCGATCCAAATTTTCTTCATAGTACTAGGGTTAATTCTATTAGTGGTAATTATTCATAGCGCAGCGCCTCTATTGGATTGAGGCTCGCCGCCCTTCTGGCAGGATACCAACCGAAGGCTATACCGATCGCGGCGGAAACACCGAACGCAAGCAAAATCGCTGACCACGAAACGCTTGTATGGACGATTCCCGTCGCATTGACTCCGAAGGATAATGCAAGGCCGAGGATGATGCCGGTGACGCCGCCGATAAGGGTGAGTGTCACAGCTTCGACGAGAAATTGCATGCTGATGTCTGCCTGTTTTGCGCCGATTGCTTTGCGCAGACCGATTTCACGGGTGCGTTCCGTCACCGTGGTGAGCATCATGTTCATGATACCGATGCCGCCGACAAGAAGCGAGATACCGGCGATCGCGCCGAGCAGGTACGTGAGCGTGCCGGTAATAGAGGAGGCGCTCGCGAGGATATCTGCTTGGTTGAGCACACTGAAATCGGCGTTGCTTGGATTGGAAATATTGTGGCGCTGCAGCAGGAGGTCGGTGACATCGTTTTGCGCCTGCGTCATGGTGTCTGCGCTCGCCGCCTGTACGTCGATCGCTGTCAGGTACTGATTTCCCGCAAGGTACAACTGCTCGGTCGAAAGCGGAATATAAATCGTGTCGTCCTGGCTGCCCGCACCGGAGGCACCTTTGGAAAGGGTGACGCCGACGACCGTAAATTGCTGTCCGTTGATGCGTATCGTCTGACCGACCGGCTCCGTACCCGAGGCGATAAGATCAGAAACAACGGTAGGTCCGAGTACCGCAACTTTTGCGAGCTCGGTGTTTTGTTCGTCGGTAATGAACGTACCGTCGCCAACTTGTACGTTTCGAACGCTCGCGTACGAGGAAGTTACGCCGTCGACAGAGGTGTTGGTGTTGGTGCCCACACCCGCAATTTGGTAGCGTCCTTGAGATTCTTGTGCGACTGCGGCGACATTCTGCACTTGCGATGCGATTGCGTTCGCGTCGGCATTTGTGAGGGTTTGAGCGCTACCTCGAGCCGTTGCAACACCGAAACCGACTGTTTTTGATGCTCCCGGCGTGACCAGCAGCAGGTTGGAACCAAGTGATTGAATCGAACTCTGGATCGACGCCGTGGCACCTTGGCCGATCGAAACAAGCGTAATTACGGAGGAAATACCGATGACGATACCCAAGATGGTAAGACCGCTACGAACCTTATTGGCCGAAAGTGCGGTATATGTTTCCTCCAAAGTATCTTTAAGAGTCATATTAGCTGGTAAGAGGTTCGACGTGGTGCTTCGCTGATCGTTGCGCGTGCGCTTTGGCATCAGAAACAATCAGACCGTCGCGGATAGTGATGATACGCTGCGCGTGTTCGGCAACGTCGGGTTCGTGGGTAATCAATACGATTGTGCGTCCGTGTTCTTCGTTGAGCTTTTGAAACGTGCCGAGCACGATTTCGCCGGTGCGAGTGTCGAGGTTGCCCGTTGGTTCGTCGGCGAGGATAAGGGAAGGGTCGTTGACGAGGGCGCGAGCGATTGCGACGCGTTGAATTTGTCCTCCGGAAAGCTCGTTTGATTTGTGGAGAAAGTGCGATTCGGGCAAGCCTGCAGACGTGAGCGCGACTCCGGCTCTGCGTTTGCGCTCCTCTTCACCGACGCCCGCGTACACGAGCGGAAGCATGACATTGCGCAATACCGTCGTGCGCGGAAGAAGATTGAATGATTGGAAAACGAACCCGATTTTTTGCTTGCGAATATCGGCGAGTTCTTCGTCACTGAGCTTTGATACGTCTTTACCGTCGAGAAAATATTCGCCCGAACTCGGCGTATCGAGGCAGCCGAGGATATGCATGAGCGTCGACTTGCCGGAGCCGGAAGGGCCCATGATCGCCACAAACTCGCCGTCCTTCACGGTAAAGGTCACGCCTTTGAGCGCTTGGAATGCCGTGTCACCGGCTCCATACGTTTTGGTGATGTTTTTTACTTCGATCATGGCGATTGTTTAATAGCTCAACCGCCGATCGCCCTTGTGGAGCCTCCGATAAACATGCCGCCTCCGCCGCCACCGATTCCTCGGGTTGTTGCTGCGGAAGCGGCAGTCGCGGTGCTGCCCCCGATCGTGCGCGAGACGATCTGTTGTCCTGCGGTGAGACCGGAATCGATTTCGGTATTTGTGTTGTCGGAGATACCAATCGTGACGGGAATCGGTTGGGGAGTTTGCGAACTGGTGACCGGACTCGAAGTGTTTGCGGGGAGCGCGGGATTGAATGCGAGCACGTAGCTTTGGCCGTTGGTGGTGTGGATCGCGCTCGCCGGGACTTCGAGCACATTGGAATGTACGGCACTTTGAATGTTCGCGTTCACCGTCATGCCGGCGCGCACACGAGCGTCTTGCGTAGTGAATCCGATTTTCACTTCGTACGAAACGACACCCTGCGAAACGGTACCAAGCGGAGAAACATCGATAACAGTACCGCTCAAGGAAAGGTTTGGAATTGCGTCGAATGTAAGCGTCGCGTTTTGCCCCACCTGCACCTTGGCGGCGTCGACTTCGTTGAGCGAAAGTTCCGCAATCTGTTCGTTGGTGATAAGCGTCGCGGCGTTGGTTCCGCTCCCGACCGTGTCTCCAATTGCAAGAGCAAGATTGGCAATCGTCCCCGAAATCGGGGCTGTGATGGTGTAATTCGCGAGCTGCTGCTCGGCTTGCGCAAGCGCGTTTTCCTGCTGTTGAATTGAAAGCTGGCTGGACTGAATATCGAGCTGGTCCGCGCCCTTCTGAAGCTGTTGCAATGATTGCTGGTCTTCAGTAATCGAATTCTGATCATTTACGATCGCTTGCTGGTAGGAGATGATCTGATTTTTGTCGTTTTGAAGGGCACTCAAGTGCGAATTGATCTTGGTGATATCCGACGAGAGCGTGGTGAGCGAAGTATTTGCTTCACTGACGGGGTTTTGTTGATGGTTATTGACCTGGTTTATATAGAATTGAATGAAGGAATTCGCGCTGTTGAGGGCTGTTTGCTCCTCTTGTACGCTGGAGTACGTTTCTTTGAGAAGGGAAACGATGCTTGAGGTCGCGGATTGCGCGTTCGTCTTTTGGAAATCCGGGTAGGTACTATTGTACGCGCTCTGCGCGGTCATGAAATCGGTATATGCCGTAGTGCGGTAGGAGATCGCATCAGTCGAATCCCAATTCTCGAGCACGCCCTGGTAGAAGTCGATGTTCCACTGCGCGCCGTGCGCCGCTTCGGTACCTGTATCGACGTCTTGCAACTGACTCTGGATGGTCGGGAGATCCAGAAATGTTGAAACAATATCGCTATAAGCGGTGCCGTAGGCGTTATCCAAATTCGTCTGGTCCGTTTGGAGGCTTTGCTGCGCTTTCGTTATGGCATCTTGCGCTTGCGTGAGCTGAAGCTGGGTCGGCGGTTCTTGCAGCTTTTGCAATGAAAGTTGTGCGCTCTGGAGCGAGGCTTTCGCGCTTTGGACGGAGTTGTACTCGCTGGTGGAATCAATAGAGGCAATTGCTTGTCCGGCTCGCACCTGCTGTCCGTCTTTTACATAAACCTGAGTTATTTGTCCCGAGGCTTGCGGATTGATCGTTATTTGGTTCGACGGGGTCACTTGTCCGGAACCCGAGACCGTTTGAATGATTGTGCCTGTCTGTACGTTTGAGAGTACGTACTGCGTGGGTGTTGTGGAGGCTTGTACTTTGCCGTATATAAACCATCCTCCGCCAAGGACGCATACGGTGATGACGGCGCTCCAAATTTTGTGAGCACGCACGAATTGCTTGCTTCTTAGCCAATAAGCGGAAATTTTTGGGCGCATGAAGTATGAAATGAGTGTGAGTAGATGAAGTACGCTCATACTACACCTCGAGACTGTGGTTTCTTACAAGCGGCGCACGAGATCGTGCTAGAGTACTTCTTATGGAAAAAACGGCAGTATTCGGAGGAGGATGCTTTTGGTGCACCGAGGCCGTCTTTGAAATGCTCAAGGGTGTCTCGAAAGTCGAATCGGGTTACGCTGGCGGCGCCAAAGAGAACCCTTCGTACGAGCAGGTTTCGAACGGTACCACGGGACACGCTGAGGTTATCCGCGTCACATATGACCCTTCGATTATTTCGTACGAAGATTTGCTAACGGTTTTTTTCGGCTCGCACGACCCGACGACTCCCAATCGACAGGGGCCCGACGTCGGCGAACAATATCGCTCGGTTATTCTATATCAGAGCGAAGAAGAGAAAGCGGTTGCTCAGAAACTCATCAAAGAAGTGAATGAATCACTCAACGACGACACTCGCGTCGTGACCCAGGTCATTCCACTCGAACACTTCTACAAGGCTGAAGAGTATCACCAGGATTATTTCAAAACCAACACCAACGCGCCGTATTGCCAGCTCATTATTGAGCCAAAGATAGAAAAGGTAAAAAAGCGCTTCGCCGAACTCGTGGAGCAGTAAGTTGTACCTGCTACTCGAGGCGGTATTTCCCGCCCCTCTATGAACCAGGACGAATTCGAGCAACTTGTCATCGAAGGTTACGACCAGCTGCCGGCATGGGTGCGCGAAAAGATTTCCAATGTTGCGATTTTGATCGAAAACGAACCCTCGAGGGAGGACAGAGTGGCACAGGGATTAGGTGAAAATGAAACATTGTTGGGACTCTACAAAGGGGTTCCTCTTTCCGCGCGGGGGGAGATGTATGGGATCGGAATGACCTTGCCGGATACGATTACGATCTACATACTGCCGACGCTCGATATGGCAGACGAGGAGTGCGGTCCAGATGCTACAGACGAGGAATTCAAAGAGAGGGTGCGCAAAATCGTTGCGGACACGATCTGGCATGAGTTCGCGCACCACTTTGGCATGGACGAGGACGCTGTCCACAGAAGGGAAGTCGAAAGAGGAACGGATATTGTATAGTTACAGTAGTTCATCTTCTGGGCTTGCTCCCAAACTTGGCCTACTCTCGTAGGCCTTTTTGTTATAATGGCTCCCTATGGAATATCGAACGATACCGCACACGACTATAAAGGTTTCTAAAATCTGCCTCGGTTCGATGAACTGGGGTCAGCAAAATACCGAGAGCGACGCGCATGAGCAACTCGACTACGCCGTCGCGCAAGGCGTTAATTTTATCGACACTGCAGAGGTGTATCCTATTCCGCCGGATCCTGAAAAACAGGGAACGACCGAACGCTTCATCGGGAGCTGGCTGAAAAAGCGCGGTAAGCGAGACGACTTGGTCATCGCGAGCAAGGTCGGCGGACTTTTTCAAAGACCGATGATCAAAACTCGCGACGCGAGCAAGGGTCTCACCGTCGAGAACATCGCAGCGGCCATTGACGGCACCCTTGAGCGTCTGCAAACGGACTACATCGATTTGTATCAAGTCCACGTCCCGGACCGCACCTCCAACTTTTTCGGCAAGCGCGGCTTTGAATCAATCGTCGAAGAGAATGTTCCTTCGATTGAAGAAACACTGCAGGGCCTGTCGGAAGTCGTAAAAAGCGGCAAAGTTCGACACATTGGTGTGTCCAACGAAACACCTTGGGGCGTTACTGAATATTTGCGTCTATCCCGAGAAAAGAATTTGCCGCGGATTGTGACCATTCAAAACCAGTACGATCTCACCAACAGAACTTTTGAGATCGGACTCTCCGAAATTTGTCTTCGCGAGGGAGTCGGGCTTTTGCCGTATTCACCGCTGGGCGGCGGCGCCCTTTCCGGCAAATATCTCGGCGGGGCGCAGCCCCCGAAAGCTCGCCACACGCTCTACGAGCGCAATCGCGAACGCTATAACGGCGCGCATGTGCAAGCGGGCATTCAGGCGTACGTCGATCTCGCAAAAAAGCACGGTCTCGACCCGGCACAAATGGCGCTCGCCTTCGTTAACGACCGCGCGTTTACCATCTCGAACATCATAGGCTGCACCACGCTTGAGCAGCTAAAATCCGATATCGCCTCCGCCGATCTGAAGCTCTCGGACGAGGTTATGACCGAGATCGCCCAGATCTACAAATACCTCCCGGATCCGCACGCCTAAGGCGCGTTTCGTGGTATATTTTCGGCAATGGCAAAACTCTCGGAGCTCTTGCGCGAGCGCGGCTACGTCTATCAATTTTCGGCTGAAAAGCTCGAAGAAATCACCGACGGCAAGCCGCGCACCGTGTACCTCGGTGTTGATCCGACCGCCGATTCTATCCATGTCGGCAATTTGGCGGCCTACCTGTTGCTTCGCCGCTTCGCCGATGCGGGGCACAAGGTTATTTTGATTACTGGCGGCGGGACCGGGATGATCGGCGATCCCAAGCCGGACGTTGAGCGTCCGCTTCTTGATGAGGAAACAATTCGAGCGCGCGTAGGAAAATTGCGCGCGCAAGCGCAAAAGCTTCTCGGTGGTATCGAGCTTCAGGTGATAAACAATGCCGATTGGCTCACCAATCTCAACTTGATCGAGTTTCTTCGCGATACCGGTAAGTACTTCACGGTCAACAATTTAGTAAAAAAAGACGCAATCGAGGCGCGCATGACGAGCGAGGATGGAATTTCGTTCACAGAATTTACCTACCCGCTTTTGCAGGCGTACGATTTCTGGCATCTCTTCCGAGAATACGATTGCGACGTCCAGATCGGCGGATCCGATCAATGGGGCAATATTATCGCGGGTGTCGAGTTGATTCGACGCAAAGAGAATAAAGTAGCTTACGCGCTCACAATTCCGATTATCACGGATAAGGCGACTGGCAAGAAATTCGGCAAGAGCGAAGGCAATGCAATCTGGCTCGATCCTGAGAAAACATCGTCCTTTATGTTCTACCAGTTTTGGCTAAACGCGAGCGATGAAAGCGTGGAGGACTATTTGAAACTCTTTACGCTCTTGTCCGTGAACGAAATCGAGGCTGTCATGGAACTCCAGCAGCGAAGTCCCAAGGAACGCCATGCTCAGCGGGCGCTCGCTCGAGCGGTCACCACACTTGTTCACGGCGATCCGGCTGCGGAAGAAGCGGAACTCATTTCGCAGTTGTTGTTTGGGGAGGGGAGCGTCGCCGATCTGGACGCAAAAGCTGCGAACGCACTGCGCTTGGCAGCGCCGAGCATCGCGGTTGCCGAAGACGCGTCGATCCTCGACGTCCTTGTCGAATCAAAACTCGCGAGCTCGAAACGAGAGGCTAGAAAATTCGTTGAGGATTCGGCCGTTACTTTAAATGGTGAGGCTGTCACTGAGGATAAAACGATAAACGCCGACGATTTTGTACACAATATCGCGATACTCAAACGCGGCAAGCGCAATGTTTGCCTGTTGACACGTATCTAAAAGAAAAGAGACGGCATACTCGTGCCGTCTCTTGCGCCTCAGCATTCAATCCAGATCGTCAGGATTCGCCGGAAGATCAAACTGAATTCTAGTACGCGATCCCGCTAAAAAACGCGAACTCTTCATATTGCAACCTTGTGAGCGCAGTATCCGTCGAACGCACCCTTCAAGGCTGTCAGCCGCATCGCCTTCGTGGTAACTCGTTTTTTGTTTTCGAGCCGCTTTATGCCCTCTTTTCCGAGCGCGCTTCTTTGGCATGGGAACCCCTGTTGTTCGCAACCACAGTAACGGTACTGCACGGGAGGCGATCCTGCAACGAAGTTGCCCACATAGCTTTTTGGGAGTACTATCGCCCGCGGTGTATTGCGTAAACATGCACTGATGTGAATTAAGGAGCAGAAGATGCCCAATCGATACGGCCCCCGCGATAGGCTCACGGCGGGAGGGAGATCCTTTCATGGCACCTGCCGCGAGGTGACGCGGCCTTCATCATTCCATTGCTCGGCAGTGGAAGACGGCGAGCCAAGCTCGACACAACAGCAGCAGGGAACTACTTCGGCGTCGACGCCCTCGAAACAGCAGGGTTGAAACGACGCGAGCGCGCAAAATCAGTGATAGTGGTCGGCCCCCAGGCCGACCATTTTTCTTTGGGGATAATTTGGTACAGTGTAGTGTCCTATGGCCTCGTTCAAACTTAAATCGGAGTACCAGCCAAGCGGCGACCAGCCCAAGGCTATTGCCGCGCTCGTCAAAGGGCTCAAGGAGGGCAAACGGGACCAAACGCTCCTCGGTGTAACAGGTTCGGGCAAGACGTTCACCGTCGCCAGCATCATCAATGAAATGCAGCGCCCGACCCTGGTAATCGCACACAACAAGACGCTTGCTGCACAGCTCGCTTCCGAGTATCGAGAATTTTTTCCAGACGCCGCTGTCCACTACTTCGTTTCGTATTACGACTACTACCAGCCAGAGGCATACGTGCCGGTGACGGATACGTACATCGAGAAAGAATCACAGGTAAACGAAGATATTGAACGTTTGCGCCACGCTGCGACGCAGGCGCTTCTCACGCGCCGCGACGTTATCGTCGTCGCCTCTGTTTCGTGTATTTACGGCCTTGGCTCTCCCATTGAATACGAGAAGGTGAATTTGAAACTAAAAAAAGGCGGGCCGATGACCCGCGCGGCGCTCACGCGAAAGCTTATAGCGATTTACTTCGATCGAGTTGCAGGCGATCTCAAGCCGGGAACATTTCGAGCGCTCGGCAGCAAGGTTGAGCTCATGCCGGCCAGCGAACGAACGATTTACAGGCTCGATCTCTCGGCTGGGAAAATCGGCAGTATCGAGGAGCTCGATCCTATTACCCGGGAAATTGCGACGACGCACGAAGCCGTCTTCGTGTTTCCGGCGCGACAGTACGTTACTCCCAAAGAGGTCCAAGACGCTGCGGTAGCCGATATCGAGGCGGAATTGGCGCTGCAACTTAAGGTCTTTGCAGATGAGGGAAAAATACTCGAAGCGGAACGTCTGAAGCGTCGGACTCGCCAGGATATTGCGATGATCAAAGAGTTTGGCTTTTGCAACGGCATCGAAAATTATTCCCGTCACTTCGACCGTCGCAAACCGGGCGAGCCGCCCCACACACTGCTCTCGTATTTTCCCAAGGATTTCCTCACGGTCATCGACGAATCACACGTAACTGTGCCGCAGATTGGCGCGATGTATGCAGGTGATCGTTCGCGTAAACTAACGCTGGTCGAGCACGGTTTTCGCTTGCCGAGCGCCGTTGACAATCGCCCGCTCACATTCGACGAATTCGAAGAGCGTACCGGCCAGACGATTTACACCACGGCGACGCCCGGACAATACGAACTCGCGCACAGCGGAGAGCCGATCCAAATGGTTGTGCGACCAACCGGCCTTATTGACCCCGAGATCGTTATTCGGCCCGTAGTTTCGAGCGCTGGCTATGAAGGACAGGTCAAGGATTTTATCGCAGAAGCCGAAGCGACGACCAAGAAAGGTGCTCGTTCGATGGTTACCGTGCTTACCAAGAAAATGGCCGAGGACTTGTCGCAATTCCTCGTCGAGAAAGGCATCAAGGCCCGCTACGTACACAGCGATGTAACGACCATCGAGCGAATAGAGATTCTCACGGATTTCCGCAAAGGAATCTTCGACGTGCTGGTCGGCGTCAACCTGCTTCGCGAAGGATTAGATCTGCCGGAAGTCGAACTCGTCGGTATTCTCGATGCCGACAAGGAAGGCTTTTTGCGCAGCGAAACGTCGCTCATCCAGACGATCGGTCGTGCCGCACGCAACGTCAACGGCCGGGTCCTTCTCTACGCAGACCATATGACCGGCTCGCTCGATCGCGCAATCGGGGAGACCAACCGCCGCCGCGCGATTCAGATCGCGTACAACAAAGAGCATGGCATCACGCCGCAAACTATCAAGAAGCGCATCATGGACATCACCGGAGACATCGAACGAACCCGTAAGCGGGCGATTACCGAACTTGCAGCGTATGACGCAAATGCCTTTGGTGGCGATATGAAAAAACTCATCAAAGATAAACGACGCCAGATGCATGATGCGGCCGACCGTCTCGATTTCGAAACCGCCGCGCTTTTGCGAGACGAGATCAATACCTTGGAGGAATCCTTAAAAAAGTAGTATGCAGGAGATTCGCGAAAACGTTCCGCTTGCGCCGCTGACAACGTTCGACATTGGCGGTACTGCGCGGTATTTCGTGGACGTTCGTAGCGAAACCGATATTCGGGAAGCTATCTTGTGGGCGAACGAAAGACGCATCAGATTCATCATTCTCGGGGGCGGAAGCAACGTGTTGGTACCCGACGAAGGACTCGATGCGCTCGTCATACACTTGGTGGGGAATTTATACGGCGTAAAAGACGGCATACTCGACGCTTGGGCCGGTACGAATCTTTTGCTCGCAATCACCGCGTGCGCGCAGCAAGGATTTGGCGGGTGGGAGAAGCTCGCGGGAATTCCCGGATCGATCGGTGGCGCTATTCGGGGCAACGCAGGCGCCTTCGGAAGCGAGATTAAGGATTTCGTTCTTATGGTACGGGCGTTACATCCGCAAACGGGTGAGGTACGCGATTTTAAAAATGCAGCGTGTGACTTCTCCTATCGCCACAGTTTTTTTAAGGATAATCCGGAATGGATTATTTTGCGCACGTCGCTGCAGTTATATAACGTCGATCCAGAGCGATCAAAACAGCTGGCACAGGAAACCGTTCTCGAGCGCGAGCGGCGCCATTTGCAGAATGTGAAAGCTGCCGGCAGCTTTTTTATGAATCCTATCGCACCAAAGCAGGTCGTGGAGGTGTTCGAAACGGAGAAAGGCGTGAAATCTCGCGAGGGACGTGTTCCCGCTGGTTGGTTAATCGAAACGGCAGGCATGAAAGGCGCCACTGTCGGCGGAGCGATTGCCAGCTTGCAGCATCCCAACTATTTGGTGAATCGAGGCGGTGCGACCGCAGCGAATATTCTTGAGCTGGCGGCAAAAATAAAAGCAGAAGTGTCTAAGCGTTTTTCCATCACGCTTGACGAAGAGGCCGCGCTATTGAGGTAATGCTATCCCCTGTACTTTGGACGAAATTCGTGTGAACTTTCTAGTAGGAGCCTCGCTCCTGTTTTCAAGCTCTTGAAAGGAGACGCACATGAGAACTGCACTGTTCTTACCTGCTTTTGTTTTTGTACTGATGTGCAACGGCGGCGCCTTTGCAGCCGGTCGGGAGAACGACCTTTCGGCGGCTGTGCAAAGCGGCAAGATCTATGCGCTTGCACCGGCCGGCGGAGTCATGTCCTGCATCCAGCAGTTCTGGGTCAGGGGAAGTGCTCCGGCGGCCGCCGAAGTAACGGCGAACGATCCGATTCGCTGCAAGATCGGAGGTACCACACCGTATATCCCGACCCGGGACGTGGAAGTGGCACCGAGGTGATCCGATGAAGTCGCGTATTAGTTCGCAGAGACTGAGCGCAGGGGAAGGATATAACGTCCTACTGATATAAACGACGGCGCGCCTCAAGCTCGCCGTCGTTCGCTTTATGGTATAGTGCGTGTGTCCGCCGTTGGCGGGTACCAACCCCTAGCGCAAAGCAGGGGTCGGCATTGTTTATATGACCCCACATCCAAAAGACGCAGGTTCGGATAAGATCGTCATCAAAGGCGCGCGCACGCACAACCTCAAGAATGTCAGCGTAGAGATGCCGCGCAACAAGATGGTCGTATTTACGGGCTTGTCCGGTTCCGGCAAGTCATCTTTGGCATTCGATACTATTTTTGCCGAGGGCCAGCGTAAATATGTCGAATCGCTTTCCGCCTATGCACGTCAGTTTTTACGTCAAATGCAAAAGCCGGACGTGGATGAGATCTCCGGGCTTTCGCCTGCGATTTCCATCGACCAAAAATCGCGTTCCAACAATCCTCGTTCGACGGTCGCGACAATCACGGAGATATACGACTACTTGCGCGTTTTATACGCACGCATTGGCCATCCTCATTGTCCGATCTGTGGCAGAGAGGTACGCAAACTCTCCAACGAAGAAATTCTTGAAACTGTTCTCGAGATCGTCAATTCGGCAAGCAAATTAGGGAAGACCGATTCTTCCAAAGGGGAGGGCAAGAAAGCGCTCATTAAAGGCGTTTCGAACGCAAAAATACGGATTGCGGCTCCGGTTGTCGTCGGTCGCAAGGGCGAGTACTACCAGTTGCTCTACGATATGCTCTCGAAAGGATACGAGAAAGCAGTGATCGACGGAGAAGAGAAATCGCTGCGCGAGCGCATAGAGCTTGCCAAGAACGACCGTCACGACATCGACATCGTCGTGGACGAAATTTTCGTTTCGGAATTTTCGGACGACCCGAAAGGAACGCGCGAGCGCGCAAGCGAGGCAATTGAACGCGCGCTTCACGAAAGCGAGGGGCTCATTAAAATCACCGATCCCGCGGGTAATTCGCGTATCGTTTCCGCGAAGTTTATGTGCCCATACGACGGTTTTTCGTTTCCCGAGATTGAACCACGCTTGTTCTCGTTCAATTCGCCGTACGGCGCATGCCCCGAGTGCAACGGCCTCGGCACCAAATTTATCTGGAGCGACGAAGTGTGTCCGGTATGTAACGGCGCTCGTCTGCGCCCTGAAGCGCTCAACGTGTTTCTCGGCCAGGTAAAAGAACCGCAAGAACACAATGGACCCGCAAGCGGTTCCAACATCGTGAATCTCTCGTCGCTTTCGATCGAGAACGCGATGAAATTTTTCACCGCTCTCAAGCTCACCGAGAAGGAAAAGGAAATTTCGAAAGTCGTGATCAAGGAGATCACGAGCCGTTTGCAATTTATGCTCAATGTCGGCATCGAATACCTCACGCTCGATCGAAAAGCGAACACGCTCTCCGGCGGCGAAGCGCAGCGCATCCGCCTTGCGTCACAGCTTGGTTCCGGCTTGGTCGGGGCGCTCTATGTTCTTGACGAGCCGACCATCGGCTTGCACCAGCGCGACAACGACAAGCTTATCGAAACACTCAAACGTTTGCGCGACCTCGGCAATACCGTACTGGTCGTCGAACATGACGAGGACACCATCTATGCCTCGGATTACATCATCGACATTGGCCCAGGTGCGGGTGTGCACGGTGGCAACGTTGTCGTATCGGGGTGGCTTGACGACCTTTTGACCGCGAAGACCAATAAAAGCGGCTCGCGCACACTTTCGTATCTTCGCGAGGAAGCGGCTATTGAGATTCCGGAGAAACGTCGCACCGCGGATCGCGGTAAGATAAAAATTCGCGGCGCGAGCAAGTTCAACATTGAGAACCTCAACGTCGATATTCCGCTTTCCAAGCTGGTTGCCATAACGGGTGTTTCTGGCTCAGGTAAATCGACATTCCTCTACGAAATATTGCACCGCAACTTGCAGGCAAAATTTGACAAGCGCTTCCGAAGCGCGAAGACCTACAATGTGAAAGAATTTTCGGGTACGGAATATTTGGGTCGTTCGATTTTAATTGATCAGTCGCCGATCGGGCGCACGCCGCGTTCAAACCCCGCCACGTATACCGGCGCCTGGACGCACATTCGCGATCTCTTCGCGATGAGTGAAGAAGCCCGTGCACGCGGCTGGGGCCCGGGCCGCTTCTCCTTCAACGTGAAAGGTGGTCGCTGCGAAGCGTGCCAGGGCAACGGATTGGTTGCCGTCGAAATGCACTTCCTGCCGACCGTGTACGTCACGTGCGATGTCTGCAATGGCAAACGCTTTATGAAAGAGACACTGGAGGTCAAATACAAAAAGAAGAATATTCACGACGTGCTATCGATGACCGTGGAAGAGGCAAATAAATTCTTCGAGGACATTCCGGCGATCAGTGATCGTTTGCAAACATTGATCGATGTCGGACTCGGGTATCTCGAGCTCGGTCAAAGCGCGACCACGCTCTCGGGGGGCGAAGCCCAGCGCGTCAAAATCGCTTCCGAACTCTATCGTCCCGGCCTAACGAAAACGGTATACCTGCTCGACGAGCCCACGGTTGGGTTGCACTACGATGATGTCGCGAAACTCATTCAAATTCTTCAGAAGCTCATCGAGCACGGCAATACCGTGGTCGTAATCGAACACAATCTCGATATGCTCAAGTGCGCGGACTACATCATCGACATGGGCCCGGAGGGCGGAGCGGGAGGTGGCAAACTCGTCGCGCACGGAACACCCGAGGAGGTTTCAAGGGTAGATGGGTCGCATACCGGCTACTACCTCAAGCGAGTTTTGAAGCGAGGAAAGAAAAAGGAATAAGGTATGCTTATCCCCAAAAGCGGCGCAATTTGCAAATCATGAAGCTTGTGCAATACTAGTCTTTTAGAGCATAGAAGTGGCTCACGATCTCACTGCCAAAGGAGAACTTGAATGGGATGCAATCTGTTTGCTAGCGGAACTGTCTTCGATCTTACGATGGAGGAAGTACCGCCGCGATTGCCCACCCCGAACGCGACGCAGATCGTCAAATGTCTCTGCAAGCGGCTCGGCATACCGAATGAAATCGATTTATTTTCGGTCGTGCTGACCCGTGCGGGACTCCGGATGGGACTGAACGATTCAACTTGGCACGCATCGGTTATGGTCATATATGATCACTATCGAAACCAGGGCATTCTTCCGCCGGAGATGATCAAGCTCCATGCGGAATCGTGAACACACTGAGGACTCCGTCCTCCTTCTTGCCGCGGCCTCCATACCGCGGTAAGACTATTTAATGACAAAGAAAGACCTCCAAACACTGCAACTTCCCGATGAACCGGGCATCTACCTTTTCCTCAAGGGAAGAGAAGTTTTGTATGTGGGCAAAGCTACAAGTTTGCGTGACCGGGTTCGAAGCTATTTCGCGTCCGATTTGGCTGAGACGCGTGGCATGCGAATCGTCGCCATGGTGGAACGGGCGACGTCGCTCAAGTGGCAGACGACCGACTCTGTACTAGAAGCACTTATTTTGGAAGCGAACGAGATCAAGCGCCGACAGCCACCCTATAACGTCGATGAGAAAGACAACAAGAGCTTCAATTACGTCGTCGTTACGAAGGAGGAGTATCCACGCGTACTTGTGGTACGCGGGCGTGAGTTGTTCCAAAAGTGGGATCAAAAAGATATCAAGCAGCTTTTCGGTCCGTTTCCCGGCGGCCTCGCACTGCAGGAGGCGATGAAAATCGTGCGACGAATTTTCCCGTTTCGTGATGCAAAATGCTATCCATGCGGCTCGCCGAAGAATAAACTCTGTAAGCCGTGCTTCAATCGTCAGATCGGTTTGTGCCCGGGCGTCTGTACGGGCGAACTATCGAAGGAAGAGTATGCAAAAACGATCCGCAATATTTGCGAGCTTTTTTCGGGCAAATTCAAGGGTTTAAAGCGTCGTCTCGGAACGCAGATGAAGGCTGCCGCAGAAGCCGAGCGCTTCGAAGAAGCTGCCTATTTGCGCAGACAGGTCGACGCGCTCACTCACATTCGTGATGTGTCCTTGATCAAATCGGATACAGTCTCGGCCGGCGGTGGAGCAAGAGTGGAGGCGTTCGACGTTGCACATACTGCGGGAAGCGAGACGGTTGGCGTTATGACCGTGGTCTATGCGGGCGAACCGTACAAAGATGCGTATAGAAAATTTACGATTCGCACAGCGACAAATAACGACGTTGCTTCGCTCAAGGAAATACTCGAACGTCGACTCAATCATCCCGAGTGGCCGTTGCCACGGGTATTTGTCATAGACGGTGCCGCAGCGCAACTCAATGCTGCGAGAAAAGTGCTTCGCCAAAAGGGGATCGAGGTGCCCCTCGTCGGTGTTGTGAAGAATGAATACCACAAGCCGGAGCGATTAATCGGCGATCGGCGCTCCATAGAGGCATTCGAAAAAGACATTTTGCTCGCAAACAGTGAGGCGCATCGCTTTGCGATCACCTGGCACCGTCGACGAAGGCGCACTGCCGCGCTCTCGGGCTGATCCCGGCTTAGGTTTTTGTTGTACACCTCGGTATACAGCGGCTGCGAACGACGGGCTACAATACCGCTATGTCCGGAAATATCCTCATGACGCTGGTGGTCGTCGCGATCGCCCTCATTGCGTCCTCGTTTTACATAACATCACGCGAAAAAGAGTCGGCAATGCTAAATCGAATTACTTCGATATCGCAGGTTGTACAGACAGCTCCGACCGTGTGTTCCTATGGTATCGGGACCTACGGTATGGGCGGCAGCGGCGCGCTCTATATCGAAAACGGCAAAATCCGTGTCGATATCCAGGATCTCCAATTGCCGGACTTTGTCGGACCTCTGCAGGCAATTATCGGCAGCGACGGAACTCGCGTCGTTGATCCGCTGACTTTAAAAACAGCGGGTGGTGCGTCTAAAGTTGCGGAAGTACTCAATCGTGTCATCACACAAGCACCTTGGAATTGCTCGCCCTGGTGGTTTGTAGACGGTTCGCTGCTTACCATACCGAACGGTGTCTCGTTTTAGTTGGTATACTAACCCTCATGACACGCACGATCGTCGGC
>JARLIE010000182.1 GCA_031291875.1 Minisyncoccota bacterium | reverse complement strand
TTTTCAGGCCAAAGGGATTGTTGTCCGCGACGCCGAAGAGTTTTGGGTAGGAAAACAGGGTGATCATGAGATGGCCTCCTGTTGGCGCGCCATAGCCAATATCAACGCGTGGCGACATTGCCCGGAGCCTACAGGATTCGAACAAAGCCGTGGTGTTTCCAATCATGTCACTGTAAGTCTTGATTGGGACTTTGGAGCGGAATTGAAAAAGCCGGCGGAGCGCTCCACCGGCTTTCTTCATTTCATCAGTCGTCAGAATCGCAAGGCGCGCTTCGAAATCATCAACCGTGAATGGCGTTGCTGGGGAGCACGGAGCGAATGCGCGCGCCTTCGACCCATTCGAACGCGCCGGCGGGATCGGTCACATCGAGTTCCTGCTCGACGATCAATTGATCGCAGAGCATGACGCAAATCGCGTCGATGGGCGCGCTGGTGTCGTTTTCCTCGGTCATGCGGTCGATGGAGATTTCGCCCATTTCCTCGCCATCGACGAGATGGATGATGAAGACTTCCTCGTGGCCGGGAATGCCATGGGCGTTCACCCGGAAACTCTCGCCCTTGTATCGAAATTCGCGGATCATCTCTTTGTCCCTACAAAATGTTATTTGATTTGGCGTTCGCCGCCATTTCGCGAGGCGCGATGCTTGATGCCCTCTCGCATCGCGCCAGGACGCCAAAATTAGCATGACCGGTGGGACAAAGCGTGACCAAAGCTTCGGCGGTCCTGACGCGTGGGAATTGTCGGGATCCCGTCAAAAGCGCCGCAGGCGGGTGATTAATCGGCGCGCAATGGACCAGCCGATCGCAAGCCGTCAGCCGCAATCGGAAGGATGCGAAATACGCCGACCGGATTGTGGATTTGGTGCACTGTCACCGTAAGTCAGGAAATCCTAATTGCGTAATTGTTATCATCTCATCGTAATGAAGTTAGTAAGGTGTCACCGTAATCACTGAAGCGCCTTGACCGATGGAGTGATCTCACTTAATATAAAAAGAGATAGCCTATCCCGCGGGCAGGGAGAGGATCGATGGCGCAAACAATAAACTTGAGTTACGGCGATCTGCGTGCGTCAATCCAGCGTGAAAAAAGCCGACGCATTCGTGAATACCAAGCCAACATTGCCAAGATAAAAAGCATGCGCGAAAGCGGGCTTTTTGACACCGCGCCAGAACCGCTACGCCTCATTGCCCAAGGCGACAGTTGGTTTGATTACCCGCTTCCGGTCCCGAAAATAGATCAAAGCGACGTCGTATCCCACCTGCAACATCTGCCTTCAAAGACGCCACACGTGCTTCCTTTGGCAATGTACGGCGAGTCGACAGAAGATATGCTGGGTGTGGTCAAACTGCATGAACTTATCCAGAACCTGAACAACCCAACTAACGGCGGATTCGACGCCATTCTTTTCTCAGGTGGGGGCAATGACCTAGCAGGTAATCAATTCCGGCTCTGGCTCAGGGACGCTCCCGCTAACGCAACAAACCCCGCCGACGCCCTAGACCAAGTACGTGTTGATGCCATATTGGGGGTCATTCGAGCCGGGTACGAAGATTTATTCATTGCTCGCGATAAGAGCGCCTATCCTGAGATCCCTATCTTTGGACACAGCTATGATTTCGCAATCCCGAACGGAGTGCCGGTTAACTGTGTAGTTCAAGTTGGGCCGTGGCTCAAACCGGGGTTGGACGATCGGGGTTGGAAAGAGCTCAAAACGACGCGTAAGATTGTGAGGCTCTTACTGGAGCAGCTCGCTAATATGCTTGACGGTTTTGAAGCGGACAAGAAGAAGAAATTCGTACACGTACGGACCCAGGGAACTTTGACGGCCAAACAGTGGGCAAATGAACTTCATCCTAAACCCGAGGGATTCGCAGCAATCACGGCTAAATTTGTTGCCGCCCTACGTAACTATCACAAATTCCGCGACAGAATTTAGGGTCCTGGCCGTGAAACGACAGGGTGCGCTTGGTCCCGATCTGAGGCAGCTAAACTTAAGTGTAGCTGCCGTAGTCATGTACTAAAGCGCGCTAAAGATCGACGGCTTCGGAATTGCGCAGAATTACGGTGACATGATACCAATTCACGAATAACTGCGGCCTTTCGCCCTGCGGCGCGGGATCAGGTTTGTCCGCAGTCGCCCCCGAAAGTCGGGCGTTTTCCGAAGGTCGCGCGGTGCGCTTTTTTCCGCGGTTCAGACTGAGGGTTTTCCGCAGGGCGCCCATTACAACCGTGCGGGGTCGTCGAAAACGGCCAATCAATTGAGGGAATTCATATCGCGTCACCATAATTCCGCGGCGCCTCTCGATCGGCGCGGGGCCGCCGAGGCGCGTCCGGACGGTTCGAAATTATGCAATTCGAATCATGTGACCGTAATTAATGTCGCCGTAATGCAAAGGTTTTCGCTAATGGCAGCAGAATGGGCAACCGACATCACCGGAATCGTACTCGCTGTATTCGGCTGAGCAGTCGTTGCATCGCATTTTTGGTCTTCGGTCTTGGTCTCGATTGTGAAGTTCCAATCTAAAGGATGCGAATGCCAAAGGGAAATTAAAGGATTGGTTCAGGTCCGTATGTGTTTCGCAGAAGCGCATATATTGGCGCGGCGCTATGAAGTATGCAGCAAACTTATTAGCCTGAGTTTCTGCGCTTCTGTCTTGCTTAATGAAATTTACGTAGCTCTGCTTTGGTTCTGAAAATTGTTGCTCATGTTTGTTATGCAGCATAAGGTGACCAAGCTCGTGAGCGAGCTTAAAAATCGATTCACTGTCACCTTGTTTGGCGAATTCCCAAACTTCGGTTTCAACCGTTAGGATGCACTCTCCATGTTTGAATGTTACCGAGGCCTTTGGCTTGTATTGGTCAAGCAGGACGAGTTTTAGCACCCCGATCGATTTCAAATTTTTTCCAACCAGCTTTTCCTCTATCAACGAGGGAAGATCGTATTGGAAACGCTTCGAAATCCCAAGAAACGCTCGTAATGACATCGCCTTGTGGTGAAGCTCGTCGTCGCGGCGCGGTAGAACCTCAAAATCTCTAGTCATGAAGTTTGCCTCGAACGCAATTACGGTGACATGATACCAACTCACCGAAAGCGGCGGGATTTCGCCCGCCGCGCAATTCCTTCCGTCAGCTGCACCCCGTCGTGCTCCCGCACGTATCGCATTTCAAACACGTGCCATTCCGCACGAGCGTGAAATTCGCGCATTCCGGGCAAGCCTCGCCGATATAGCCCTTCATCCGCGCCTCGGCGCGTTTGTCGAGCGCCGTGTCGGGCAGTTTGACCGGGGGCGTCCAGGTCA
>JARLIE010000181.1 GCA_031291875.1 Minisyncoccota bacterium | reverse complement strand
TGCGAAAACCGCCTGCTCGCTCGCGCTTCGCCTCGTTCGCACTCTTCGATCGCTCGTCGAGACATACACGCCTAACCCACGCTTCGCACACTCTCACGACATCCTGACAGTCCTCGGACGCACGCCCCGAGCCTGTCACAATTCCTCTGTAAGTAGCGAGGAGTTTGTGGCACTGCATGCAGGGAACCGACGAGCGATGTAATGCGCATCGAACGATATGTTCACCGTATTTTTCTCTCGCTTTTCTGTTGCTATCCATCTCATTTTAGCTGTCAATCCTGCATTCGTTCTCTCGCTCTCGGCGTGCGAGTACGCAAGAATTGCAGCTCTTGCTCCGCTGCCCTCACCGTTGAACGCGGTACATCGGCGCGCATCTATCGAGGTGCCGTTCGATTCCGGACTCCTCTCACAGAGGGACTTGATCCGTTGATAAGGCGATCGCGTGGAACCGGCGATGCAATCGCGCCTTCCGTGCGTAAGGTCAGTAGCGACTGAATGATGGCACTGCACACGTCTTAATGATCGAGAAGATATTCCTCGTCGAATGATATGCTCATCTCTCTCATCGCTCTCCTTTTTGTTGCTATCCTTCCTCTCGAAGGTGCCGAAATGCGAATCATTCGGTGATGCACCCTCCGGTCGTGAAGCTCGATTTTCTTCGTGTCGTTCCGTCGCCGCTGCATCTTCTCCTCGGAATCGCGAATTTGATCATCGGCGAGATCTATCCCAGCATCACAGAGTCGAGCTTCATCGATTCCCTGACCGATCAAGTGAAGACGAAGCATGGCAGATCGAATGGCGCCGCTCAAGTGCATCAACTCAACGGGCCGGAGATTCTGCGCTGGATTGAAGGGAATTTTGATCAGATGGTCCTGGATTTCGCTGCAACTGTGCCTGCTGAAGCTCCAATCCTCTCCATCACTGCGAATGGCCGCTCGACTACCGCTGCTCGCCCTCTCCTTCCTCAATTCCGCGTCGCGCGCGTTGCCTCCTGGCTCCGATCACTCGCCAACTTTCTCCTACCGACTTCATGATTCACTCGCCTGGAATTGTAGGCATTCCGAATGACGGTGTTCAATATTTGGGTATAAATTCAATGGTACGCTGTTGCGAAACGAGAACCGACGCCGAAGATTCATATTCTCCTTCACGCGGTGGAATTCGCCGAACGAAATCGCTTTCTCGGTCGATTCTCTGAGTCTCCGCTCGAATCCTTTCATCGAGCCTTCAATGACGCGTACGCCTGGTACGTGGCACATTTAAACAGCGCACATCTTCCTCTTCAGCGCCTGCACCGATCGCTCGAGCAATCCATTCTCCCTTCCGCTCGCAATAATAAAATTATTTCGCCTCAGCGCGATGAAAAAAAAGCGACTTTTTTAATTCTCTCAAGTCCACGCCCGCTTCTCGCGGACTAACTTCTACATCAAATTCATACATCATATAAGTACTTTTTAATTTGCCAT
>JARLIE010000023.1 GCA_031291875.1 Minisyncoccota bacterium | reverse complement strand
TCTGGATCGTGAACGATTCGGTCCTCGGTACGAAGGCGATCGTACGATGAGACCTCGTAGTCAGTACGGACATCGTGAGTCTTCCAGATCTCACCCGGTAGCTGAGTCGGTACCTCGTTCTTACGCGCGACTGGCTCCTTATCGAGCCAACGATAGCCGAACGCCTGGATTGAGCCGTCCTTCAGTCGCTTATTCTGAGCGAAGGCATTCGCGAGCGAGGTGTTACCGCGGTCGACAGCGGCAGCGGCGGTCTTCATATTCTTATGATGAGCGATGACAGTACCATCGAGCTTCATCTGAGTGACCTCACGCCAGCGTCGAGTCGGCGCATTCGATGGTGCGACCTTATACTCGCGATTGAGACTCTGTTCGGTACCAGTGGCCCAGCGCAGGTTGGCACTCGAGTCATCGTTACGAGTGCGATTGATATGATCGACCGTGTGAGCCTCAGTCGGCGGCGGACCGTGAAAGGTCTCGCAGATGAGACGAGCGCCACGCATGGAGGTACCATTGATCGAGTACGCGACGTAGCCCGTCGGATCGGTCGAGCCGGTGAGAAAGCCTTTGTGAGTCGAGTAGACGCGGCCGCTCGGATAGAAGTAGTAGCCGGGGTAGCGATCGATAGTACGCCACTCGGGACCCGGATTCGGTTCGATACCGAAGCAAACGAGATCAAGAGGCGCAAGGCGTGTATGTGTTTGAATTATTTACTTTGTACCAGTTCATGTTGGTGGAGCGCTCGATGAGATTATCACCGTGCCATCCGGAGACCGGGACGAACGGAACAGTCTCGCCCTTGTATCCGACCTTGGTGAGGAACTTGGAGACCTCATCCTTGATCTCATCGTCCGCAAGGGTTTCATCAAGTTGGCGATTCAGAGCGGCGCGAGTCTCGTTCCGGCGTTCGTGTTCGGTGAAAAGTGGCTGTACCATCGTCAACCGATCTCGGAGAAAGTCAGAAAATGGTTCATGAAATATCTGAGAACTCCACTCATCATTTTCTGGGGCCGATTCTACAGTCGGAATGCCACGTAACACTCGAAGGTGATGCGAGTCGCGCGATTAAATATTGTTCACTGGAAGCTGCTTCGATTTGCCCTGATCGTCTACGTAGGAAGTGAAAAAACACAGGAGCGGCAGCAGATTCATCAAATTTGAATGGGAAAGGAAATGAGTCACATGTACAGTAATAAGTTTATGATAAAAACTCGCACGCTCTGCATCATTGCGACACTTTGACCAGCGCTGTTGTCATTTGATACACGTAAGCAAGCGATCAATCGACGTGCGCGCATGCAGACTCGAGTTTGACGCGTGAGTATCGAATGAGAATTAGCAACATCGATGATTGCTGCTGTATCATTCTGAAAACGTGAACAGGCGTGCGAGATCACGATCATGAACCACAATTATTTGTCGCCTAGCTCAGTCCTCTTTTCTGATCGCTAGACTCGAATA
>JARLIE010000180.1 GCA_031291875.1 Minisyncoccota bacterium | reverse complement strand
CGAAATGTCCAAGGCTCGCGACTTTACCGCGGCCAAGCGCTTCATGACACTGCTAAACGCCAATGGCGAACTCAACGAGGCGACTTTATTCGGATTCGCTAAACAGCGAAAATATGAAGAGACCGTCGCTGCGCTTGCCGCGCTATCGCAATCCACCGTCGAAGTGATCCGCCCATTGATGCAAAGCCTTCGCGACGACGGCGTGCTCATCCCTTGCAAGGTGGCTGGCCTCAGCTGGGAGACAGTAAGCGCGATCCTGGAGAGCCGCTTTGCAACCGGATCGATGGGTCCGCAGGAATTGGAAAAGATCAGAGGTCAATTCGCTCGTATCACAAATGACAACGCCCGCCGCCTGCTCAGGTTTTGGCAGGTACGAGCGTCGTCCTCACCGTCAAGTGCAAATTGATCTGGTGTGTTTGGCTTTAGCATCTCGTTAATATTATAGCCGGAATTGCCGGTGGCCTTATGCCTTCTTGGTCATCTAGTTCTTCTACTGGAGATGCATTCCGGTCAAACTCCGTGACGTCTGTCGAGGCAAATCGAGTTGGCCAGATGACTGAAACAAAGTCGTTTCTGACGGATCTGGAAGATGCGGTATCCCGCGGGACGGCAGAAAGCTGTCTTCAAGCGTTGTGGCACGCGACCGATATTTTAATTGCCGGCCAATATTCTGAAGACCAAATTTGGACCTTTGGCGAAGTCATAGGACGGCTTGCGGACGACATCGAAACCGCCGCGCGCGTTCGACTCGCAAACAAGCTCGCTCCCAGCAACAACGCCCCGATCGAAATAATCAAAAAGCTTGCGTTTGACGATTCGATCGACGTTGCAGGGCCCGTCCTTCGGCAGTCGGACAGGCTCGACGACGGAACGCTAATGGCCAATGCACGATCGAAGAGCCAACAACATCTTCTCGCTATTTCGCAACGAAAATCGGTCTCTGATGATGTGACTGACATTTTGGTCGTGCGTGGCACTGCGGAGGTTGTCAACTCAGTCGTAGCAAACAATGGCGCACGACTTTCAGGTTCGGGTTTCCTGCAGCTCCTCAGGCGCTCCGATGATGACCACATTCTTGCAGAGCATCTTGGTCTGCGCAAGGACATTCCCAGGCACGTCTTCCAACAATTAATTGCGAAAGCGTCTGATGAGGTAAAACGCAAGCTAGAGCGACAGCGCCCCGAAATGGGGATTGAGATACGCGCCGCAGTTACCGATGTAACCGGAGCGGTTCACGCCAGATTCGGACCTGCATCGAAAAATTATTTTACTGCGAAACGAACCGTGAGCAAATTGCATCAATATGGCGGCCTCAATGAAGATCAGATTTTTGAGTTCGCTCATTCTCTCAAATTCAATGAGACCGCGGTCGGTTTGTCTTTGCTGTGTGTCCTGCCGATCGACGTCGTAGAGCGCGCTTTGGTCAATAGTAATAGAGAAGTAATTCTGATTCTGGCTAAAGCACTAGACTTCTCATGGACCACGACTATGTCATTGCTATTTCTAGGTGCGACCAATTATCGAATTACCGCACGAGATCTTGACGAGATGAAGCGCGGATTTTTTCGGTTGAATACCGAAACGTCAAAACAAGTCCTGAAAGTCTACCAATCCCGGAAAGAGGCGGCGATCGAGGGTGGCGTTCGACATTTGGCTCAGTTACACGCCAATTAGGTCAGTGCTTCTCAACTTCCGGTGGGATAGCCATTTTCTTGCAATAGCGTTGTCAAAGGCTTTGCGCGGCTCACGCCCGACGTCGACTCCTAGGCGAAGGCAAAGTGGATGTGGCCATGTTCGTAACATTTGATCTGCGACGTCCAACGGGGGTGGGGTAGAGGTCTCGAATCCGAGCGTAGCCTGCGTTTGGCGTCGTTGCACGCAATCGATGATTG
>JARLIE010000179.1 GCA_031291875.1 Minisyncoccota bacterium | reverse complement strand
GTTTTCTTATTTCTCGCAGGTTTTCTCGCCGTGATCGGCAATCACGATGTCTTCCTACTCCGTTGCGCTCTACTCGCTGGTCGGCTAGATTCCCGCAAGTACGCTTCGAACTCCGAGATTCGAAATTGGAGTGAGGAGGAGGTTGCGAGGAGTGAGATCACTTCGGAGGAGTATGCACGCACGTATTATGCGCGGATGAACGGCTTCGAAGGTGTGGCACGAACCAGTGCACAGCATTACGCCATCGCGGAGTCGCTCACCGATGCGCAGTTAACTTGGCTCGCTTCACTGCCGCTGTCGATCGACCTCCGACCGGCGGGCCTGCCCTTCTTTGTCGTGCATGCTGGCCTTGTACCTGATCTTCCACTCGATGCGCAGCATCCGTATCATCTCACGACGATGCGCAACTTCGTCACTGCGCGGGATGGCGAACTCGTTGCGACGGATTCGATGAAGATCGGCACGGCTTGGAGTATGCGTGCGACTGAGGTACCTGAATCTGCTCGTATTCAAGTGGAAGCCACTGCAGCTTCTTCATCGCCTCCTGCCTCCTCAGCTGCCTCTACTTCCTCGCCAACCGTCCTCTTCGGTCACGATGCGTCTCGTGGCTTTCAGCGTCCGAATGAATTTCGACTTGGCCTCGACACCGGCTGCTGCAATGGAAAATATCTCACGGGCATCCTTCTACCGGATCAGCGTGTCGTCCATGTGAAGGCGCGTCAAGTCTATTCCGTTCCAACTGGCAAAGTCGATGTCGCTCGGCCTCCACCCTCGCCGTCGGGAATGACTCTCAACAAGATTTCACCGACAGAGCCGGCTCGACCGCGCGCTGAATAAGCAGAGAGCATCCTGCGCCGACTGTTGCAGTTGGCGACTGATAGTGAAAGCTTGCATAAAATGAGACTTGAAGGATTAATATTTGATCACAATTTTATGAATTTTGATTTAAAAAACGATCGAGCGGGCGATCGCGAGAAACAAAGTGCTCGAGCTCGCGATCATGGATGATCTTTATATTAATTTACAGTACTTGTGAACGAATTCGATTCATTTGAAGATACGTATATACTAGTACTGTCGGTACTGCACGAATGAGTGATTCTGTTAGAATCGCCTGAATTCACCTCT
>JARLIE010000178.1 GCA_031291875.1 Minisyncoccota bacterium | reverse complement strand
GCGTGAGATAATAGACGCTCAGGCACAGGCAAAGCATTCCCCATTTAATGCGCCGTATTCTTCCCGAAACGGATTGCGGCACGACCCGCTCCTGGCCAAGCGCTCCGGTTTTCCGGCGGCTGCGAGAAGCATGGCTAATATCGAGAGCGGTCATACGAGCGCGCCATCCGGGATCGTGAGGAATGATGGGCGATCGTTAGCAGCCATTCGCCGTGACGGGGTTGCGCAAACGCAACCAAAATTGCACTTAAATAATTTGAATGCACCCGCGCCGCCGGCTATGGATGAGCTCGCTTTGCGTTACCATTTCTTTTTGTTAGTACTTTAGCCAGACACAATCTGACGACGAATTTCGACAGAAAACCATACCGCAAAAATTTTGCGTCATTCCCCCGAAATTATTCGGTTGCGCCGTGAAGTTTCGTCGCAAAATATCCCCTCAATCAAACGACACAAAATTCGAAAGCCACATTCGAACAGGAACGAAACTATGCCAATCCATCGCCACAGTAACGCTCAAGCGACGTCATCTTCAAGCACGCCGCTGCCGCCCCAGTCCTCGAACACACAAGCTATGCAGCAAAAATGGTCACGCCGTCGCTGGGCGGGCGTGTTCGTCGTATCCGTCAGTGTCCTTTTGGGGTTATGCGCGCACCAAATCAGCGCGCGTACCGCCGTCATGCTTGGCGGAACGCTTCTCGCCTTCGCCTTGTCCGCTGACCGCTTGGACCATCCTGAAACCTGAAGGCGACGCCGGAAGCGAACATGCCGATCGCAAATTTATATATCCTCGATGGACACAATCAAAATTCTTGGGGCCGCGCCTTGCAAACGCCGGGCGTCGAGAAGGGCTAGCCTGTAGAGCGATATTTTTTATTGCTCTTGGGTGGGCGGCGCATTGTTGCGCAAATAATTGTTTTCTCTCCTCTAATAGCGACCTCTTTGGACATGGCCCATCTCGTTACAGACAACTGCATCAAGTGCAAATATATGGATTGCGTCGAGGTTTGCCCGGTGGATTGCTTCTATCAGGGCGAAACGATGCTCGTCATTC
>JARLIE010000177.1 GCA_031291875.1 Minisyncoccota bacterium | reverse complement strand
ACCACCTCAGCACCACGTTCGAGACATACTTCAATGCCATCATCAACGTGTAAACACGCGGAGAGAGAGAGACAAGAAGGAACGGGCGAGCCGAACGAACGACCGAGCAGAGGACAATTGGAACACGGCACCCGCCAGCACGCCCCACCCACCCCGCACCGATCGACTATGCATCACCATCGCAGCGCACTGCCGCAATCCACAAACACGTTTCAATAAGGCAAACATGTTCTGTAATTTAGACTGATCAGCCCGTGTCTGCAGGCCACTCGCTCTTGTTGCATGCCGCGCTCGCGAGTGTCGTGCACGTCTCCGCGGTCTGCCTGCCAATCTGCTGACTCTTAAGCTTCTGCCTTGAGCTTGGTTCGAGCTCATCAGTACGAAGTGTCTTTCACCTCGAGCTCCTCGCTGTGCCGTTGGTTATTGGCCGTTCGCCCGTCTCGGCCGAAATTCGTCCAAGACGTTCACACGCAACGAGCTTGTGTCTCCGTTGGTCCAATGAGCACCGCAGTCCGACTCCGATTGTCATCTTCTGAATCTCTTCGTCTTTCTCCCGCCCCTCGTTCCTCGTTTCCTGGCGTCCTGCCTGCGTGGTGGGTCGAGAGTTGCGACTGCGCTGCGGCTCTTGTCATTCTGGTAACGAACTTTGTCCAACTCACGTTAATACATTCCACTTCCACTTCCACGTTCGGCTATTGGGACGCGCCCCTCCACAGTTGCCAGGCCCTCGACCACGACCACGCGTCTCAGCCTGCGACTGCGCATGCGTATGTACCCTGTCGGTGTGCGCCGCTGCATGGTGTCGGCGGCCGCTGCTCTGCTCTTCCCCTGTCCGCTGTCAATTTTCTCCCGCGGCCATCTGTCTGTGGATCCCGAAGCAAATATTTTCTCTTTTTTCCTCCCTTCGCCGAGGTGCTTCTCTCGGTCGCACTCGATGGTGTCTGCATCGGAATTTCTGCATGTGCGTGCGTTCAATCCAGCTTAGCCCCTAGTATCGGACGTAGACGACGATTAGGTTGGAGCAAGCTCCAAGGATGACTTCAGCGAACAGCTTGCTGTACTATGCGGGGTCCCAGAATAATCATTGTGTATGTCAAGGGTTGATTTAGCCAGGAGTCCGAATCGGAGCATTTTTATATGGAATATAATAAACACCCGTTCAGGCAAAGTGGGACCGGTCAGAGTGCCAGTTTTGACGACCAAGTTCTTTTGGCGATTTTCTGCGGGAAAGTGCGGATACGGTGTGGAGTCGATCTCAAACGAGTGTTTCATGTATT
>JARLIE010000176.1 GCA_031291875.1 Minisyncoccota bacterium | reverse complement strand
GCCGGCCGAGCGCCTGGTGCTCGAGCTCAACGAGAGCGTCATGCTCGACGTTGTCGCGGGCGCGGAGAACAACATGAATGCGCTCTAGGCGCTCGGCGACGGCTTCGCCGTCGACGACTTCGGCACCGGCTATTCGTCGCTCGCCTATCTCACGCGGCTGCCGCTCGACCAGATCAAGATCGACCGTTCGTTCGTGCGCAACCTGCCCGGCAGCGCCAACGACGCCGCGGTCGCGCACACGATCATCACGCTGGCCGAGAGTCTCGGCCTCGCCGTCATCGCCGAAGGGGTCGAGACCGAGGCGCAGCGTCGCTTCCTCGAGCGCCACGGCTGCCCGTCCTTTCAGGGCTTCCTGTTCGGCAAGCCGATGCCGATCGACGTCTTCGAGGCGAAACTCGCCTGACAAGGCGCAGCGAGCGACTGCGACCAAAGGCTCGGCGCCTCGCCATTGCCAAAGCCGACCCGCGCCGGCACTGTTCCGGTCGCCGCCTGCGCCGCAGAGCGCGCCGGCGTTCGACCTTGGAGGAAACCATATGACCAAGACATTCGCGTTGGCCGCCCTGGCGCTCGCGCTGGCCGGCGCCCCCACGCTCGCCTACGCCGATTCGTCGTGCGCCGCCCAGGCGACCGACAAGAAGCTCGCCGGGGCCGCAAAGACAAGCTTCCTCAAGAAATGCGATTCCGACGCCAAGGCCGACTGCGATAAGCAGGCGGCCGACAAGAAACTTGCCGGCGCGGCCAAGAACAGCTTCACCAAGAAGTGCGTCAGCGACGCAACTGGCGGGTAAGCGGCGTCCGGCAACCTACCCGTCGACTGGAGTCAGCGGCGGGGCTTCACCGTGCCGCTGAACAATCGCCATTTAGCATCGCTCCCCGCTCGCTTAAGTTGACGCCCACTTTTCGTCTCGTGCTAGCGCAAACCAAGTATCTCCGTCAGCCCGTCGTTTCTGGCGTTAACCCGTGCTTCGACCTCATCAAGTAACTCCTTCAGTATCAGGCGCTCTATCGCTGCATACTTTGCGTAAAAGCATCGCGATAGCCATACGGAATCAGACTTCTTCGCCTTGAATTCAAGGAATACGCTCCGTTTTTCTCCCCTAATCGAATCTCCTATCTCCCGACAATAGCTTCCCATCCACAATCTCTTCGACAACTAAGGGATCTTCTGCGCCACGTACCTTCTTGTGCACCTGGTGAAATAAGTCATACACTTTGTGTAATACAATCAGCGACGGCAGCAAAGACTCTTTCTCCCGCTCCCGCCCGCCTCGTCGCCTGTCCGAGATTGTTCCCCACATTATTCGGGTGTGCCGCGCGCTTCTTGATATGTTATGATCGACAAATAGATTTACATCACTCACGCCCTGTATTGCGTAGAGATATTGTATTAATTGTCTCTCAGGCAATATCTTCATTACCCGCTCCCACAGCAACCTAAGCTGTGGCAACACCCACGCTCGCTCGAATGTCTCCCTGTTCATTTCGGACAACATCAATATAACATTGTCGTTCCGACCTCTCATAGCCAGCTTCGGAACTACCTGCGCCATTTCCTGTGTCTTCACATTGGCGACAAAATATGCAGTAAAATACTCTTGAAACGATCTATGGCTAAAAACAAAATCAAGACCATCTCTTGCAATCATACAAGTACAACTTACTAGATCATCCAGCATATCCTGTTTCTGCACTTCAATCTGCGAAGCTGACACACTTCTCTCTATTATATCCAAAATTGTCGCATGATTAAATCTGAATATCTCGCGCAAGTATGAAATGGTACAAAAGTATGATAAAAGCCTACGATAGTCATCCAAGGGTAATGTTACGTGCCGTTTTCTCTGAAAACCTCCGCTCTTCGTTGAGTCGTGACGGGCAAAGAGAGCCTCGAACGCGTATTCGTAGAACAAATGAATCTTTGCGGGTATTTCCGAAAACTGTTCTAAAGTTATCAACATCATTATTGTGAGAAGCGGATTAACCAAAAACTCTTTGTGAGATTCGTAAAGGCCTGCGTCTAACTTACGAAGAAATTGTGATTTGAGATCTTCATCGTAAGGAATCTTGTCGACGAGAGCTTCAACTTGGCCGCGAGTAAGTCTAACAACTTTATACACGTAGAAGCGATCCCAACCTTGAAATATATCGTCTGGCCTGCCAGAAACATAGATTTGAGCTTGGCTGTACGCATTACCCAATTGAGTGATTTCTTTTGCTCTTTTCGCCTGCCGATCGTAGTCAATCTCATCGAACCCGTCCAAGAAAAGAACTATCGTCCCTTCTTTTAAGGCAAATTTCGTTTGTTCAATGGTAAAGCTTTCTATTGTCCCCCTTATTTTCTCGTTTACGTAGTCGACAATTGACGTGTCGATCTTATCGTTCAGATCTCGTAATTCGACAAATACTGGTAGTAAATGATCACGTTGTGAAAGTGTTTGCAAAAACAAATACCGCATCAACATCGACTTTCCGCAACCAGCGGTTCCGGTAACTACTATTCGCCTATTCCTGTCGATAACGGTAAGCATTTCGTCATCGCGAATTACTGGCGCTCGAGCTCCCTCCTTTGGATTAGAAAACTTCGCGTGAGCGAGATTTAGGTAAAGATTAACATATATACCTGCAATATCTAAATGGACATTGACACCCAGGATTGTCTTTATTTTTGAATATCGCTCTATTTCGTTCTTAACATATGCATCAAAGCCGAATTGAAGGCTAACCTTAATTTCATCAAGTTTCCGCGCTACAGGCTCTTTGACCAGCGAAAGAAACTTCGTTGCCAACTTGATTGCAACCGGCGAAAGCGCCTTGGAGACAAACCAGTCAGCAAACATTTCCATGTCCTAGCCCCCAAGAATGCTCTTTGATAGCGCCCCTTTTTCGTGGCCTACTACCTCCAGCGCTTTGAATGCTCTCGCGAATTTGAATTGCTTGTCAATTGGAAGACACATGCTTGGGGCGTTAAACAATCCAACTGTGCACAGTTTATAACGCCGCTGCGCGGCCCGGACCGCTCAGTCGCGCACGTGCCGCAGCGCCGCGGCGGCGGCGAACGGCGCGAGCGCGATCGCGGCGAGCGACAGCGCGCACACCATCATGAGCGGTCCGGCGATCGGCGATGGGCCGCCGCTCGCGGCGGAAGCGGCCGAGACACCGAAGATCAGCACAGGGATCGCCAGGGGCAGCACCAGCACCGCCATCAAGAGGCCGCCGCGCCTGAGCGACACGGTCAATGCCGCGCCGATCGCCCCAATCATCGTCAGCGCCGGCGTGCCGGCGACGAGGGTCACGGCCACCAACGCCAGCGGGCCAGCGTCCATG
>JARLIE010000175.1 GCA_031291875.1 Minisyncoccota bacterium | reverse complement strand
CGCGCCGGCGATCACCAGCAGCGGCTCTTCGCCATGCTCGACCGCCAGCCTTTGCGCGTCGTTGAGCGCGTCGGCAGGGTCGGAACGAATCGCGGCGAGGGCCATGAAGCCAGGGGAACACGGTTCGGCGTTTGTTCGCAATGGGGAGGGGCCGGCACGCCGCAGTGCCAGAGGGTAGGGGCGAGAAGGTCTGCCTAATAACCTGCAAAGCCCATTCTTGAAGGTGTTACTTCAGACCGAGGGCCGCAGTCGCTCGGGCAGTTCTCGCCTCGGAGACCTCGGTGACGGTGGCCACCTCTTGGCCCGTCAAACGACCCGGCGGTTTCAATTGATTTCTTCCCGCAGCTCACTCTAGGCTTTCGCGCAATTAGGCAGCCCGATTCGAATGGTCGGAGGCACACATGGCCTGCAAATTTACACCCGAAAATATCGAAGAGTTATTCGGAACAGAGGCTGCCGAGCAGGAGGATTCCCTTCGTCTTAGAAAGTATTTCTTTAAGAATAAAACCTACGAAGACGTGCGTGCTGATTTACCCCTTCGCATACTTGTTGCACATAAAGGTATAGGAAAGAGTGCAATGTTCAAGGTATGCTTCAGCGAGGATGCAGACAGGAAAGATTTGAGCCTATGGGTTAGACCAGACGATCTACTTGATTTCAAATTTGACAGCAGTTCCGACTTAAATATCCTTATCAGGAACTGGAAAACTGGTTTGACCGGTCTAATTGTAAGTAAAATAGCCTCTTTCGTGGGGGATAGTTCCGATGATCCTAGTTTGAAGAAAGCAGGAGCAGTTGGGGCAACCTTCGTAAAGTCGCTTCTAGTATATTTTCGAGACAAGCTTAATGGTTCCCTCGACCCTGTCGTCAAGGCGACATTAGCGAAGTTTGCGACAACGCAAAAAGTGTTTGTTTATATAGACGATCTTGATCGTGGTTGGGAAGGAAAACCTATTGATATTCGCCGAATTTCAGCGCTTTTGAACGCTTTGCGCGATATGTCGACCGATTATCCTGGACTCTACTTTCGGGTTGCTCTCCGTGCCGATGTGTATTTTCTCGTCCGGACCTCAGATGAGTCGACCGACAAGATTGAAAGATCCGTAGTCTGGTATAGTTGGACAAATCACGAGATCTTTAAGATTCTAGTCAAGCGAGTCGGCACTTTCTTTGGTAGACAATTGGATGAACGCCAGCTTTCTGGAATGCAACAGTACCAAATGTCGAAGATTCTTGATGAAATCATGGAGCCGAGGTTTGCGGGACAAGGGCATTGGGAAAACGCGCCCATGTATAGGGTGCTTCTTTCGCTTGTTCGCAAGAGACCGCGGGATTTAATCAAACTTTGCTCCGAGGCAGCCGCGAACGCCCGGAGTCACGACGCGGAAATATTGGGAACCCAACACTTTAAAAGTGTATTCGAAAACTATTCACAAGGCCGTCTGCAAGATACAATTAATGAATATCGCACTGAATTACCTACAATTGAACAATTGCTACTAGAAATGAAACCGTCGACTAAGCAGAAGACGACCGCGGAGGGTTATCAATATACGACTGCAGAATTATTGACAAAAATAAAATCCGTTCAACAACACGGAAGATTTATATTTGCGAGTGGGGTGTCGGCCAATGACAAGGATTTGGCGGGTTTTATGTATAAGATAAACTTTTTGACCGCTCGAAAAGAATTGAATAATGGACAGATAGACAGGAAGTATTTCGAGGAGAATAGGTATTTATCGAATCAATTTATCGATTTTGGTTATGATTGGGAGGTACATCCGGCCTACCGATGGGCGTTACAGCCGGAAGCCATAGATGATATCTTCAAGAAGCTGAAACTTACCTCGTTGTCGTTCTAGAACGACTGTGGGAATACGGTGACACGCCCGCAATTGCCTAGTTATGGGCCGGCCCTATCGCGCCAGCGCCGTCAAGCGCCTGCGGCGCTCCTGCGCTCACGCTCCGGTCGCTTCGCGATGACCGCGCCGTCGCGATAGGGCGTTTTGTTTCCAAGGCTTCGCCGCCGAAAAGCCGGCGCGTCGCGCCGGTCTTCGGCGTCGAAGCCTTGGTAGCCCAAGGCCTGAGCCGGGCGGAGCGGTCAAGCCTCGCCGCAGGCGACGCGCGCGCGCGCGCTTGGGCTTGACGGAGAGCCCGGCCCAGGCAGCCATTGTCGGCTGCAACCTTCGGAGCGCGAAATCCGCGTTCAAAACGCCTTCGTCAGCCCGGCGTCTTTCAGGATGCCGTTTGCCGTGTGGCGAGACTTGATCTGAACCGGCACGACCAGCCGCTTGCCGGCAGCCGTTGTCCAAACATCGTGGTCGCCTTTGCCGCGCCGCAGGAAAGCGCATCCGGCCTCGGACAATTTGGCGCGGACGGCCTTGCCGAAGTCCTTCATGCCGCGATGCGGGCGCGCAGCGAAGCGTGGGCGATGACCTCGATCGAAACCTCGCCTGTCGCCAGCTCAGTCTCGAGCAGGTCGGCGACTGCGCCCTCGACGGCGCGGCAGAAAGCCTCGAACGTCTCGCCCTCGACTCGCAGTCCCTCAACATCCGAAGACTGGACGTACCAGACGCCGGCTTCGTCATCGTACCCGGCCTTGACGACTGCGACGCGCATGACCTGGCTCCGTCTCGAACGCATTCACTCTATCACGCCGCCGGTCGTCGCAGAAGCAAGCCGGAATCGCGGCGACGCGCCCGCCATTTCCCCGTTCTGCCCGCTCCGGCCCTATCACGCCGGCGCCGTCAAGCGCCCGCGGCGCTCCTGCGCTGACGCTCCGGTCGCTTCGCGATGACCGCGCCGTCGCGATCGCGCGTTTTTGTTTCCAAGGCTTCGACGCCGAAAAGCCGGCGCGTCGCGCCGGTCTTCGGCGTCG
>JARLIE010000174.1 GCA_031291875.1 Minisyncoccota bacterium | reverse complement strand
TATGAGCGGCCGACATGGCGACTCAACGCAACGATTGGAACGAAGAATTGAAAAGGCGGCGAGAGCGGCGAGACTGCACTGAGGACGAGCGAAACGAGTGCACGAGTGAGCACGCAAATTCGCAGCTCGCACACTCACTCATGCTCGCCTGTCTCGCTCATCTCGCCTGCACGCTGCACCGCCTCTGTCTGCAGTCTCGGCCGGCTTTTGCCGTTCGCCGCTCGCTCGCGCTCGCTCGCTTCACAGTGAGCGGGCGTGCAGCGACTCGCAGCTGCATATCGCCGGCCGGTTGATAGTGGCCAGCTCTCTGCTCTGGTCAATTCTGCTGCCTGCTTGATCCGCGCGTGCTCATCGTGCGGTACCGAATTCGCTTCTGTGAAGTGCCGCTGCGATCGGCTTCATGCTGGAGCGACGACGCGCCGCCATCCAACGACAGTGCGAATATCGATCGGATCGAAATAACAACGCAGCTAGAACACATGGAATTCATAATAAATTATTGTCCATCATGTTGGCGTTTGCATCCCTCGAAACTGAGCGCGTTTAAACTGATCCCGTTCTGGTAATATTAAGTTTGAAACGATGAAAACCCAATGATAAAGCGTGCAACGGTTTTTATTTTTTGTTGTAGCGATTTTCTCCTTTCAAGAGCTAATCTAACGAACGAACGCTTGAGCCAAACTTCCTGACTCGCGCATCATCGGCCGACCATCTTCTGCACACAAGGCGGCATTGCGTCCGTAATTCACAGTCGATGGGCGTCTCCATTGGCACAAATGACGTGCAACCAATAGTCCCATCAATTACTGCTGCTGTTTTTGTCTTTTTCTCCTTCCCTGCTTTGTTCCTCTCGCTGCCTCCAAGTTGGAGACTGGAACTGAGACGCTTCCTTGGTGCCGCGACACGCTGGCAACAGGCGGGTAGGGGACACGAGAGAGGAGGAAACTTTCGAGCTCGTCGTTGCGTTGCTATCACGCCTCAACTGACAACTCGCGAACTCGACACTCGATTTCACCGATTCAAACGATCCAGCAACCCATTCGACGCGCCTTATGCGTGCTCACTTTCTGATGCAATCGCTCACTTTCATAGGCAATATCGACTCGATCGGTGCACTAC
>JARLIE010000173.1 GCA_031291875.1 Minisyncoccota bacterium | reverse complement strand
TGTGCCGCGCTCGTTTCCATCGTCGTCACTTTCCACGGCGTCTTGCCCCCCAGCGCGTCGATCACCGCATCCTGTCCGGCTACCGCAACGTCGACCGCATCCGCGTCCAGCACGTCGCCTGCGACAACTCTTACGTTCGCCTTCTTGTACGACGCGGCACCACGCACGAAAGCCGTCACCTTATGCCCGGCCGCCAGCGCCTCATTTACCAGCGCTTCTCCGCTCTTGCCCGCTGCTCCAATCACCAGAACTTTCATCGGATCCTCCTTTTGCCTCATATTTGACCGCCCATCCAACGAGCGATCTGACTATTAGAGGATCGAAGTAACCATTGGTTGCAAAATAAGCGCAGGTTGTTTAACCAATGGTCATAAAAGAACCGATGGTTGTATAAATCGCAAACTGGGGCTAAGCTATTGGAATGATATCCATCTCACCAAGTCGCCGAGCAGAACGCAAGGAGAAGTTGCGGAGCGAAATCCTTGCGGCTGCAGGTAAAATGTTCGCCGATCGCGGTTACGAAGCCGTGACGCTTCGTGAGATAGCTAAAGAGATCGGCTATACGCACGCCGTGATCTACCAGCATTTTCCGGACAAATCACGTATTCTTGCCGAGTTGAGCCGCGAGACGATCGGGCTGATGATTCAGAACTTCGACGCGATTGCCGCTCAATATCTTGCACCGAAAGAGCGCCTTTTTGCGACTTCACGCGGCTTGATTCAATTCTGCATTGCCCATCCACAACAGTTCCGCAACGTCTTCTTCGGGCCTGAGAACAGAAACGGCGTCCGCGCCGGACAATACATCGACGACCTTGGTGCGCCGTTGTTCGCGCGTTTCGTGCAACTCTTCTTCGATGTTGCCAAGGATGAAGGATTGCCAAACAAGGATGACGTCGTGATAGCCCACACCTGGTGGTTTACGATTTTTGGCCTCGCGACACTCTTTGTTATCCAAGGAGTTGTACCTGGATTGTCTGACCAGACTCTCGTGATCGATCAGACGATCGCAACGCTGTGGGCGGGCGTCCAGGCGGTTCCGCGATTGCCGAAGAGCGCAATCACCAAGCGATCCGGCCGTTCCCGCGCCTCAAAGCGATAGCAGCTTCTGTCTACTCAAGAGTTGTTCGAGAGTTCTCGTTTTACGCGAAATCGCGTTGGCACTCAGCGAGCGCATCCGCGGATACAAGAGTGATCCGAAGATGACAGGCTCAAAGGTTCGGCGCTGTTGCTAACCGGCGTGGAATCCAGGGAAGGAACCCGGGACCTCTGCCGATCGCGGGCAGAGGTCATGAATCAAAGTAAGCGATTGATTCTTATAGAAAATTAGGACCTCTGCTTTTTGCAATCGCGCTGGGTTCGATTAGGGTGCTAAGGATTGATTTTGGGTGCTCGCAGACACTTTATAGGCCATCAGTGCGCTGTAGTTTCAATAAGTTACGAGCAATAAATCATCTGTCACGGCAGAGGTCGCGGGTTCGAGCCCCGTCGTCCCCGCCATAAACCAAATGGAGTCATCGGTTTATGGCTCCTACTGAGTGGCATCCAAATTTCAATCACTGGGCGCTAATCGCAATCCCGGACGGAGAGCTGAT
>JARLIE010000172.1 GCA_031291875.1 Minisyncoccota bacterium | reverse complement strand
TTGATCAGACAGCGGCGGACATCCGGGGGTATGAAGCCCAGGACGACTATGACAAGGCCGCCGCCGAAGAATGGGTGTGCCGAGCCGTGAAGACCGCCGCAGACAGGAACGATCAGGCCGCTTTCGCCGCGCGCCTCAAGGCATTGCTGGGGCAAGACGAATATCGGATCACGGGCATCCATGATGACCGCCGCGTCGAAAGATATGTCCGCGCCACCCTGAGAAAACTGTCCAAGATGACCAAGACCAATGCCGGGTTCGAGAACACATTGCGCTATCAGTGAGCGCCACGGGCTCCGGCGCGCCCCGACCCGCCATTCCAGCGACCGAGGTTCCGACTGGAATCGCCTGCGTTCCGGCCATTCAGACCCCCAGATCGCGGCATCGGAACCGGTCATTTGTTTATTTGAAGGCGCGCCGTGCGGAACGGTCAGAATGATCTGGAGGCTAAGTGTCCCTGCTGACCAGCAAAGGCGGGGTAGCGGACATCAAAGCTTACATGCTAAACAAGCGAGGTAAGTCGGAGGAAACCGTGAATTTGCAATCGCTGGTTATCGCTGCTTTTTGTCTACCCTCCGGTTTGGGAATGTTCATCTTTCCTCGAAAGAAGCGCTTGGCAGCCGAGGCTAAAGTCAGGCTAAGAAAGCAGGAATTAGCAGCAGGAGCCCCCGAACGGTATTTTGAAGAGGGGCGGTCGATTGAAGCTTATCCCTTGCCTGCAACTGATGCCAAATGGCGGATTAGAGGTGCGTTTTTGACGATGTGCGGCATAGCCTTGTTGTTTCTTGGCTACCTCCGCTAACGCCCCAGAAGCGGTCGTTCACCGGCTAATTCGCGATCGTCGAAAACGGGCTTTCGTTCATCGACGACTCAACGTGTAAACTCTTCGACAGCGCCTGGGCGCTTCAACCGCATTCTTTTTGGGCGGCTCTGGAACGCCGCCCAAAAAGGCCCTAGGTAGTAGGTCATGATCTTCGTGGCACCCGACACAAATGTTCTTCTCCATGGCCGTCGCCTTGCGCAACTACCGTGGACGGAGCTCGGCAGTGAAGACGTCACTATCCTGATCATGGGGCCGGTCAATCGAGAGATCGATAAGTACAAGCTCAAGGGCGGTCGGATCGGCAAGCGCGCTAAGGCGGTTTACACTGAAATCCGTGAGGCCCTCGAATTGCCCGCTCGTACTAAAATCCTCCGTGAGGCGAGCCCAAGAGTGATCATGACCGTGGTTCCCGGAACTGGCGTGAAAGGCGCGCTTCACGACTGCCTTGATCTAACGGTCGCAGATCACCAACTCGTTAATCACTGCCTTGCCCAAGGCGCGCAAGGAGTGCCTGTTCGACTGCTAACCAACGACACCGGGGCCTTTGTCGATGCCGAGGAAGCCGGACTGGGGGCGATCCTGATCAAAGATCACTGGATGCTCGAACCAGAGCCCGATGAGACGGCGAAGAAGGTGAAGCAGTTGGAAGGAGATCTCGAACGACTTAAGGCGCAGGAGCCGAAGATCGTCGCGGAAATGCGTAGTCCCGGCGGCGACTCTATTCTCCGCTATTGTGGCGCACTTCGCTATTATCCGCAGCTACTAAATCACCAGATTATCCATATCATGGAATGGGTTGACGCCTTTTGCCCGCCCGCGACTGAGTTCGGGTCGGTAACAGAGGCGCAAGAAATCGCACGAATACGCGAAGCACATAAGAATAATCCCCTTGCTTATATGCAGACCCTGTTCGCCGTTGCAGGCGGAACGAACTTTCAGGGATTCGAGCCTGCGAGTGAAGAGGCCATTGAAATTTATCGGCGGCAGACCTATCCCAAGTGGCGCGAGGCCGTGCGAAAGGCACTCGAAGAGATGCAATCGACGCTCAACGCCTGTCGCGCTCGACCCACCTTCGAACTCGCGATCAGCAATATCGGCGTAAAACCCGCCGATGGCGTTCTTATCGCGATGACGGCACGGGGAAGCTTCACGATCGGTCGTTTTCCTATTGAAGAGGATGGCGGCGCGGATTTAGCTTGCAACGCTTTGCCCCAGCCCCCGCAACCACCGCGAGGCGGGTTTGTGGCGAAAGGTGGCCTTGCCCAGCTGGCCGCAGCGTTCAGTGCGTCACCACGGTCCAGACCCGCCAACCTAGATCATGTCCTCGCTGAGCTTGCCCCGATTTACGGGCTGCAGCGACAAGTTGATCCATCCGGTTTTGACTGGACACCTAAGCGCGGAAAAAACGCGACGGTAGTTGAAGCCTTCCGCTCGAAGTGGCGACATCAAGGCGAAGATCTACGTGAACGCTTCTTCATCGAGACTGAACAGGCCAGCGGGATATTGAAAGGCGCCATTGATCTGAAAATTTCGGCACATAATCTCTCCGATCCACTAACGTTCACCTACCCTATAGAGATAGAAATCGAAGAAGGCGATACGATGGCGGCCGCCTCAAATCTCGTCGACGATTTGGCCAAGAAACGCCCCGAGACTGGTTATTCCCCCAGCGGCAAGCATTAGATTTTCGCCTCGCTTACGCAGCCGATCGTCTCGAGCGCATGATCGACCAAAAGGCGTTCGGCGATTGAGAATGATGGGATCCTCGAAGAATAGCATGTTCGGGGTGATGGCTCATCAAGGCCGATGCGACCGAGGGCGCCGCGATAGCGGTCGTTCAGATGGCAGAATTGGCCCATCGAAAGCGGCTGTCCATTCGCCCTATCGTCAACGTCGGATGGCACCAGCAAACCCCAGCTATGGCCGAAGGTCAATTGCAGATCGTTTCAAAGCAGGCGGAAGGAATTTGTCAATTTCTCCGGGATTAAAAGTGTAATCCTCGAGTTGCTGTAAGGACTTCTGCGCCTTTCCATATGCCTTTTGCGTTGTTCCGGGGGCGGATTTATAGATTCCCGCAAGGGCGTTTTGGAGTTCGTCTCTTTTTTGCCGAGCCGCATCGGCGCTGATTGTACCACCGACGAAATCTGTGAGCAGCGACAGGTAAGATTCTCGGATCGCCCAAAGTGCTGCGGCGGTATCGCGGTGCTTCTGGGCAGCCGCGCCAGGGTCAAAACCCTTCATGTACCCGGTCACGTAAAGACCAATTAATGAAAATAAGGCTGTGGTAATTTTCACCGAAAAATCATCTGCAAAAAGGATGACTAACGCGCCAGACGACGTGATTGCGGCTAGAATAATTTGCGCAATTTTGAAACGGCGTAAAGTACTGACACAGAGGTCGCCCTCTTTTTCATGTGTCTTATGGGAATATACGACGCGACCAAAGCACTCGCGAATTTGGTCCTCAAGGGTCGTGCTCGTCGTGGCGTCAGGGGTAGGTTGAGCCAAAAATCTCCCTCCACTTATTTCGCGCGGTATCCGCTCGCCCGTTCGCTTCATATCGAATCGCACTCACCGCGACCTCACATGAGGTCCGAGCTTTGACCTGAAAGTTACCCTTCTTCACAACGTAAGATCCGCTGCCAGGTGCGCGCCAAAACGACTGATTTACGTCAATTTGCGATAAATAAAGTAGAAAATCTCGAACAAGGTAATCGTGGTATAGATAAGATTTTTCGCGCTCGGGCCAACCGTCAATAAACTGATAGGCTAAAGTGTCTATCAACATGCCATTTATTGGCACATCATGTTTATCGCGCCAAATACGAGCCATTCGACAGATGGCCTTAAGATTTCCGTTAGTGGCCGCATTTCGTTGAGAGAATGCTGACATCTCCCCGCGAGGGTCACAAGTTTTCCAACTTCCGCCCCCATTCGAATCGGCAAACGTGAATGTTTTTCCGTCACTGTTAAGAAATACAGGAAGAAACTCGAATCGAATGTTGTCAGTGAAGTTTACCGCCACAACTTGGCCGTCACCACTAACGTAGCTTGTCGAGTAAGTGCGGCCTATTGAGTTTCGAACCTCTTGAAGCAGTGCGGACTGTCCGTTACCTTTATAAGCATGGTATTTTTGATAGACCGCGTTGGGTAACATAAACGCCACATCAAGATCGCTCACCCCGTTGGCTGCTGTGTCGCGACCATAGGACCCAACGTATAGGCTGTGGGCAGTTTCAGACTCGGTGTTCCAAAAGTCCTTGTTCAACTGCTTTGTAATTCGCTTGTAACGAGAGGAGATGCTCCGGACCATTTCAGTCGGTATCAGATAATTGGCCCTGAAAGCCCTGAAGTTATCTGCAACGCCCATCAAAGGAAGATGCCACATCGATTCCGAAATTTCCAGAGTTTTTCAACAGATAGCTTGGGAAAACCTGTGTTTCGCGAAGGCACTCCCTTTGCAGGTAGTTTGGACGAATGACAGCTTGGCCGACTATGCGGCCCTAAAGTTGCCGTTCCGGTCAGTCCGCCAACCCGACACCCGCCAGCGTAAGCCAGCCCTGTGAAATTCGGGTCAGACATCACGAAAACCAGACACCTGATGCCCCGCGCCCGTCTCAGGGGATCTGCGTAAGGCGGTGCCCGGCATCGCTTAACCATGGTAACGCTAGACCCGCCTGCGCCATGGCCCGGACGATCGGGCCGCACCGAGGGGGGCAGCGGGTGATGCACGTCGAACGAGCCGGGATACTGACGGGATTGCGGCGATGACCGCGCCGGTTTCCGCAACGGCCTTTGCAGCGGCGAGCGAGGCCGCCTGCGCTCCG
>JARLIE010000171.1 GCA_031291875.1 Minisyncoccota bacterium | reverse complement strand
TTTACGCAGGCATGATCCGGAGCAGTCGTTTAGTCATCGACATGCCGGAACGCCGGATAGAAACGCTGAAATTTTTTATAGTTGCTAACCGCAGCCAAGGAGGAAAGCTCGTCATCTGCCGGCATAAACTTCAATGCCTTAAGCATCTTTTTCGCACTCTTATTGAGGTTACTATCTAATCTAAACCGCTCCTTGGCAGAAAGGACGGGCACCGAGATGTCGTCAATATGGTCCCAGCTTCTGCTTGCGAATTGCCAGCGATGGAAATGAGAGTTTGGGAAGCTCTCGTGCTGCGATGGGTCGCGGACGGCACAGGTAACAGTCAGCATCCGTTGACCGTCCGCGTAGGAGGTCGTCAATACAGGTAGGAAGTCGAGGTGCGGCACTTGCACCTTCGCCTTTTGCGCCGTGAGCTCGATACATTTCACGAGAACTAAGGGGAAGTCGTCGTCACCGATCGCGGTGATAGTAGTGGGCATCATATCTTCGATCTGGTCTCGAAGATAATTCGCCCGAAACGTTTCCTTGTTGGCGCTGCCGCCCGCAGGGCCCTGGCTCAAGTGTCTGACATTGGCATTCATGGTGATTCTGAATATATCCCCATGCTTCAGTCTGATCAGCGTCTGCTCCGCCTCCTGAAGCTGCAGTTTTCGGTCAGTGTTGGTGTAGTCGAGCCAAACGATGACGTTGCGTCTGGTTGGAAACTTCGCTGCAATCTTATCGAGTTCGGATGGGAGTGCGGAGGAATGCATCCTTCCACAAAGGGTGGCATCCGTCGGCCTATTAAAGATCTGTCTAGCTACGGCGTTCTCGTCGCTGTCGAAGGAAAATTGCGCCTTTATTCCTAAATCTCTGTATACCGCATAGTGATCGACGAGATGACGCCCACCCATCGAGATGTAGATATAGTTCTCTGGGCCCCGCACCTGTATCAGCCGCGATAGCAGCTCCACGAATATTTGACGGTCGATGAATTTGCTCGGCCGCAGCTGATAGGGGATTTCGGCTCCGTTCATTTCTTCCGACTCTCAGAGAGCGTGCGGTCGAAGCATTCTTGGCCCACGGCGGACGGCGACTCGTCGACACTACCGAATAAGTAGTTCGACACCTTTCGGATCAAGTCTTCCTTCCTGGCGAACGAAATCCGTCGTGTTGGATTACGGGCCTCGGGCACGGGTAAATTTGCTGAATATTTTTTCGCATTATTGCGACCTCGAACCTTACTACCGTGCTTCGCGGCAAGCGTGACTTCGGTACGCACATCCTTCTTAGTTGCTTGGTCAAACAGCTCGGTCGTATCCTCCTCCATGCCCTTCCATTTGTTAGTGAACGCTGTGAATTCCCTCAGGCCTTCCATGCAGTACTGTCTTGCGTGAAGATACACGTCCTCGCCGACGTCCAAATCCCTTTTCGTGGTAGAGATTGGAAGCTTCTCCGGCTCGTCGGTCGAGAAAACGATAAAGCCGGCAATGCCGCGAAATTGCGGATGATACTTCGGTACCGTCCCGTCGCCCCAACCAGTCCTGGCGCTTTTGTCGTTCAGAAGGACGAGTCGATCATTGCATATAACGGATATGCCGGCATGCTCGGCTTCCGGCTTTTCTGCTGCCTCGTCGACTTCCTCCATACGAACGAGCGGCCGAAAGAACCCAACTGACACGCGGATGTGCACCCCATTTTCGTCCGCTTCAAAATCGTAAGGCCGAATGCCGTTCTTCTTCGATAACTCGGTAAAGTAGAGGTGGAGCGTTTGAGGGCGAATCTTCTCGCCATTGACCCAAATCGAAAACCCTTTTTGGATGAGATAGCCAAAATGCTCCGAGATCGCCGTCCTAAGTGTGTTAACGAAGGCGGCATTGCCGAATAGCTTCGCGATTTCCTTTTTAAGGGTCGGCACAATTATGACGACGCCCTTTTTTGCTCTATTCCTCAGCGGCTGGATCGGAAGCTCCCAGTCCTCGCTTTCCGGATTGAGCCAATCCGACGTATAGGAGACGGAGAACGCGCCATCATCGGCATAAGACTCGACCTCGGCCTCCTCTCCAATTTTAAAAATCGCCCGTTTCATCCCGATGCCGTAGACACCGATAGTTGGGATGCCTTTGTCCTTCTCGACCTTAGGTCGGCCCAACAGGAATGCATCTTTGATTGCGTCCTTTGGTATGCCGCCGCAATTGTCCGATATGTCGAAGGACACCGTCGAGAGAGTGAGTCGTGCCTCAAATCCTTCGTACGCGTTCGGGGGCTCGGCTACGCGAGCGCAAGAGCCATTCTCGATGAAAGTCTTGCGCTGGTCCCAAGCCGCTACAAAATTCTAGGCCCCCTAACTCTTGATGCCGCGGAATTCGGTGCCGCTACCCTTCGTCCACGGTTGTTCGTTATTGGCTATGATCCAAATCGTTGCGATCCGATAACGGTCGATAATCTCGAAGCGAAAAAAGTTGCGCCTGCCACGGTACGTTCAGCGATCGCCGACCTAGCGGATGCTGAGATGATTAGCGAAACGGATGGGTTCGATACGTGGAAGATTTCGCGGCGGGGGCGACCCAGTTGCTATTCGTCGAATTTACGCAGCACCGATGGCATCTTCACCGGTCATCGTGTGACGATTCACACCCGGGATGTGAAGAAGAGGTTCCAATCGGTGCGTCCCGGTCATATAGATCCGATAGGCCGACACCCGCGACTCTCATGGGATGGACAATGCCCAAACCTTCGCGCGGGGACGGGCAAAGACAAAGGCTCTTATCAATCGGTTCGTCCGATCCACCCCGACGAGCCAAGAGTTATAACTGTTAGAGAAGGGGCGCGTCTGCAGGGGTTTCATGACTCCTTCAAGTTTCATCCGACGGTTTGGCACAGCTTCCGAATGATCGGTAACAGCGTGTCGCCAATTATCGCGGAAGCGATTTTTTCCCTGATCGCCGAACGCATGGGGTTCAAGCGGCAGCTTCAGATGGCAGCGGAGTAGTCCCGATTGATAGATCGACTGACGCCCACTAGACGATCATGGCTCATGTCAAGAATCAGAGGGAAGAATACGACCCCCGAACTTCGCGTTAGAAAAGCAGCGCATGCATTAGGACTTAGGTTCAGACTGCATCGAGCCGACCTCCCGGGTACGCCCGATCTTGTAATTCCTAGCCGTCATGTGGCGCTTTTTGTTCACGGATGTTATTGGCACAGGCATCCCGATTGCCCGAAGGCCACGGCTCCCTCTTCTCCATTTTGGGCCAAAAAATTTATCTCGAACGTTCGCCGTGATAGGCGTGTGGAAAGAGAGCTACATGCGCTCGGGTGCAAGGTAGTCGTCATTTGGGAATGTGAGACGAAGAATCCGACAGCGCTACGAGGCACTATCATCAGGCGCATAGTAAGACGTAAGGTCCACTAGGGTGCGTCGGGTTCGGGAGGCGTTCCACGGGTATGACTGTTAGTGCTACGTCGCGCGGATATTTGGAGTGCTAAGCTCCCGGGGCGCTGAAATCCAAGGCGATTCGATCATTTAGCTGCGGCGACGGGCGGGCAGGCACGTGAAAGGAATCTTCGATACGAAAGCGAACTCTGGTTACAACGACGAAATCATGCGCCGCTACCAGTTTCCGCCTCAGTACCGGAAGGTGGCCGAGGAACTGGTCGGCGATTGGATTGTCTACCGGGAGCCTCAGAGAAACGGTGGGCGCCGTGCCTACGTCGCTGTTGCTAGGGTATTACGGGTCGACGCCGATCCGAGCCGCGCCGGCTATTCCTATGCGCTTATCAGCGACTATCTGCCGTTCGACCGGCCGGTGCCATTCGCCTACAACGGAGTCTACGCTGAGGCGGCGTTGCGCGAAATCAACAATCCGAGTCGCGTCGGAGCCTATCTGCAGGGCAAGTCAATCCGTAGTGTTTCCGAAGTCGATTTTTGGGCAATAGTGCGCGCTGGTCTCGACCAAACGCTCGCGCCCGCCAACGCAATCCGTCTTGAGCTTGATTATCCTCACCTCGACGAGGAGACTTTGGATTTACTTGGGGCGCCACCGGCGGAGCAGGAGAGGCGCATTGAGCAAATCCTTCTCAATCGAAAGGTCCGCGAGGCAAGCTTCCGATACCATGTTTGCGAGGCTTACGATAACCGGTGCGCCGTAACAGGGCTTCGGATTGTGAACGGTGGGGGAAAGGCGGAGGTTCAAGCCGCGCATATCTGGTCCGTCGCCTCGGGTGGCCCGGACGTCGTTCAGAATGGTCTGGCGCTGTCAGGCACCGCGCATTGGCTTTTCGATCGTCACCTAATTTCACTAACCGATGATTATGGGTTACTGGTCTCGCACAATAAGGTCCCTGAAGAGTTGCGTGGCCTCTTTTCCAAACAGTTAGATCGCATCCATCTTCCGGACGATCCTAAGCTGTGGCCACATCGAAGCTATGTCGCGAGACACCGCGAAGTATTTAGTTCAGCTTGAAAGTTTGTGTCGAGTTCGAGTCGTGGAATCGACTGCCAATCGGTCTGTCGATTCTAGCTGTGTTCAGCCTTGTTTCAAAAAGTTTTGCGCTTCGTCGCCTACTCAAATCAAAACTATATCCACCTCGCCCCGCCTCACATGAAGCGGGTATCGCGATCGTCGCGGGTGTAGCGTGCGGCATGCGGTGGACGCGGCAAAAACACTCTTGGCTTTCACAGAACAGCGGCGTTGCTCAAATCAATCCGCGACCCGTGATTTGCAGATTGAATCGTCCTCCGTTGGTTTGTAGTTGGTTGCCTTGTGCATCTTCGCAAAAATGTTCACGTCCCGCCGCGAATAGGCGATCTCGTGAAACACTTCTCCCGCCGCGTTAGTAAAAGAATATTCGCGCGGTTTGGTCCAGTCGTTTTGCATGTAACCATCCAATGGCAGCCATCACAGCATAATTCGCGGTTCGGCCAAACGCAAAAGGCGGAAAAGGCGGCCGCGCGCTGACGAGCGGCGTGGTTCACGCCGCTTTTGTCAGAGGTCGCGCGCGTTCAATTCGTTTCCGTTCGCGCGGTGAATGCATCGCTTCCCACAGATCGCTTCGCCGCTGTACGTTGAGCCAGAAATCCGGGCTATTGCCGAACACGCGGGCGAGAATGAGAGCTGTTGCCGCGGTCACATTGCGACGATCGTTGCACAGCTCATTGACGTGCTTGCGTTGCACGCCCATGGCTTCAGCCAGCGCGCCTTGCGTCAGGCCGATCGGCTTCACGAATTCCTCCACCAGAATTTCGCCAATCGTCGCCGGTTTGCGTTTTGTCATCAACATGGCTTGCCTCACACATAGCTGTGGTCGTCAGATATACATCCTTTGCACCGCCCGGGCCGCTAAGCCGACGTTAGAGGGCTCTGCGCCAAAAAAGCAATTTCTCTAACCGATTCAATCTGATTCCAGCAGTCCAGTCCTCTCTAAAAAAATATTCCGCTTTGTCGCGACCCCAAATCACCAGCATCTTTCGCGCATCCCGCCTCACATGAGGGGCGTATCGCGATCGTCACGGACGTTGATGCGGGATGCGGTGGACGCGGCGGCGCTCTTGACGAATGGCGCTGACCCCGCCTTCGCTGAAGTTTTTGGCGGGCTCCAGGCCCGGCGAAGCCTTTGGC
>JARLIE010000022.1 GCA_031291875.1 Minisyncoccota bacterium | reverse complement strand
TTATCTCATAAGTCATTTTACTCTTTAATAGAGTAGCAAAAATCGTGATTATTGTTAATCACAAACCTCTTGGTGGGTTTTTACCCAGGGACGGATTCATGCCGCGCATCCCGCAGGAAGAACTGGAAACGCTACGGTTGGCTCCTGTCGGGATCAGTACCCGCACGTCGGCTAGCAGGTATACGACCGCCCTCGAACTGCAAACGCGACGCCCCGACGAGCTTGCGTCATGATCACGCAGCGCGGCGAAACCTTTCGGGTTGCGAACACGTCGACCTTCGACAGCGTTGAGCGGTGCATGTCTAGAAAGCGCTTCTGCTCGAACGCATCGGCCTCGCTCTGCCCAACCATAAAATCGCGGGGCGTGATGTGGTTCTTTTCCATCAGCGTCTGGATGCGAGGATGGCCCGTGTACTTGTTTTGCCGTAGATCGCAATGAGAACACGCGACAGGTCGACCAGTTGCTTTTCGTCGATGTGGAAACTTTGCGATCCCAGCACAGCCGCCCGATGTTCGAGCGCCGGGAACCCATAGTTCATGTCGCGCATGTTCCAGTGCAACCATGTCTGGTATTGGTGATCGCGAGCGAACGCAAAAAATCGTTCAGCATCGCTTTCTCGAACTCGTCGTACCGGTTTTCGATTTGATCGAGCGCGTCGGCGCGCTCCGCGGCGAAGTGGATCGAAAACGAGTGGGTCTGCCCGGATTGCAGGTTTCTAACTGCGATCGACGTGACGCGCGGCGAGTCCGCCTTTGTCTGATCGTAAGAACTCTCGCAAGAGTAGTGAACGATGAACGTATTTTCAGGCTTGCTGAACAGGTCGTTCAGTTGGGTCTTGGCCCGCTTCCAGCGATCGTACAGGCCATGTTGTTGGCCCATCGTCGTTCTTTACCGTTCTTATGAAGATCGTTCGGGCACGGCGTGCGCCGGCCGCTGTTGTCTAAGTTGGGTTAGATACCGTGGGCTCGCAGTGTTTCCTGCAGGTAGTTCCGAAACCAATAGTGCTTTGCTGCGGCGGAAGGCTGGTTTGCCGGCGGAGGATTTTGCAGAAGCGCTTCCGACACGCAAGTCGCCTTCGCCGTCAACATTTCTTGTGTCGTAAAGCTGCCAGCCGAGCGGTTGGCCTTTTGTGGAGAAATTGGAGAATGCGCCAACGGCCCGAGAATGTGGAGGTGGGAGTTGCCATCGAAGTCCGTGCGAAACAGACTAGACGCCCAAGCACGAACCTGCTCTCCTCGCGCGGCGACTTCCGTCTCGATGCATGCCGCTTTGATGTCGTCCGGAACAAGTATCCGGGGATAGATGGCCTGTTTGCTTTCCAATTCGTAGGCTTGGATAAGCGCAGGCCCGAAGACAATCCCACTTTCGTGATGGAGGCAACCATGTCCGACTCCGCCGCGCGTAAGAATCCCCATTTCAAGCAACTGCCACATAAGATAGCTGGTGAAATGCAAGATCCGGACGTAACCGAATCCGTTCCCAACTTCATCGGACACTACAACCGAGTCAGAGAATGCAGTTAAACGCATCTGTGGGGCGTTATGAAACGGTGCCGATTCTGCAGTTTTAGTGAGCGTCAAGGCCTTCGCAATATCGGCCTCTCGATTTGCATAGACCAAATCTTTGAACCCGAGGATGTCTAGAAAGGCAACGACGCGATTTGTATAGGTAGAGGCTTCCATGGCGCACGACGTGAACGAGTGTTAGGGGAGCGGCTATGTCCGAGTCTGGATCGACGCATCAGAGCGGGCTGGTGCTGGAGCTTAGCAGCAGATGCGGGAGGGGCGTCGAAAGTTTAGGTCACCTCCGGTCCTAGACCGACCGTTCCCGCACGCGCAGAAAATTTTCCCTTTCGACGATTTTGTTAAAGACTTTAACAAACGGGGAAATCGCTCAAAACCAAGCCACATAGGGCGTTGAGCCTTGCAGGTGGGTGAGCAACGTGTTAATGAACTATGGGCAGCGCCACGCCATTAACATCGCGACCTACGAGTCCGCTAGCGGCAAATAAAAAAGCCCCACTGACGCAGCGGGGCTTTCTATATGGCTCGCGCACTCGAATTTATGCGGTCAACGCTTCGCGACGGACCTTAACGATATTGGGCACGTACGCATCCTTCTCTTCAAGGCCTAGGCGGCTGTAGACGGACCCACCGATACCAGGCTCTACGATCTCTCCTGATTTTTGATCATCGATCGCGAACGTAAAGAACTCGAAGCGATTAGCAACGTCCGGCGCGAACTCCGAGGCCAACCGTTCCCGCGAGCCTTTGTACATAACGGGCGCGGCAACGAACACTCTTTCTGGCTCGATGTCATCAATGAGCGACGAAAGATTGGTTTTCACGACGCACGCGCCAGATATAATCGACTTGACTACGACAACGACCGAATGTCGCACGTCCATCGGCTCGCGATATTCTTTTACGATGGGCGCCACGTCAAAGCTATCGTCTTCGGTTCCGTCAAACCTTTTGACTCGCTTATTCCAAAAGCACGCAAGCTTTAAGCGGTCATCCGCCAAGCCTGCATCCCGAAACCCAGCGACGATGCCCGACGCCAAAAAGTCAGCATCTTCAACGGTGCAAGCCACGCAAACGTCGAGCATTTTCGTCGGTACCAACTGCGCAGCCATTCTCGCCGCCAGATCTTTACCTAGGGCATACATCGCATCGCGATAGACGCTCTCACTAGATAGCTTGTCTGCCAAGACGGACAGCATTGTCTTACTTGCATCAGACGCAAAGTCAGTGAACTGGCGCATTACAGCATCTCCTCAAGTTCGGAAAAACTCCGCGGCTTCTTTTCCAAAATTCTCCGTTGAAACTTTTGGAAGGAAGTCGAAAAGCAGTCGTACGGGAGTACACCGGTCGTAGTTCCTGTTGCATCACTCCACGCAAAGAACCCTCGCTTCACAGTGTATGTAAGCCCTTCTACGTTGTCTAGCACGTCTCGGGCCTCCTGTGATAGCTGGGCCACAGCGTCAGCATCACTTGCCAGACTACGTATTATGGTCGGCGACATCTGCCGAGCAAAATTCAAAACATCGCTAACCATCGCCTTCGGAGCCAGACTGCACCAAGCACCGATCAGCACGCCTGCAACCTGCTCGGCCTCCGTCCTTTTCGCATTCTCGCGGTTTGAGACGTAAGCGAAGTCCTCACGCATCCACGAAAATTTACCTAACATCGGAAGGTACGGCTCGCTGTATGGAAAGTACAGTGCCTTGGAGTAATCTGCGATTGTTTCCGGCACCGCAGCACATAGGGCCTCGCGCACAGCATCATCGTTGCAGACCAACCGCACTCGAACTCGCTTGAACCCCTCGTGGGTGGAGAGCTTGTATTGGTCCGCAAAGTCCGAAGCGATTTGACCGTTCTTTGCCGTCCACGATACCGATTCTGCATTCTTCAGCTGATAGGCCTTCAAATCGGCGACGGCGGTCCTTCGAACGACAACGTCATCAACAAACCCATCGGCCTGCCATTCAACTTCGGAATCGACGCCCGTCTCCAGCAGCTTGCGAGCCAACCGCGCGATTCTATGAGCAGCAAAAATTGCTCGTAACGAGTACCCTTGTACCCGTTATTTCCACCCGTGGTCTTCTTTTCGAGGTATTTGGCCTTCTCTTCGCCAAATAACTCCTGGATTTCCCGGGCAGTTGCAGCAGAAAACACTTCGCGTTCGTTGGTCATCTCAGTCGTCGTTATCAACGATGCGCGCGATTCTAGCACATCGCATTTTTTTCAATATTTTCCGCAGCTTACCTTACATCTCTAACCAATGTCCTTAAATCTGGCATAGCGGTTACCCTCGCTAACGGCCGCCTGCCCATTGGCTTTATGTCGCGTCGCAAATGCGAATGTCCGAAGACTCTCGGTAAGTCCAGATGCAAAAAAGCCCGCATCGAACCATAGCGGGCTTGATCATATTCTCTGCGCGAATTCTGCCCTCTCAATGCCCTACTTGCAGGTCATCTCAAGCGGACGGCGGCAAAAAACCATCGAAAAGCTTGTCCTGCTTGGTGCGCCCGGCTGGGATCGAACCAGCAACCCCTGCCTTCGGAGGGCAGTACTCTA
>JARLIE010000170.1 GCA_031291875.1 Minisyncoccota bacterium | reverse complement strand
GACGAAATCGTGGCGCTGCTCGGTTCGGATTACCGCCGACGACTAAAACCGCTCGCCGAATCGCGCTGGGCCCACGACCCGTTCGCGCGCGGCTCCTATTCACACGCGCTGCCCGGCCACGCCGGGATGCGCGCCGTGCTTGCCGCCCCCGTCGACGGACGCTTGTTCTTCGCCGGAGAAGCCACCTCGCCGAACTTTTTCTCGACCGCGCACGGGGCGCGGGACAGCGGGGAACGGGCGGCGGGGGAAGTGGTGGGGCAGAAATCTGCCTGAGCCAGGGTCGGTTGACAGAACATACCATGAACAAGTATACGTGCTGGGACGAATCGCTGACAAGTTGTCAAATGTTGTCCCAGCGAAAGTCTGCCAATGCCCCGCTCCCACCACTCCGTTGAATTTGAAGCCCTTCGGCTCAAAACCGGCCTGTCCAGGGTCGAGACCGCCGATTTGCTGGGCGTTACGGAGCGCACGGTCATTCGATACGAGAACGGCGAATCGCGTCCGTCTCCGATTGCGGTGAAATGGCTTCAGGAGTACCTGGCCAGATTGCCCGAGAAGCGCAAGAAGTCAGCGGCCTTCAAGTTTATCGATCTATTTGCCGGAATTGGCGGTTTGAGAATTGGCTTCGACGCAATCGGGGGACAGTGCGTTTTTACGTCCGAATGGGACAAGTATTCCCAAGCCACCTATCGGGAGAATTTCGGGAACGACCATCCTATTGCCGGGGACATCAGGGAATTTTCAAAAGACCCCTCCTTGATTCCGGCGCATGACGTTCTTCTCGCGGGCTTTCCCTGCCAGCCCTTTTCCATTGCGGGTGTTTCGAAAAAGAACGCGCTCGGACGGCCCCACGGATTTCTTTGTGATACACAAGGCACCTTGTTTTTTGATCTCGCTCAGATCATCGCACATCACCACCCCCCGGCATTCCTGCTGGAAAACGTGAAAAATCTTCAACGGCACGACAAGGGACGAACCTTTGCAACCATCATCAACGTTCTGCGCAACGAGCTTGGCTATGAAGTTCACCACCGTGTTGTGAATTCCGCACCTTGGGTACCGCAGAAGCGTGAGCGTATTTTTATCGTAGGCTTCAAAAAGGAAAGTCGATTCGATTTTGATCGGCTTGTCGTTCCCGAAAAAAGCCCCAATCTCGGAACGATTTTGGACTCGCACGACAGCGTTGACCCAAAGTACACTCTGACGGCACACCTCTGGCAATATCTAAAAGACTACAAGGACAAACATGCGGCCAAGGGTAACGGCTTTGGCTACAGCCTGTTCGGCCCGAACGATGTAGCCCGAACTCTTTCGGCCCGTTACTTCAAGGATGGGTCGGAAGTATTGATCGCGCAACCGCGCAAGCGACCCCGACGGCTGACGCCTCGTGAATGCGCGAGGCTCATGGGTTTTAGACATGTCGACGGATCGGACTTTCGCATCCCTGTTTCTGACACCCAAGCCTACAAGCAGTTTGGCAACGCGGTTGGAATCGAAAGCATGCACAAGCCGTCTATGTGCCCGCCGAAATAAGAATGGTTCCACAGCGACAGTATCGGTACGGAGGCGCCGTTAGACTCGCAGACGGGACAGATTTTTTGAAGCTTCTGGAAGCGATCGCATTAGGGTCCGTATATTATGATCCCGGTATCAAGCTTGAAAATGAATCATCAAGAAACCCAAAGATAAAGCGCAGGAGCCAATTTCGCATCAAGTCACATGCGCTTGCGACTCTTTACACAAGAATGGAGCGGCTTGATATTCCGGCTCGCTAGATTTTCCAGGTCTAAAGAATTCTACTCCACCACCCTCGCCCTCATCTCCGCGTCCGGCACGAAGCACGCCTCGTATTTTCCGAAAATCCGGTACCGATTCCGCGCGACCAGATTGTAGACCGTGTCGCGCAGCGGCTTCGGCGCCGAACGCAGCAGGCGTACCCAGCTCCAGCCCGGCAGGGCGCCCAGCACGGTCAACGCGGCGTCGGATTTGAAATACGCGACGCCGCCATGGATCACGGCATTGGTATCGGGATCGT
>JARLIE010000169.1 GCA_031291875.1 Minisyncoccota bacterium | reverse complement strand
TTTCGCCCGCACGTGCGGGCGAAACACCCTTGCCAACAAACTAGCAGTGTCCAGTGCTACCGTCGGCTGCAGCAGTCGTGGATGCGCTGCCCTGGCTGTCGACGCAGTAATAGAGACCCGTGCTGAGGGGCGACGTCGTGTAGATCGAGTAGCCCGTTGAACTGGCCTGCGCTGCAAACGCGCCGCCTTGCGTCGTGATGTCGCTGACGAGCGAGCTGCAGCTACCGCTGGCGCCGATTGTGTTGGCTGCCGTGATGCAGTACGAACTACCGACTTGGTACGCGCCGGCCGCAGAAGCCTCAGCTTCGATCTTGTTACGCATTTCGGTGATGTCCGAGATGATGCGCGTGTCCTTACCCTTGCCGCGCGCGCTGTTGAGCGACGCGAGGATGATCGAGGCCAAAAGACCGATGATGGCGATGACCACCAAGAGTTCGATGAGGGTGAAACCTCGTGAACGAATTGATTTCATGTACGTATGATTAATTAATAACTCGCTTATAAATAAGCCCCTGTTTACAGGTTTACCGAATAATTATACAAGTACGCTTTCACTCATCGGTTCATTTTTTCTTTTCGCTGTGGATATCGTCGCGATTTTTTTAAAAACTTGATGCGAGATTGTAGATCGGGATGAGCACCGACGCCAAAAGAAAGCCGACACCGACGGCGAGCGCGACGATCATCAATGGTTCGATGAGCGAGACGAGTGTGTCGACGGAGTTGTTGATCTCACGTCGATAGAATTTCGCGATGGTTTGCAGGATGGATCCCATGTTGCCCGTTTCCTCACCGATTTTCATCATGGCGACCATGATGCCGGGAATCTCATCGTACTTGCGCAACGCTTCGGAAACAGGAAGGCCGGATTTTACGTCTTCTGACGCTTGCGTGAGGATGTGCGCATAGGTACGGTCGCCTACGACGGACGCGGTGATTTCGAGCGCGCGCAAAATCTGAACGCCGCTTCCGAGCATCGTTGCGAGGTTGTCCGCGATGCGCGAGAGGTAGAGCTGTCTGAACACGTGTCCGAGAATCGGTACCTGCATCTTCGCGCGCGACATAACGTCGGCACCCACTTCCGTTTGCCCGTAGCGATACAAGAAGAAGCCGCCGGCCGCGAGCGCGATAACAAGGAGCAACCAGTACTTGATGAGGAAGTTGCTGAAGCCGATGATGATCTGAGTGTAGAGCGGAATGCCCTGATTGACGTCAGAGAGCATGCCCGAGATGTTCGGGATGATGACGGTGAGCATGAGTACCATGACGCCGATGAACGTCACCATAATAAAGGCCGGGTAGATGAGCGCATTGCGGGTCTTCGAGGTGATCTCGTAGTTGCGGTCGAGGTAGTCGGCGAGGAACGAGAATGTTTCGTCCAGTTTTCCGGACTCTTCGCCGGCCTTCACCATGTTCACGTAGAAATTCGAGAATACTTTCGGGTGCTTCGAGAGCGCCGTGGAAATCGGCGAACCACCTTGGATGTCGTTGCCGACTTCAGTGAGCACGTTGGCCAACTTCGGCGTGCGCGCCTCAGTGGCAAGGAGTCTGAACGCTCGCAGCGCAGAAACCTGCGCTTCGAAAAGCGAAGTGATCTGGCGGGAGATCATGACCACGTCCTCGTTGGTGATGCGGTCGAAGAAGTTGATGCTTATATTGATTCCGGTTCCACCTTTCTTTTGCTCGTCGATCGAGGAGATAACAAGACCGCGTCGCTGAAGCGCGCCAATTGCAAGATCGGCGTTGACGGCGTCAATCGTACCTTCACGCGTATTCCCCTCCTGATCGATGGCTCGATATTCGTAGATGGCCATATCAGTACTTGATGATTGTCATGCGAATTACAAAAGTTTCTGCAGTACGTTCGGATTCAACGAGAACTGGTAGGCGGATTCCACACTGATCTCACCACGCGCGACCAACTCGGCGAGCGAACGGTTCATATCGATCATGCCTTCCGTCGAGCCGGTTTCGATGACGGTCGGGAGCTCGTGCGTTCGCTTTTCGCGGATCAAGTTGGCAACGGCTTTGTTGTTGATGAGCAACTCATACGCCGGAATTCTGCCGCCGGAAATGCGCGGAATCAAACGCTGCGAGAAGATTCCCGCGAGCGAGGCGGCGAGCTGCAAACGAATCTGGTCTTGCTGCTGCGCCGGGAAGCTGTCGATGATGCGATCGACTGTCTGCGCGGCGTCGTTGGTGTGCATGGTCGCGAAGACAAGGTGGCCTGTTTCGGCGGCAGTTACGGCCGCGGCCATGGTTTCGGGGTCGCGCATTTCGCCGACCAGCAATACGTTGATGTCTTGGCGAAACGCTGCAGTGAGCGCCGTTTGGAAATCTTTGGTATCGATGCGCACTTCACGTTGGTCGATAAGCGATTGCTTCGGAGTAAAGATGTATTCGATCGGATCTTCGATGGTCACGATCTTCTCCATACGTTCGGTATTGATCAGCTCGATGAGCGATGCAAGCGTCGTTGTTTTGCCCTGCCCTACCGGACCGACGACGAGGAAAAAGCCCTGTGACTTTCGCGCGAACGACGTAAGTACTTCCGGCAAGTTTAACTCCGTAACCGTCTGGATTTGTTTGGGGATGAGACGAAGCGCGATCGAAATAGTACCGCGTTCGAAGTATGCGTTGCCGCGGAATCGGAATCCGTCGGATGTTTCGTATGCGAAGTCCATTTCGTGCTGTACGAGAAATGTCTTTTCCTGGTCGGCCGTCAGAAGCACTTTGGAAAACCCGAGTGTATCCTCCGGTGTAAGCACGTCCTCTTTGAGCATCGGAGCGAGCTGGCCCGAAACGCGAATGGTGGGGTGCGCACCACTCGAAAGGTGGATGTCAGAGCCACCCTCGTGCACGAGTACGTTCACGTACTTTTTAAATGTTGCCGCGTAATCCATTCACTCTATTGTATCGCACGTTCGAGCATAAAATTATTGATGATGTGCAAAACACCGGCTTCCCCTTTTGGTTTGGCTATAAGTTTTTTGCGATCGAGAACTAGCGACTTCTCGCGCTCAGCCAAGCACCACCGAACAATACGCTCGCCCCGCAGACGCAAAAAACTTATAGCCAAACCAAAAGAGCGAGCGGCGAACAATTCTTACTTTCCCTTCTTTTTCGCAAGTTCCTCCCCTACCGCTGAAACAACCTCGGACGGAATCATACTAGCCTTGACGATGTATCGGTCCGCGCCGAGCTGCAGCGCTTTTTCGCGTTCACTGTCGTCGCTTTGATTCGTGAGTGCGATTTTGACCGCGCGCTCCGCCAAATGACCACTGCGTAGCGATTCGAGGAATGCGAACCCGTCTTGTCCCGGCATTATCAGATCGAAGAGGACGGCGTCGGGGTCAAAGCCTTTTTGGATCGCAGTAATTGCATCTTGCACCGAGAGGCAAGCGCTCACCTCGTAGCCGCTTTGCACGAATTTCATGCTGTACATGTCAGCGAGGAATTTATCATCGTCGAGCAATATCACCCGTCCTTTCGAGTCGGTCATACAATTTGTTTTTCGTCGGTCGGTTCTCCCGGCTTCGGTGTAGGCGTCGTTGGCGGCGGCGGTACTTCGCCGTCTTCTTCAATAGTAACGGTTGAGATGCTTTCGACTTCCGAGAACGGGATCTTCTTCGCGTACGCTTTCATGATAGCATCCTCGCGCATTGTGAGCATTCCTTGCGTTCGGGCAGCCTCCCACAAGCGGCTCTCCACCGGGTTGTCGAGAATGATTTTCTCGATGGTCGGCGTCATTTCCATGATCTCAAAGACGGCTAAGCGGCCGCGCAGTCCTGTCGGCGAACTTGTCGTCTTTTGCGGTTGCCACACGGTCTTTTGCACGGGGAAACGATATTTTTCGGGCAATGTTTGGAGCTCGTCCTCTATGCGACGCAATTCGCTCGCGTGCAGCTCTGTCTCCTTCGCGGCGCTTTCGTCGCTGAAGGTTCGTGCGAGACGCTGAGCGATGGAGGCGATCAAGACCGGCGGAATCAAGTAGGGCTCAACGCCCATGTCCACCAAGCGCGTGACGACGCCGATCGCGTCGTTGGTGTGGATTGTCGAGAGCACAAGGTGACCGGTGAGCGCGGCCTGGATCGCCAGCTGCGCTGTTTCGCTATCACGAATCTCACCGACCATGATCACGTCCGGGTCCTGACGCAAGGTGGTGCGCAGACCGGTCGCGAAGGAGTAGCCGATCTCTGGGCGCATCTGCGATTGTGTCACGCCGTCGATGAAGTATTCGATCGGGTCTTCGAGCGAAAGCACGTTTTTGCGTTCACGGTCGATTTCGGAGAGCAGTGAGTACAACGTCGTCGATTTACCGGAACCGGTCGGACCGGAAACGAGGATGAGTCCGTGCGGTGCCTCGATTACCCGGCGCATAATGTCGAGATTACGCGTCGTGAGTCCGATCTGATCGAGCGGGATAAATCCCTGTTTGCGGTCGAGGATACGTATAACGATCTTTTCACCGTAGTACGACGGGAACGTGGAAACGCGGAAGTCGATGCCGCGACCGTCGATCGACGCGGAGAAACGACCGTCTTGCGGCTTGCGCCTTTCGTCGAGGCGGATCGAGGCGAGCACCTTGATGCGCGCAGTGAGCGCGCGGTGCGTCGAAAGCGGCAAGATAACACTCGTGTGCAGTTCACCGTCGACGCGGTAGCGCACGCGCACACCGGATGCTTGTGGCTCGATGTGGATGTCGGATGCGCGACCGTCGATCGCGAAACGAAGAATGGTGGACGCGATCTTGATGGTCGGCGCATCTTCCTGGATAGGACGTTTGTCGTCTTCTACTTGATGGATCTTGCCGAGGGCGGGGTCGTCGAGATCGAGATACGTCGCCTCTTGGTCGGACTGCGGTGGTGGCGCGTCTTCTTTTTGCTCCGTTTCGAGGTCGGAGACCGCTCGATCCACCATACCGCCCAACCCTTTGTACATTTCCAGCACTTTGTCGAAATCCGCCTTGGTGATTGAAAACACCTTGAACGGCATGCCGGTCGATTTCGCGATGAAATTTAGTGCATCGAACGCCCCGAGGTCTTCGGGATCAACCATGCCGATCTCCAGCACCCCATCGGTGACCGAGAGCGGCGCGATGCCGTAGTGTTCCGCGCTTTCCTGCGGAATGAACTTTAAAACATCGTACGGGATCTTTTCGTTACCGAGCGCGTGCGAGGGAACATCGGTTCGAACCTCTGGTGACGCCGGGTTCGCGGACGGAGCAGAATCTGCCATCCGCTTAATGCTTCGCGGGCGCGAAGAGATTTGGGTTTACTTTGGTTTGCACGACGGTTGCGGTTGAGGTCGCGGCGAGCGGCGCGAACGGATTGGAGCGCCCGATCGGTTCGGTTATGATCTGCGTCGTGAAGTCCTGCAGCGAGAGGAATCCCGGGTCAGTGAGAATAGTTCCACTGAGATTGACGGCCTGGAGCTGCAGCAAGACCGAAACGATCTGGGTGTCTTGCGAACTTGATGCCTCGGCAGCGGGGTTTGCCAGCACTGGAGCGGGAGCGGACGTATTAGTGAAGCCCCACCATGCGGCGGCGATCAATATCAAAAGTACGAGCGTCGATATTAATTTGTGCTGAGTGACGTATTCCATCATAAAGTTTTAGTGCAACCAATAGGTCTGTAGACCGAGCGAGTAGGAGTATTGAGGGTCATTCGATGTACCGCTGGTCGAACCTCCCGGTTGGAACGTGAGCGATTCGAGATCAACGAGACGCAACGACGACTGGAGTGCGGCCAAAAATTCCTTGAACTGCGAGTAGGTGCCGTGCGTCGTGAATTGAATGGTTAGTGAATTGTACGGCTGTGCTCCGCTTGCGATTGAACCAACGACATTGCTCCCCTGTGTCGCGGTCGATGAGATTTGCACGTTCTGCAATGCCATTCCATAGCGACCCGCGAGGTTATCGAGATCGAGAATAAGGCGGATGTTGTCTACCTGATCCGGGAGCATTGTCGAAAGACGGTTCAATGCGCCCTGGTCGAACGAATTATATCTTGAAAGCAAGCTCTGTTTGAGTTGCTGCAACTGTGCGGCTTTGGTGAGCGCGGCATTGTATTGGGCGCTTTGCGCGGAAAGCGCTTGGACGGTGTCGTACGCCGGCGAGGTATAGAGGAAAAAGATCGCGAGTGCGCCGCCGAGGAAAAGGATGGTGAAAAAGTTGCGGATCATACTAGTGCGAGGTTGATGAAGCCGTGCCGCTCTCAAACGGCGATGCCGGCGTCGATGGAGTCTGCTGTGTTTGTTGCGTCTGGGTCTGAGTTTGTGTCTGACCCTGGGTTTGCGCCGACTGACTCGAAGCGCCGCTTACGAAGCTTTCGTACGAAAGCGCCGAAGGGTTTATGAGACCAGTGAAGTTGAAGTGCACTCCATCCGGCTGTGCGTCGATGTTCGAGAAGATCGGATTAGTGATAACGCCGCTTTGCGAAAAGACTTGCGCCTGGAGCGCGACAGAATTCACGCTTCCCGCAACGCCGGACATCGTAAGACTAAGCTGCTGCGGATTCGCCGCACTAAAAGTAAACGAGGTGAATGCAATATCCTGCACGGTCGATTGCTCGAGCACGGCAAAAATCTGCGTGGGCGCAAGGTGCGCCGTGATGAGCGACTGAGCAGTGTTCATGCGAGTATCGAGTCGCGTCATTTGCTGAACGAAGGTCGGATCGAAGGCTTGTTGTGCGGCATTAATTTGACTCAGCTTGCTTTGGTTCGAGCTCTGCAAATACTGCGTGTAGAGAAAAACCCCGACTCCGAGTGCGGCCGAGATAATGAACAAGATGATTGAAACGAGAAGTGCGAGCTCGGCGAGCCCTCCTCCGCCGCGTCTCGAAGGTGCTGCAGATACCGCCTCGTGCGGGATGAATGTCGGTTGTGTAGGCGTATCCATAACGTTGAATTACTTGCCGCGTAGTTTTCTGAGTGCCAATCCCGTGGCGACGGCGAACCCGGGACCAATATCTTTCAATACGGAATTGAGGAATGCCGGTGCTTCCGTTCGAGAGAACGGATCGGCAATCTCGACTTCGGCGTTCAGCGATCGCTTCGCCTCCTCCGAAAGTCCGGGCAGGGACGCGCCACCACCGGTGAGAACAACGCGCGATACGTTTTTGTTGTACCGCTGCCCGTAACTCAATAGTACCTTATTCACCTCCGAAAATATCCTTGTCAGTGTTGATAACAACGCTTCGTTGATGCGTCCGTTCTCTTCGGAAGAGTACGCTTTGTCCGCAACTAACCCGCGCTCTCGCTTAACGCGTTCGGCTTTTTCGAACTCCCAGTTCATTGAGCGCGCGAGCACGTCTGTCATTTGTGCACCACCGGCAGTAACGAGGTGTGTGAGTCGGACGATCCCCCGCTCGACGATATACATCTTGCTCGAGGAGGCGCCGATATCGACGATGAGAATGGGCGCAAGGCCGTGCGAAAGCGAAGAGCGAATGGCACTAAAGATTTCGATTTCGAAAAAGTCGACGTGGATACCGGATTCGGTAGTGATGGTCTGGAAACTATTGAGGGTCGCGTTCTGAATCGCGACGAGTAATACCTCTTGGGTCGCCGCTTTCGGCGTTTTCGGCTTCAACTGATCAAACGCACTGTCGGTCGCCTCTTCATCGGGGATCACGAACCAATCGAGTGCTACTTCGGAAATCGGTACCGGGATGTATTTGCGCGCTTCGATGGGAACGATCTGTTTGAGGGTCGATTGATCGACCTTCGGCAACTCTAAAATGGTAACCAGACTTGATGAAAACGGTATCGAGATACCGCCCGTCTTCGCCGTCACGTTCGCCTGCTTCATCAGATCGATGATGGCCGATCCGACGACCTCCGGCCCGAGTCGGACCGGCTTGCCGATCGGCTGCTGGCCGTAGGGCCCGAGCGCAATTTCGCCGTAGGTTTCAAGGATCGCCGCTCCGCGGCTCGGTCTCAACTGCACGATCTTTACACTCGAAGAGCCGATATCGATACCGAGTACCGAACCTTCGTTTCTGCCGCCCGAAAGGCTCTTGAGCATGTCGCTCAGAGAAAAAGCCATTCAAAAAGTATACCACCCAAAGAACTACAACTGATCGATTTTTGCCGCAAGGATGAAATCATTTTCCGACAAACCTTTTATCGCGTGCGTGGTGAGCTCCACGGCTACCTTCCCCCACGACAATTGAATGTCCGGATGATGACCTTCGGCTTCGGCGATCGCGCCGACTTTATTTACGAAAGCGAGCGCTTCGGCAAAATCTTTAAAGGTAAAGTCTTTGGAAATCCAGCGAGCATCGCCGCTAAGGGTCCAGGCATGTAGCTGCTTCAACAAGACCTGCGCCTCTTCCCTATTGAACGGGGCCACATTGCCCTCGCAAGCGACGCATTTCTTCTGTGCCAATTCTGTCATGGCAAAAGTCTAGCATGCTCAGCGGTACAATATATGAATGAACGTACTTGGGGTCGTACGGTTGATTTGGTATGCCGCGTTCGACGCGGTTCTCCCGCCTAAAGAGCGCTCAGCCCGCACCCGAACGCGCAGCCTTGAGGACATTTTGCTCGCGCCGACCGTTCACGAACTTCTCGATGTACAGATTACGACCATTATGGAGTATCGGGATCCGGCAACACGCGACCTTATCCGAGCGCTCAAGTATGACGGCTCGGGCGCAGCTGCTGCCCTCGCCGCCGCGGCACTCGCCGACTACCTCCAGGAAGAGATCGCGACCCTGAAACAATTTTCCGCACGGGAAGTTTTGCTGGTCCCTGTTGCGCTGCATCGATCGCGTCGGCGGGAACGCGGGTTTAATCAGATAGAAATCGTGCTTAAGGCGCTACCAAAGGAGTTTCGCGACGGAACGATTTCGAGATTGGCACCGCAAACGCTTATCCGCACCCGCGCGACCCGCGCACAAACCACCCTGCATCGCGCGGAGCGTTTGCGAAATATGCAAAACGCGTTCGAGGTGCCGCAAGGCGTCGACCTCACGCGCTCGCAGGTACTCCTGATCGACGACGTCGCAACAACCGGCGCGACCCTCAAGAGCGCCGCTGCACCACTACGAAAAGCGGGTGCAGTAGTTTCCCTCCTTGCCCTTGCCCGTGCATAAAAAAGAAGCCCCGCCGTTGCGGAGCTTCTCTTGAAAGATCAGTCGAGCTGTTTCGGCATGGAATATGGGATGGGAAGATTCCAGGGCAGGCCTCGAGGAAGTCCACCCACGGAGAACGCGAATTGCCAGAGATGGACCTGGCGCTCCGCGAACGCAGCTTCGCATGCGGCGAGATAGAACTCGTACATGCGCAGGAACTCCTTCGCGTGACCAAGTGTAAGCAGTTCACCCCAAGCGGACCGCAGGTTCTTTCGCCACGCACGAAGCGTGAGCGCGTAATGCGGACCAAGGTTTTCTCCATGCTCGATCTCGAAGTACCGGCCGAACGCTTTCGCTATCTGGGTTACCGTCGGCAAGATGCCGCCGGGAAAGATGTGGTACCAGATAAACGGATCGATCCCGCCGTTGCCCACGATAGTGTGGAGCACGAAGGGACGGTGATGTTCAATACAGGATCGAACGATTCGAGCGAACTCCGAGTAGTGCCGAGGTCCGACGTGTTCGAACATCCCGATCGAGTAGACCGCATCGAACGGTTCTAAAAACCGCTCGGTGAGTCTCCGGTAGTCCATCAAGTAGAACTCGACGCGCCCGGCCCGGATCAGTTTTTCGTAGGTCGAAACGGCGTGCGTGTACTGCTCCTTCGAGATCGTGATGCCGACAACAGTCACGTGAGGATTCATCTCGGCGATAAGCGCCGCGGCGTATCCCCATCCGCATCCGATTTCGAGCACTCGTTTCTTGCCGGGACCCACTAGATCGAGTTTCTGCGCGACTCGACGGATCTTGTTGTTCTGCGCCTGATCGAGCGTATCGTCTTCGTACTCGAAAAAACCGCAGCTATAGACTCCCGTCTTCCCTAGCAACCGCTGGTAGAAACCGTTGCCGTTGTCGTAGTGGTGGCCGATCGATTTGGCGGAAGCGGCCACGCTTTGGGCGTCGCGTCGCAAGACGCGAAGCTGAAATTTGATCCATGCTTCCGGCAGACTGCTCGGCCAATGATTACGCATCATCGGCGCTCGCCCCACGAGCCGATCGTGACGATGCTTCACCAGCTTTCGAAGCATGAGCGAAACGTCGTCGCACTCGATCAGCCCATGCATGTAGGATTCTCCGAGCCCGAGCGAGTTCTTCAGCGCGACGTTTGCGCAAAAGCGCTGCAGATTGCCCTGCGTCGGACGAATATCCCAGGGACGCTCACCACCGATCAAAATATCGGCTTCTTCGAACCTTTTGATAACGCACGATTCCAACATCCTTCTCTCCTATGTTCAGGATAGTGTTCTACTTGACAATCTACGCGTAAATGGTGCTCTGGTCAATAGATGCGTGTTTCGCCCAACTTCAAGGCAATGAACGCTTCGTCTGGAAGTCCGATCGCTTCTCGCTCTTGTGCGAGTAGTTGCGGCGGCTCGTCGAGCGGCTCTTGGGTCAACTTAAAAACGCCCCAGTGCATGCCGATTGAACGCTTTGCCCCGACCTCTTGATGTATGACGAGCGCTGCGAGTGGGTCTACATGATAGCGCCCGAAAATTTGCTGCGGATGGTATGCGCCGATCGGGATGAGGCCAAGATCAATCTGCGGAAACTTTTTGCCGATCTCCTTGAAATATTCCTGGTGGTAGCCGGTGTCGCCCGCAAAGTAGAAATTGCCTACTGGCGAGGTGACAACAAACCCGCCCCACCCCATGTCCTCGATGCCAAACGCCCAGCGTTTGGACCAATGCTTTGCGGGAACGGCATGTACCTCGAGCGGACCGAATTTCTCGCTTTTCCACCATGAAAGCTCTGTCACGTTTTGGATGCTTTCGTTCTTAAACCACGCGCCAACTTTATCCGGCACGAAGTAGCGCGGCGTTTTGCCGAGTTTCAAAATAGTGGGACGATCGAGGTGGTCGTAGTGCGTGTGGCTCACGAGCACGGCGTCTATCTTCGGAAGATCTTCGAAACGAATCCCCGGTCGCGCCTGGCGCTTGGGCCCCGCCCATCCCACTGGCGAAGCACGCTTGCCCCAGATCGGATCGGTCAAAAGATTCACTCCCGCAAGCTGTACAAGAAATGTCGAGTGTCCGACCCAGGTCACCTGCAACTTTGTCGGGTCCGGGTTTTTGATTCGCTCCAGATCCGGCTGAGCATATTGGGGCACGTACGGTTTTTGTTGCGCCTCGGATCGACGCTCTCTGAACTGCCACTTGATAATTTCCCAAATGATCACGCGGCTAAGTATACAAAATTAAGAAGGCCCGTATATGGGCCTTCAAAAGGTGCGTTCGTAGAACTCGACATGATCCGCGTGCTTTCCGTCTTCCGAGAAATACACGTCGGCTTCGAACGGCTCGTCGAAAAAGATCTTGGCGAGCCAGTACCTATCGGCGGGAAACATCTCGCCAAGCGGCAGTGAATGGACCGGAAGTACTCCGGTGGCCCATGCTCGTCCGTTTCTCTCGGCGTGCCCGTCCATCGGCTTGCGGTGAATACGTGCAGCTCAAACTGAGCCACTGTCCCGAGGTACGTATGGACGATCGCGCGCTGTTCAACACTCGTCAGATCCAATTGAACTCCGGATTCCTCTTCTGTTTCGCGACTGAGTCCGTCCAGTATGCTTTCGCCCCCTTCGACCTTGCCGCCATAGCCGTTCCAAAGCCCGATCCCGAGTGTGCGTTTCTTGCGCGCAAGCAAAACATGATCCCTCCGTAGGAGGAAGCAAAGATTCGCAACTATCGCGACTACCATTTCCATTCCTCCATGCTGGATTCTTGCCGCTTTATAAGTGGGTTTCCCGATATCCGCAAGCGTGATTCCGGTTTGCGCTCGTGGTATGGTAGAGCGCACTGGAGAGGTGGCAGAGCGGTCGAATGCAACACACTGCTAATGTGTTGACCGGGAAACCGGTCCGAGGGTTCGAATCCCTCCCTCTCCGCAGATGTTTTTAAAAAGAGTCTGAATCTTGATAGTCAATTCAGCTCGCTAAACAATGATATTTACGTAGCTGCACTTTGCAGTGCGACTTCGTCTGGTTGTGTCTCCGACCAACCACTT
>JARLIE010000168.1 GCA_031291875.1 Minisyncoccota bacterium | reverse complement strand
GTGCATTGACTCGACGGTGTGTGCGAACACCGGACTCGAAACCAAACGTGGCAGGCGCTTCTCAGACTGGCGAGAGCGTCTGTGCAATTGCAAGCTAGGTGTGTCTCGTCTTGTGCAAGTGAAGCAGTGCGCGTCGACTCGCTCACCTGCACTCCATGCATAATATTAATATGCATCGACTCAACGATCGACTAACGGACAGTATTCGACTCGAAGTCGACTATGGAACAATGCGTCGACAGGAGACGATAGTAGAGACGTGATCCAGAGGTTCAACATTCGTCTGTCATGCGCCTCAGAGTCCCAATTGCAATATTGAGTGAATCAGATCATGAGGCAGCAATGCCATACCGGTACCATGCAAGCAGCGATGGCCCTGCGACTATATCTAACTGGGATCACACCAAAACAATGATTGAATTGATCATGAAGCTTGATTATCAATCTAGCTTGATAATTCCAAGCTTTTGACGAGCTTTTTCAAGATTTTTCCAGCTGTTTCCGAGCTTTTTCAAGCTTTTTCCAGCTGTTTCCGATGATTTTCTCATGATTTTCAAGCGCGCCCGATGATTTTCTCATGTGCGCCCGATGATTTGAGCTTTTCACGAGCTTGTCGAAGCTTTTCCACGCTTTTCACAAGCTTTTCACGAGCTTTTTCAAGCTTTTCGCGAGCTTTTCCAAGCTTTTCCAAGTTTTTCACGAGCTTTCATCTTTCCAGTCGATCGTTTTATCTTTTCATCGAAACTTTTATCTTTCCAGTCGATCTTGTATGAATTCTTATCTTTCCGGTCGAAATTCAATTTTCTAATGACATTGTAGTTGTCGCCAATCCTATTGCAATAAATGTATGAGCCGAATCGGCTCGAATCGACTGCGGATCGACCGACAGCCAGGCACGAGCGACGAACACCGCCGATGCGGGTACGGGCGATCGGCAGCGGATCGACCGGTAGACACGATCGACCGACGGACACCGTGCGCCGATGCTGGTACAGCCGATCGCGATCAGCCGATGTTGGTACGGCCGAGCCTCGCGAGGCAGGCACAGCCGATCGGATCGACAGCGGACCGACGGACCGACGACAGCCGATGCAGATACGCGGTGCTGGTACGATGAGACAAGCCGACCGGCGGGTGTGGGGTGTCGTAGGGTCGACGCCAACACAAACGAGGCGTGTTTGGTGGTGTGTGGTGGTGCGGTGCAACGAGGTTCTTTTCACTGGCAAAAGTCGATCCGTTACGCGATGGTTCATTGGATACAATTGAGATATAGACAAACAAACACAATCTTGCATTTTTTCATAATCATATCTATGTTGGGTGAAGTTTTCAGATCCTAATGTTGAATATTGGCGAAACGCCAGCGTTGCACTTTTTTGGCCCGCACTTTTGAAGCTGCCAGGCATAGTGGGGTACCCGACCGTCACCGCGCCAATAACCCCCCTGGGGTCGTCAACCCTAAAGGGTTTCCTCGGGGGGGGGGGGGGGGGGCAAAATCCATTGGCAAGCGAGTTGCTGGCGCCCACGAGTTGGCCTCCCCATGCTCATTCCAGTTCGGTTGCTGATTCTGTCATGCGATTCATCAGGAGAAGTCAAGCGATGCACCCGAACCTTCTCAGTCGACGCAGCCCATCGAGTGGGACCAAGCACGACGACGATGACCTGTCTTCGGCAAGCGGTCGCTGAGGGCTTGCTGTTGGATGTCTGTCTGGGCAGCAGCAGCAGCAGCAGCAGCAGCAGCAGCAGCAGCAGCAGCAGCAGCAGCAGCAGCAGCAGCAGCAGCAGCAGCAGCAGCAGCAGCAGCAGCAGGCGAACCATGGCCAGCAGCAGCGAGCCCTCTTGAGGTTCAACACTGGCCATCCACCGTTGGCGGCGT
>JARLIE010000167.1 GCA_031291875.1 Minisyncoccota bacterium | reverse complement strand
TTCAAAGGCCGCCGACTTTTCGACAATCAATGTCCCTGCCTACGTGGTTGCGAGTTGGACGGACCAAGGTTTGCATACGAGGGGAACGCTCGAGGGCTTCAAGAAAATCGCCTCGACCGATAAGTGGCTCGAAGTACATGGACGAAAAAAATGGGCCTACTTTTACGAACCGGAAAATGTGCGCCGTCAGCAGGAGTTCTTTGACTCCTTTTTGAAGAGCATTTCCACATCGGTCACGCAGTGGCCGAAGGTGCGACTCGAGGTACGGGAGAGGTTCTATGTGGGAGCAATGAAGCCGGAGAACGAGTGGCCGATCTCTCGCACCCAATATACGAAGCTTTATCTCGACGTCAAAACGGGGTCGCTCAAGCGCCAAGCCGTTCCGGAGGAGCAATCGTACTCCTACGACGCCCGGTCCGAAGGGCTGGGTCCACATGGCGCGCAATTTGATCTGGCGTTCGAAAAATCGACGGAGTTAATCGGCCACATGAAGCTGAAGGTGTGGATGGCCCCGGACGGGGCGGACGACATGGATATCTTCGTCGCGATTCAGAAGCTCGACTTAGCAGGAAATCTAGTGCCGTTTGCTTTCTGGACCCACTTTGACAACGGACCCGTCGCATTGGGCTGGTTGCGAGCATCACATCGCGAACTCGATGAGACGAAATCGACCGAGTATCAGCCCATACTTGCCCATCGCCGAGAGCTCAAGATCGAAAACCGAACCCTTGTGCCGCTCGAGATCGAAATATGGCCCTCCGGCACCCGTTTTGAGGCTGGAGAAAAATTGAGACTTATAATCCAGGGCGTCGACGTATATCAATACCCCAAACCGACGATGGCGGATCGCCACGAAGACACGGTAAACCATGGGCGCCACGTGATTTACGCCGGCGGAAAGCATGATTCGCATCTGCTTGTCCCGGTCATTCCAGAGAAGTAACGATAGCGAAATCCCGGAGCGTTGGTCGTTCGAAAGGTCCTCGATGCGATCAGGCCAGGATTGCAACGGTTCGATCACTGGCCTGTTCAGCAATTGAAGGAGCGGAGGT
>JARLIE010000166.1 GCA_031291875.1 Minisyncoccota bacterium | reverse complement strand
GGCCTTCCCCCGCCATCGTGCGATCAAGAAACGCCTGCTCGGCAAGGATTGTCCCGCAACCGTCGCAGCGCAAAAAGGCCACGCCCTCGATATGACGCAGGGGTCTTAATTCGCCGCTCGCACAAACGGGGCAAGCCGAACAGGAAATATTCAAATCGCCACGCGCGGCCCCGAAATGTCCAACATGAGGATCGCTTTTCGCTTCAGGCATTTTAGGAGGGCTCCGAAATTCTATTTTCGAATTTTATGTTGACGGAGAAATTCCAGATTCGACCTTTGGCAACCTAGCATACAACGAGCATGCGACTGGCGCCCCCCGAAATCAACGGTGAGCTTTTTGCGCGCGACACGCGAAAGCAAGGGGTCATTCCAAAGTCGCCTGATTTTCATTGACGTAATGTGCATGCGCAAGAACCTTCAAAGTGGCGCACGTGCGACGTTTCACCGTAGACGCGGTGCCAGACATCGCCTCGGCGGAACCCCGACGCGGCTGGTCTGGCCAAGCTCGCTCGCCGTGTTCGTCTAAATGAAATTGAGATAGCCCAACGCCTCCGCAACGCTGGCGAAAACCCGAACTTTTTCCAGCACGCACACCGCACCAGCGGCGGCGGTTGCCGGCCCTCGGCGCAGCGTGATGACTTCTATCGCCTGAGTATTGCTCATAAAGTGATAGGTGGTATATATTTCCAAGAGATGCTAAAAGCCTTCCGAAGAAATTCGGAGGCGACCCATGCGTATCATGGATTTCCATAATGATAGCTCAATGTCGTCACTACATGTAACCGCGCAAGCTGCAAGGCGCCTAAAATAGGCTGGTTTGAATGAAAAATAGACGTTATATTATTAAAGTAGTATTATATATGCTATCAACAGTACTGTTTTTATACAACATATACTATTTTATGTCGTGGGCGCAAAACGTGGCGCCGTCTTTTGACGGCGGCATGAATTTGAATGTGGCAGCAAGCCTCGCCCGTGGCGCAGGCTATGGGTTTTATTACGATTTTTTCTACCCATTCCCGGCGCAAACGGACGGCCCATTTATTCTGCCCGCCGCGTTGATTTTCCGTTGGGCAGGCGTAAGCGTTTTCACCTCTCAATTCGTCAGCCTCGTTTACGTCGTCGCTTTTTTTGGCGCGGCGATCTGGTTATTCGTGACTCTTTCGGCGCCGCTCTGGTTAGCGTTGCTCGGAGCGATTTTCTTGAGTTTTACGCCCGGATTCTCCGATGTTGCAATGAACGGTTACGGAGAACTAATTGTCCTTTTTTGGTTTCTCAGCGGATTGGTAGCTTCGTCCGTCAGTCTTTCCAAAAAGACTCCGACGTTCGGCCTGACCTGTGCCGGCACGATGTTCGCCATGGCGTTGCTTACAAAAGTTGTCGCCGCCATTTGTGTCGCGCCAGTGCTTTTCCTGATTGTAGCGGTGCCGCGTTTCCATTCGCGCAGGCGCGATCGCATCGGTGCCTTGGCATTGGGGTTGGCGCCTCCGATCCTTGCGTGGGAAACATTCCGGCTGATTTCCCTTGGCGGGATCATGCCGTTCAATTCCTGGTGGAAGCTCCAATTATCGCAAATCGGATCGCAATCTGGCGCGGCACAAACGCAACACGGCGTAATGCCCCTGCTATCGAAAGCTAACGAGCACTTACACATTCTTAGTAATATAATTAATTTGAATTACACATTGTTGATAATATACATTATAATACCAATTTTATTAACATTTGCTATTGTATTTATTAGTAATATTGCACCGCATAGGAAATTTATTATATTTTCTATGTGTTCTGTCTCCTCTTTATATTTTGTGTGGTGGATCTTTGTTACGCCGACGTCGCAAGCATGGATGCGTCGAGTTTTTGACGGCATCGTGCTTCAACAAGCTCTCATATTTGCCTTGGCTTTCTTACATGCTTCGATAATCAAAGACGGCTTCACTCTCTCTCCCTCTCGCACCGTGGCGCGGGCAGTCTCCATCATATGCGCGGTTCTCGCGGCCGCGCTTGTCGCTTCTGGCAGCGAGCGCCTGCAGCGTTCCTCCGGCTCGCGTTTCGAACAAACTGCAGCGTTGGTGAAACTCGCGGAGGAGGTGCGAAGCCTTCCCAAAGACGCCACGATCTTTGGGACAGGATGGTGGAAAGCACCGGTGCTTGCGTTGTTTTCGGAACGAAAATTGATGAACATAGAACATTGGGAAAGCAAGGCACTTAATGATATCCAAGAGAAATATCTCGTCACTGACGAGGCGGCAGAGAATATTGCAAAAGAAGAAATAAGAAAAACGCTCGATCGTATGGAATATGAAAAATTATATCATTCTAAAGCGGGAACGGTTTATAGAATTAAAGATGTTAGGCCCTATCCGTCTTTTGCCACAGAAAGCGAAAGTATTGACGAACTTGCGTCTGGATTCGATCTCCGTATCACCAACTATTCACATATGCGCGGCTTTTACAATGAGGCCAGTCTCGATCCGCCGTGGGCAAGAACGGAAAGCGCGATTCTTCTTCGGCGACAAAACGAAAATGTTCTCGAACTAGAATTTTGGATTCCTGGAACGCTGACACGCGAATATAAGCAGGATGCTCCATTGCTCCATGTCCGCTCCGTTGGTTGTCTCGACGAAAATGTTCGCTCCCAACTTAACGGAATTAACAGGGCGACTCTGCGCCTCACGTGCCCTGCACGTGCCGAAGCGACGCCGATGCAAATTGAATTCAGCATGGATGATCATGTCCCCTTCCCACGGCAAATCGACTTCGACAGCCGATTGCTCGCATTTATCTTAATCTCGGCCAAACTCGAAACCAGCGGTGCGCAGAAAGCAAATTAGTTTCTATCCATTTTGCGCCGCACCATCCCATACGGAAAACGGAAGCGGAAGGACGACAAGCGCACCTTATACGGGAGAGGAAATTACCAGCATTTTGGTATCGTTTCGCCTGGCTTCGCCGCTGTATCGCACAGTTCCGCGATCGCGCAGGTGATATGGTAGAGCGAACTGCCCGGCGCCGGCTCGTCGATCCAGGAGCCGGAGCTTCGAAGCTTGTCGCGCCAGAGGCCGGGCTGCGGATTGTCGAGATAAAGAAAAAGTCCGGCGAAAGCCGCCTTGGCTTCGTCAATCTCGAGCGGCTGTCGCGTTCGGCGAAACCGCGCGAGCGCCGCTTTAAGCCGCTCGGTTTGAGGCCAGAGGCGCGCGTCGGCGTTTCGGATCTCGCCATTCGTAAGGGTCTCATTGACTGCCACGCCACGGCCCGAATCCAGCCCATACGCACGCGCGAATCCAACGAGACCGTCCGAAGTCTGCGACGCGCCGGTCAAGCCCCAAAGCGCGAGCCTTTCCATCAGCCAGGCCCACTCAAAACAATGGCCAGGTTCGACG
>JARLIE010000165.1 GCA_031291875.1 Minisyncoccota bacterium | reverse complement strand
GTACTTCGCGGCGGGACGTCTAGCGAATACGATGCTTCGCTTAAAACAGGCGCAATGATGCTTTCTGCCCTTCCGGAAGAGAAGTACGAAACGCGGGACATCTTCATCGACAAACGTGGGTTTTGGCACCTACGTGGAATTCCCGCGGAACCTTCACGAATCCTCGCGCAGATCGACGTCGTTTTAAATGCTTTGCATGGTGGTATCGGCGAAGATGGCACGGTGCAGCGAATACTTGAACGGCATGGAATCGCTTACGCAGGTTCGCGCCCGCTCGCGGCATCGCTCTCGCACAACAAAGCGAGAACCATGGAGCTTGCGAAAGAAGCCGGTATTTCCGTCCCCAAAAGTATGCTGTTCACGCTTAGGCGCGATGCGACAACAGCACAAATGGCCCGCGCTGTTTTTCAGAACTTCGGTCCACCGTATATTGTGAAGCCGCCACTCGAGGGCTCTTCGCGAGGGATCATGCTTGCGACAACAATCATCGAGCTTCCCGATGTGCTCGGCGACGTTTTGGACAGGTTTGGCACTGCACTGGTGCAGGAATTCATTCCCGGTGAAAACGCTCGCGTGGGTGTCATCGAACGCTTCCGCGGACAAGAGCTCTACGCCCTTCCGCCGGCACACATGCTTAAGCCTGAAGGCAAATCGTTCATCGACGAAGAAACGCGCCGCGCAGGGTTGGTGCGCCACGTCGTACCGAGTCGATTTAGTAGCGATGAAAAGCAGGCATTGGAATTCGCAGCACGGGCAGCGCACCGAGCTCTCAATCTTTCGCATTTTTCCCGTTCGGATTTCATCCTCTCTCACGGAAAAGCGTACCTACTAGAAGTCACGAGCTTGCCAGGTTTATACGAAGGTGCGGCGTTTCCTCATATGCTCGAAGCGGTTGGTTCCTCGGTACCGGAATTTTTGGAGCACGCGATCTCGCTAGCAAGAGAAAACTAGCGCCGCTATTTACAGATTGTAGCTACGGGTGTAAGTTACGCGGGGATTTTCAAAAATGGAGTTCTTGAGAATGTTGGCAACAACATCCGATCAGATCACTGAGCATCTAACGATTCGCGGCATCGGCAAATGCGCCTTTCGTGCAGTTCCCAAAGGGACTTGCCCGTTTGGCGATCGTACGCTCGAGCTAAAGTTGTTCAAGGTGCCCGCCGACCTGATCGGTAACAGTCTCAACGTGCCCACGAACGTGCAAGAGTACGTTCGAGACACGCTGGCAAAGATGCGTATCGACGAATTTCCGGTCGCTGGGTACCGAAGGGACGTCGTGCTTCTCATTCGTCATTCCGATCAACCCAATATCGGATTCAATTGGAAAGGGGAGCCGATCGCTCTTTGCGATATACGCGACGGGGAAGAGTACGTCATCGATTACAGAAGCTTCGGCAACTGGAACCGGATACGTTCCTGAAAAGTACTGCCAAACCACAAAAGAGGCGACTGCGTGTCGCCTCTTTTTTATTTCTCTATTTTCTGGACTTTGTGGACCAGAGGGGAATCGGACCCCTGACCTTCTCATTGCAAATGAGACGTTCTACCACTGAACTACTGGCCCGAAAAACGCTTGCGGAACATGCGGAGAATAGCATAACCGACATTTCATGTATACGGAACTTGTTGCGTTTAAAACCGTGTGTATTGGCGCGATTTGTCATTCATGAAGTTGATTATCCACAGCAAATCCACATATACACATCTTGCAAAGCCATAAAACGACTTGAAAGAAGGCGCGATCTCCTTACAATGCCAGCCTAGCAGGGGTCTCAGAAGCCCAAGGAAGGGCGTGTTCTTTAGATAAGAAGGGAGACCAGCCGTGACCATCGAAAGAGTAACTGCAGAGCCGATCGTCGAAGTCGTCGCATCGAGTTCCAGGGGCTACGATCTCGCTCGCCAGCGATTTCTGCCGCTTCTGGAAGCTCCGGAAGACGAAGAGAAAGGGCAAGTGAATCCACTATCAAATTGCGCATTGACGCAATTGGCCTACCTCGTTGAGCCGGGCGAGCCGCATATGGAACACCTCATGCGGTTGTGCCTGAAGCGCTGTCACTTTCCGGCCGTTCGGTTCGGAACTTCGATCGCATACGTGATGGAGTTGTTTCGCGAGGGATTGCGTTACAGAGCCGATCCGTACGTTGTCTTCAACGCACATCAATTGGGACTTGGATATCTCGATAATTTCTTCGATGCCACGGAAGCGCATCCCTTCCGTGAACTGATTCAACGCTTAAGCGAACACGAGCAAGTTCGGTCCGTGGAGGCTGCTTGAACGTTCATCACCACTTAACGACCGCGTCGCATGGCGCGGTCGTTCTTCTTTTGAGTTTTGCCGGCAATTACTTGCAAAAAAGCTCCATATGGGCCAAGTTGAGCTACATAATGAGTCTTCATCTATACTACATGCTACAGAGAGCATCGTTCATGAGACGGGCCGGGGTGGTCCAGGTGAGCTAACTATATCTATGGCCGTATCTACACGTTCAGAAAAATGGCGGTTAAAGCTCGAGGCAGAGTACCTCGCAGCGTACGATCAACACTCGGACGCGCTCTTGCGCCATGTTCAGCTTCGTGTCCGCGACAGGGAAGTCGCGATCGATTTGGTGCAGGAAACGTTTTCGCGAGCCTGGTTGTATCTCTCGCAAGGTAAAGAAATCGAGTATATGCGCGCGTTCCTTTACCGTGTCGCGAATAACCTCATTGTCGACGCGTCACGCAAAAAGAAATCTTCGTCGCTCGATAAGTTGATGGAAGAAGACGGCTTCGAACCTCAAGATGAGACGCTCAAGGACCCTGCCGAAATACCGCAGGCTCGCGAGGCGCTCGCGATGCTTAAATCACTTGAGGATATTTATCAAACCGCAATCAGGATGCGTTTTATTGATGAAATGACGCCGAAAGAAATCGCGCGAGAACTCGGCGTTTCGGAGAATGTTGTATCTGTCCGTATCCATCGCGGGATGGCTCGACTAACCAAAATGATGAACCGCCCAAAAGCTGAAGCCGCCTCCGGCGCGGCTTGACAATTCCAGCGCAGGCTGCATCATTGCAGCGAATGTAAGTTTCCATGCGTAAGGGGGTAATAACCAAGAGGCAGGGAAAGGTTGGTTACATTTTTTAGTAAGGCAACAGAAAAGTCACATGGCAAAGAAGTTGTATGTCGGAGGCCTTCCGTACTCTACTACGGAGGACGAACTCCGCGACGCTTTCGCTGGAGCCGGTTCCGTTACCTCTGCGACCATCATCATGGATCGCATGAGCGGCCGCTCTAAGGGCTTCGGTTTCGTCGAAATGTCGACGGATGAAGAGGCCCAGAAAGCAATCGACCAGTGGAACGGGAAGGATTTCGGCGGACGCACGCTTACGGTCAACGAAGCGCGCCCGATGGAAGAGCGCCCGCGAAACAACGGCGGTTACAGCGGCGGCGGGAACCGTGGTGGCGGCTACAGCGGTGGAAACCGCGGTGGCGGTCGCTGGTAAACCCCCTTTACGCAACAAAAGCGCCAGCCTTCGGGCTGGCGTTTTTGTATGTAATCAATGTCATATACAATCGTCTACGACTATGAACATGTATGACTAATGAATCCCAAGACCAATTCGCAGGCCTCTTTGAGCATGAAAAGGCTGCTATTCGTGAAGAATTGCGCGTTTTTATGCGTCAACACCCCGCGCGAGCGCCTTTACTGCTCCGTTTTCTAGACGGCTTTGAGGCGGTTGTTTTCAACCCGCGCTTCCAGTTCGCGACGGCGACGCTTGGCCTTATCTTGATAACCGGTTCCGGTACCGCCTTTGCCGCACAAAACGCACTTCCCGGGGATCCGCTCTATGGAATCAAGGTAAATATCGAAGAGCCTCTTATGGGCGCATTCGCAACTTCGCCGGAAGCCAAAGCCAACTGGAATGCTCAACTGGCTGCAATCCGTCTTTCTGAAGCTGAACGATTGGCGGCGCAAAATAAATTAACCCCCGCCGCGGCAAGTGCTATCGCCGGAGGTCTCAATCAGGCTGCCGAAGGCTTTGATGCCAATGTCGCGGAGCTCGCGACGTCCACTCAAAATGCAGCAACCGTTGCCGCACTCGCGTCCACTATGGAAGCGACGCTGGCCGCCAACACGCAGGTTATGAACGAGATTGCAAGCGCGGTGCCGGAAGCTGCGCCTGCATTGCAGCCGATTCTCTCGAGTGTCCAGGAGCGCACGTTGTCGCTCAATACCGCCCGCGCGAGTATGGATATGGCGGCGGCTCAAGCAGATACCCAGCAAGCGCAAAGCGCGGCGCAAAGCGCGCTTACTGTTGCTGTGAGCCAAGTAACTGAAGCCGCGTCCAACGCGCAGCATGCACCGGTTGCCTCTACGAGCCCGGCAGGGATACAGGTTGCGCAAGCGCAGCAAGAGCTCGACTCCGGTCGTCAGAATTTCAATCAAGGTAATTACATCGCGGCACTCGAAAACCTCCAGGCGGCAACCGTAAACGCGCATGCGGCCCAACTCAATCTTTCGATCAGCGCGCAATTAGGAGAATCCGCTGGAATTGAAATACCGGACGCGACGACATCCGACGCGTATACGGCAGCGTCGCAAGGTACCTCGACCTCGGAGAATTCCACGGTTGGTTTCAGTACGTCATCCACCCAGCGCTCACGCGAAGAACAGAAACTGCAAATTCACTTGTAAGATTTCCTATCCACATTTTTGCGAATCGTAGAGCAAAGCATCGTTCATAATAGAGGCATGGATCTTGGCCGACGCATTGGGTGGGGGGTCGCGATTTACGCGATCGTTTTTCTTGTGTGGGCAGGGAATAGTATCTACGGTTGGATGAACAACTTCGGTGCGTATCTTTTTTATTTTCTAGTATTGCTGATCGCCTGCCTCTGGGCCGGTTCGCAGCTCAAATTCCGCAACTGGAAAGACATGCTGCCGTATTCGATCGGCTGGGCCGTTATAGCTGCCGCGCTGGATGGTATCTATGTCGTACCGCTGCAGGGTTGGGGATGGTACCAGCAGTGGCAAGCCTGGAGCTTGTATGTACTGATCGTACTCTTGCCGCTTCTTTCATCACACTTGCGCAAAAGCGCTGCCGCGCCGAGCGGTCCTTGGGAGTCGTAACATGACACCAGAGTTACGGAGCCAGCAACGCATTCTCCACACCCACCGCATACTGCTGCGCGCGGGCTTTTCGCTCGTCTCGACGTTCGCGTGGATTTTCGTATTCGTATTCGCCCTGACCTTTTCTGGCAGTATCGCAAGCGCCTTCTTCGTTTCGCTTGTGGTGTACGCGCTTTCGCAAATCGTTGTTATTATCGCAACACCGCTTTCCGCAGCGCACCTGCGGCATGGACTCCGTCGGTCGATGGTGTTTGGCGCTCTTCTCTCGGCGCTCGCCTTCGCCGCATTGGGCGCGACAATGGCCGGGTACTTCGCTTCGCCCCTTGGCTGGGGGCTCGCGCTTTTCGGTATATTACTGGGGTCCTATCGCGCGCTCTATTGGATTCCATATCGTCTGCAGAGTGCCGGACAGTCGAAAAAAACGGCACTATACTACGAAATTCTTTTGGCACTCCTGCCCGCCTTTGCCGGCGTTACGCTTATCAGCGTAAACCTCTCGGTATTTCGCCTTCTCTTTGGGGCGGCAGGGCTAATGCTCCTTTCGGTTATTCCAATATTTTTTCTCGAAGATTTGGGCGAGCCGTTCCGGTGGGGATACGTGGAAACATTTACAAAACTCTTTGAAGAGCGGTATCAAACGCTTGCCCTGCGATCGGTGCTTTGGGGGATGGAGAGTGTCACGCTTATGCTCCTGTGGCCGCTTACGGTATTTTTGATTGTGGGTCGCTCATATTTTGTGTTTGGACTCATAATGAGCGTGTCGCTGCTGGTGCTACTTGCGCTTCGAAAGACCTACCGAGACGCGCTGCGAATTTGGGACGTTCGCGATTCGATGCCGCTTGAGATTGCAGTTGCTGTCTCCGGTTGGATTTTGCGTCTCATCGCCGGTTCGCCGCTTATGATCGTCGTTGCCGATTCGTATTCATTTGTGAGCGCCCCTGCGAGCGTGGCCGAGTTCGTTTCGCGCGAGCACGCGGCTGACGGAGGTTCGTATATCGACGAATATACCGCGCTGCAGGAAATCGGCATGGGTCTTGGACGGCTGCTTATGTGCGTCTTTGCCGGAGCACTCCTCTTTACGATGCCTGTATCGGTCGTGCTTGCGCTTTCGCTCATCGTTGCGGCGGTTGTGGCGGGTGCTGCCGCATACTTTTCGCACAAGATTCGCCTCGAGGCCTACTAAAAAGAAACGCGCGAGGAGCAATGTCCTCGCGCGGGGAATTAAAAAAGGATTCGTTGTTCACCGTCCAAGAAATCGACGGGGTGCTGTGTTTGCTTGACCGCGGGAGCAACCGATAGTCCCATCGCTTCTTTCTCTTTGTTTGCGGCCAGTTTTACCTGGTTACGCTGGTTGTAGGCCTTCATAATTGCGCCCTTGTACGCGATTCGTTTGTTGCGAGACTCAAGAACGTTTAGTCGCATGATGTTGTCGACGAGAAGCTCGAGCTTGATGCCGAGCTCTCGCTGCGATTGAATCGTATTGAACAAAATTCGCAGCATATCGACGTTGAGTTCTTCCGCATACTCGGCATCCGCATACGCGAGCGCGGCATCGATCTCCGTGCTGGTAATGGGATTTTCAACTTCAACAGCGGTCAAAACCGCGCGCTTTTGTGATCTCGACACTTATGCCTCCTGTGTTGCTTCGGTATCGGTATCGAGAGGAACAAGGTGCTCCCGATCAATCTCGGCGCTGCGTGCCGCCTCCTCATTCTCGCGAGTAACAGCGCGTTCGCGGTAAAACTGCTCCGCTTCCGCAAGCTGATCCTTCTTTTTCGCTTGCGCCTCGTGCGACTTTTTCGCTGCAAAGCGAAGCGCCTCGAGATCGTCGGTCACGACAGCTTTCTCAACCCACGCTGGACGCTCCTTCTTTTTGGCCATTTCGAATCCCTTCTTTGCTGATTCGAATTTTGACATGAAATCTCTATGCTATCAAGTCCTCTAAAAACTAAAAAAGCGACTGTACGACCTCTTTGACGTCGTTTCCATCGGCTCCTCCGGCAAATTCCTTCATAACTGCGCCGGTAAGCTTGCCCGCGCCAGAGCTATCCATAACGCCCAACTCTTCCTTTTTTGCGCGAGCAACCTTTTCGATCTCTTCTCGGGAAGCTGTTTGCGGCAGGTAGTGTTCTATGATCTTCAATTCAGCGAGTTCTTTCACGGCGAGTTCCTGGCGGCCGCCTTTCTCATAGACTTCGGCGGCTTCTTTTCGCTGTTTTCCGAGTCTTTTTAGGACCGTCACAACATCTTGGTCGGAGACTTCTTCGGTAGGCTTTTTGCCCTTTGCGACTAGTTCGTTGGTGAACGCTGCGAGCGCTCCGCGGAGCGTATCTACACGAACCTGGTCTTTTGCCTTCATCGCCTCCTTTAAATCTTCGCGAATCTGCTGGGTCAACATACTTGCAGTATACCACCGGTCGGTAAGCTCGACACTTTGACCGCACAAAGGGCGCATGTGCTAAAATCGTTCCATGGAAGTACTCACACTCGTCCTCTTGGTCGCAATTGTAGCCCTCCTTGGCTATCTCTTGTGGGAGCGCCGCACGCCTCAAGATTCTCAATCAATGCTCATGCTGCAGCAGCATATTCAGGAGCTCGAGCGAAGCTTGGAAGCAAAATTAGGAGAGGGAACCAATCGCATGTTCGAAGGTATGCGGCTGCAAACCGATCAATCGCAAAAGACTATCAGCACCATCCAGCAGCAGCTCGATGCCATTACGGATCGAGTTTCTCAGCAACTAAACGAGGTGGTGCGCGGCGTTTCCGAGACACGCGAATCCACGAAGCAGGTGTTCACCTTGGCTGGTCAGTTGCAAAATCTGGAAAAGATACTCACGCATCAAAAACAGCGTGGCAATCTCGGTGAGGCTTCTCTGGAGCTTATTCTTTCAAATATTCTGCCACCGGGCTCGTACAAAATGCAGCATGAATTTCCCGGCGGAGAAACCGTTGACGCGATCATCAATACCAAAGAGGGAATGATTCCGATTGATGCGAAATTTTCCTTGGACAATTACACCCGCCTGATCAATGCGGTCGATGAAAAGCAGCGCGAAGAGCTCGAACGTCAATTCAAGAACGATCTCAAGACTCGTATCGACGAGTGCTCAAAATACGTGCGGCCGAAAGATGGGACGTTGCCGTTCGCCTTTATGTACATTCCAGCGGAGGCCATCTACTACGATTTGCTGATCAACGAGGTCGGCTCGGTCAAGGTAAATACCCGCAATCTTATCGATTATGCGTATAATGAAAAGAAGGTGATCATCGTTTCTCCGACTACCTTTGCGGCATACTTGCAGTCCGTACTGTACGGATTTAAGGCCTTCAAGATCGAAGAAACGGCTAAGGATATAGCTAAAAACGTCGAAAGCCTTTCGAGGCACCTCAAGGCGTACGAGGAGTACTACAGTAAGCTCGGAAATTCGCTATCAACCACGGTCAACCATTTCAATGCCGGCCGAAAAGAACTAGGCAAAATCGACAAAGATGTGCTGAAAATAACGGGAGTTTCCCCAGAGCTTGAAACCTCCCTTTTGGAGCGCCCGATCTCGGCAAACGACTAAAAGAGGCCTAAACCTAAGGGGATATTGCATCAATTCGCCTCATGGGTTATAGTTCCGCGAACATGGCAAAGATAGCGATCATCGAAACGGGCGGTAAGCAGCACCTCGTCACCGAGGGCAGCGTACACCGCATCGAAAAATTGAAAGGCGCGCACAAGGTCGGTGACAAGCTCACGTTCGACAAGGTACTCCTTGTTGACGATGGCAGCAGCACCAAAGTTGGCATGCCTTACGTTGAGGGCGCTAAAGTCTCAGCAGAACTCGTCGAGGAGGGTAGGGCGGCAAAGGTTGTCGTCTTACGCTACCGCGAAAAAAGTCGCTACGCCAAAAAGCGCGGTCATCGCCAGCCGTACGCGAAGGTGAAGATCACCGCACTTCCGTAACAACTACAAAAACCGCCCCCAAAGGGCGGTTTTACTTTCTGTTGTCTAGCGCGCTACGCAGAGTCTCCGGATCGGCATACTCAAGCTCGCTACCCGTGGAAAGGCCGCGGCCAAGCGCGGTTACTCGCAGATCGGGATATCCTTTGCTAATTTCTTCACGAACGCGCACAGCGGTAGCGTCTCCCTCTGGATTGGCGGGGAATGCGAGAATTACTTCGCGCAGTTCAGAGCGCTCTGGTACTGAGTCGAGGAGCTGCTTGAGACGCAAACCATTGGTTTTTTCACCGGCTAGTGAGATCGTGCCGCCGAGTACGTAATACATGCCGCTGTAGGTACCGCTGCGCTCGAGTGCGAAGAGGTCCGCGTCGCTCGCGACGACCGCAAGGTATGCATGATTGCGAGAAGGATTGCCGCAAATGCCGCAAATAGGCGTATCACCAGAGAAAAAACGCATGCATTCACTGCATTGATGGACCGCGCCTCCGAGGGCCCGAACGGAATCAATAAAGTCACGTCGCACCGAAGGGGATGAGCGAAGCAAAAATTGCACAAAGCGTTGCGCTTGGCGCGGCCCGATACCGGGAAACTTTTCAAAGAGAGCTGTGAGACGCTCGATAGGGTCCGGCATGGATCAAATCAAAACGGCGCATCGCCCTCGACGGTTCCCTGCGTCACAAAATCGGCAAAGTCGCTCTTGTCGATCGGCTTGAAGGTCGTCTTTTCGTCATCGAAGAACAGATCGACTTTGCCGATAGGGCCGTTACGGTGTTTCTCGACTAAAATCTCAGCAATATTGTTCTTCTCGTTTGCAGCACGGTTGCCCACCATGTCCTCGCGGTGGATGAACATAACGACGTCGGCATCCTGCTCGATCGAACCGGAGTCGCGAAGGTCTGAGAGGCGCGGACGACCGCCACGCTGCTCGACGGCGCGAGAGAGCTGCGAGAGCGCAAGGACTGGGACTTCAAGTTCGCGCGCCATGGCCTTGAGCGAGCGAGAAATTTCCGTGATTTGCTGGACAAGAGAAGTGTCCGAGCGCATGGCCGTCGGCGTAATCAGCTGCAAGTAGTCTACGATAATGAGTTTCAAGCCTCTCTCGCTCTTCAGACGTCTTGCAGCCGAGCGCATACCGAGCACGGTGGTGGCTGGCTTGTCGTCGATAAAGATAGGTGCTTCGGAAAGGGAACCGAGCGCGTCTTGCAGACGGTCGAATTCCTCGTCGTTCTTTATCTTGCCGGTACGCAAGCGCCACGCGTTGACGCCCGCTTGTGCGGCGAGCATGCGGTCTACCAGCTGATCCGAGGACATTTCGAGCGAAAAGATGCCGACAGGAGTGTTGTGCTTGGTTGCCGTAAGACGGGCGATATCGAGCGCGAGCGCTGTTTTACCCATACTCGGTCGAGCCGCAAGAATAATAAGGTCGGATTTTTGCAGGCCCGCGAGAAGGTTGTCGAGTTGCTGAAAGCCAGTCGGTACACCGCGCAAGCCGCCGTCGTGTTTTTGCAATTGCTCGACGCGCTCCATTGCGCCGCCGAGTTCTGCCTTGAGCTCCTTGAAACCGCGCATGCCGGGAGCCTGGGTCACGGCAAAGATCGCCTGCTGTGCCTCATCAAGCACTTCCTCGACATCCCGCTGCTCCTCGAAGCCAAGCTCACCGATTGTTTGCGACGCCTCAATCAGCGTGCGAAATACATACTTGCTTTGCACCACTTCGGCGTAGTGCTTTGCGCTGCCTGGTGACGCGGCTGCGTTGACGATCTCAGTGAGATATACCGCGCCGCCGACGTCTTTGAGTTCCTGGCGCTCTTTCAGTTTGCTGGTGACTGCAACAACGTCTACCGGATCGTTCTTTACGTGGAGGGCGAGCATCGCCGAATAAATCGTTCTATGTTTACCTGAATAAAAGGAATCTGGACTAACCAGATCTGCCGTTTCGTACATCGCGTTTTGCGAGAGCATCAAGGCGCCGAGCAGCGCTTTCTCCATTTCAATATCATGCGGGGGTACACGTAGGGGATTAGTCTGCCGCGGGGTCTCTTTGGCCATAGAGGCATGGTACCACGCAGGCATATTTCGGGTTCTTGCGGTCGGGGTACGGAAATGTTCCTTTCTTGTGGAAAACCGCAAAAAACGGTGCACTGCGTGGTATTATCGCTTTATGAACAAGACTTTTGTTTGGGGTTCGGCAGTCCTCGGTATCGTTTTTATTGCCGTTGCTATCTATTACTGGATGACACCGGCAGGATCGCTCGCAACCTTTATGCCCGGCTATGAGGCCGGTGTATTGGTGGCTCACTTTAAGCATGGATTGGCAAGCCTGATTCTCGGCCTTGCGCTACTGGTGGTTGCCTGGTTTACCTCGGGCCCTAAACGCGCTTAACGCACAAGCGCGATACACGCGGCTACTCCCGCAAGAAAGCAATAGACAGCAAAGGGGGTGAGTGTTTTTGTCTTGAAATACTCGGTTAGAAAACGAACCGAGATGTAAGCCGCGATCGCGGCGCAGCACGCCCCCAGAAGAGTGGTTTTGATGAAATCTGAACCTCCATAAATCAATTGCGGGGCATTTAAGACTGCGGCGGCAAAGATAATCGGTGTTGCGAGAAGAAAGCCGAAGCGGGCCGCGTTTTCGTGTGAGAGGCCCGCCAAAAGACCGCCGGCGATCGCGGCGCCCGTCCGAGAAAATCCTGGAATAAGCGCTATAGCCTGTGCGGCGCCCACGCCAAGGGCCTGCGTATAAGAAAGTTTAGCGATCGCATCGTCGTGCGACGCTTCCTGGGTAGTGCGGGCGCGTAGTCTCTCCGCGACAAACAGCATCACGCCGTTGCCGGCAAGCGCTGCCGCAACGAGAAGCGCTGAACCGAAAAGCGCTTGAAGTTGTGTTTGGAGGAGAATGCCGAGAATGCCGGCGGGTATGGTTCCGGTTACCAAGAGCCAACCGATTTTTGCGTAGGTATCGTCTTCGCGTACTTCGCGCTGGTAGAGTGAGCGAAAAATACCGGAAATAATCTTTAGCCAGTCCTGCCAAAAGAACATAAGCAGGACGAGTGCCGTACCGAAGTGTGTGGCCACGAGAAAGGCAAGGAATTGTGGATTCGTTTGATCGATGTGCCAACTGAAGAGATGCGGCAAGAGAACGCTATGTCCAAGGCTTGAAATCGGAAAGAGCTCCGTTACTCCTTGGAGTACGCCAAGAACGACAGCCTGCACCAAGCTAAGCATGGCGGGATGATAGCACGCGATTTTCTGGAAGAATACGGCGACATATTCACATAACACTCACTAGATTCGATTTGACTACTCTCTGGTCTCTGGAAAACACGGCGTTTTGTTAGAAATCGGAATATTTGTAACCGAGAAGTATTCCCGCAACGCCGCCGACGCCGCCGAGAAAAATACTGGAGAAAGAGAGCTCGCCTGCACCCCACAAAAGAGGGATCATGCTGCCGAGCGTTGATCCGACCGTGAGACCGATCCAAACGAGAGGTTTCGCGTTCATGGGTAAAGTATACCGTAGCAAAACAGCCCCGGGAGGGGCTGTTCTTATTCTAATGAGCAAGTATGGCCTATGGCGACAGGCTCGTTAGGTGGCTACTCGGTCGGACTCGCCAAAACGCATTTGTCCATGAAGGTCCATAGGCTTTCGTTGTGCGAAAGTGCCATGAGGAACAAGCGTTGATCACTCAAGGCGCCGCGCACGAAGGACCAGGAGTTCTTCGTATCCACCTTCACGTTGTACTGAGCCGCGAGCTGCTGAACGCCGCTGTACTGCTCCTCGAGCAACAAGAAGAAGGATACTTGCGACTGCTTAATCTTAACGAGCGCGAACATTTCACCTGGTGTATTCGCACTTGCCGCGGAAGCGAGGTATACGCCGTCGCTTCCGGTTGCGTGGAACGTGATCGGGACCGCCGAAGTGTCGCCTTCGTGGATCCAGACGTACTGATACTGCTTGTTTGACTCCAGCTGAATCAGCCACTGTATCTTTGTGTTGTTTTTGCAACTATATTTTCCGGCCGCTTGGACGGCGTCGCCGGCTTGGGTAGAGAACGGCCGCTCTTCAGATTGGAGACAGCCGCCGAGCATAAGTACGCACGAGAGAAAGAGCCAACGAAATGCGTGCACAGAAACCTCCATTGGTAAGGTGCAACCGTCCAAGAGACTAACCTACTCGTTGATTTTGTCCACAAAGACGGTATTGACTTTTTTTAGATAAAACGTACTTTACGATCGCTGGGTGCGGAATTGTCCGCATTCAAGGCAATAAGGAGTTCTGAAATGAGAAGGGCGACAGTTCTTTGTTTGATTGCCGCGACGTTTGCGTTCGGTCCGGCTTCGGCTCAAGCAGGGTCCTTGATCAAGGCGAACTTCACGCCGTCGGAGACGCGCAATTTTACGCCCGTCCCCAAGCGGGTGGATCCCAACGACAAGACAGCCTGGATCTGCTCGACCAACATCGGCTCGTGTTACTACGGCTTTCCCACATATCCCGGCGGCCCGTGCTCCTGCTGCAACGGTTACGGCTGCTTCAGCGGCGTCGTCACCGGCTACAGTTCGATCGATCACAACGATCATACGGCGCAGAACCAGTAATCGGCCAGCGTGGACGTTCACAACCAAGGCGGGAGCAATGCTCCCGCCTTATCTTTTAGTCTTACGAGTACAGAATCGCACCGATTGCGACGAGAGAGTTAAATGTGCACCACAAAAGGTAGCTATAGAGAATAGGCTTTTGTCGATGCGCCAGCCCGTACAGAATCCACGGGACGTCCAAAATAGCATAAAGACCCCAAGTCAATACTGAAACGCCCGCTGCATGATGGCTTCCGTAAATAATTACAACTTGCGGTAACGTGCACAGCGGCCCAAGCACTCCGGCAACCATGACGATGCCATCAAGCAGCCAAAGCCAGAAGTTGTCCGAAGGAAACGGTTCGGAGCGATTGCGCTGATGCGGGTGCACGTGAGTTTTCATCTCTGTATTGTAAACCAGGAATGGAACCTACTTGTACATCGAGTTGTTGTAGTACGTCTCGAAAGCTGCGGAAAAAAACGCCCAAATAGCGAAGAGATACATCCATAGATAGCTAGACGCGACTTGAAGCCGTAATTGACATCAAAAATAAACTACACAATTGAGATTTAAAAACACTTGCTCCGTATCTTTGACGACGTTAGAACCCGTATCATCAATTTAGATTACTATTTTCGCATTCCAGATTTCTCATAAAACAGTAAACCTCGTCAGATGACGAGGTTGGAAAGAAATTACGATGGGTTGCCATAGCCACTCATAGGTGGTGCCCTTCAGGCCGTTTGCCGGATTTACGGTCGGCCAGACGAAGGATTTCCTCATCGCATGTAGTGATGTGATTTATTTTTTTAGTTGTTCCAGTGCACTTTTCGCGTTTTGGTTATCAGGACAAAGTTTCAACGACTCTTCAAAGAGCCGAATAGCTTCTTGTTTATTGCCCGCGTAGTACACGGAGCATCCTTGATGAAACAGAAGCTCAGATTGCACATCGTCCTGCTGCAAAACTTCAGCAAGATTCTTTTTCACTTACATCACCTCCTTTCCAAATTAAAAATAACACGTATTATAAGTAGTGTCAAATATGCTCCCTTCGTTGGACAAGTTCAGAACCGTGGATTGGATAAAAGCATTCGATGAATTGCAGGTACTGAAATTAACATAAAAAAACCGCCCAACCGAGGCCGAGCGGCTCCGTGGGCGGGTCGACGATCACGCGCGTGCTCTTTTCTGTCGTACCTTTCGCACGTGATAGCGGAATAGTTGCTGGACGACATGACAATACCATTCATCACCCAACGCTTGCCCGAATACTTCCCTGAATCGATTGAGAAGTGCACAGAGCGATGCATGGCCGCCATCAAAAAATTCGTCCCCCTCTTTCCGCTCCGTGTTGTAGACGAAATGCCAGCTGTTCGTATCCGTGATGACAAGGCGAAGTCCCTTCCTATATCCGGGGTATTTCAGGAAGATGGATATGTCCATTGCTACCTCCAGTAGACTTGAAAGATCTCGTAAATGTAATTGTAGAATACGTAATCTATCTTGTCAAGTTTGCTCCCCGGGTAGGATTCGAACCTACAACCAACTCCTTAACAGGGAGCTGCGCTACCGTTGCGCCACCGGGGAATGTAGGGGAGAGTATAGCCGAAAAAAATCGCAGGGCAATTCGGTCAGCTGCGGATATGCGGATAATTGCCGTCCACACCATCGATTTGAAATAAACGGCGCTGTAGAAAGTATAGTAAACAGAGGCAACAACGAAAGGTACCTATTGATGCCTAGTGCTACACTCGCAAGTCTCGATTCTCACGATAAGGATGCATTGCCGACCGCAAAGGAACTTCAGGCTCTACTGAACGCTCTGAGCGTCGCTCAGGACGCTGGAAAATCTATGGAGATGCAGGCAAAAGCACTTGAGAATCAGATACTCAACCTGGCGCAGCCCGGCATCTACGAAGGGTATCTCGGCGACGATCTGACGTTCAGTTTCGTTCGGCTCTTGCAGGTCAAGCGAATGAATCGCAACGCGAACATTCATACTTTTCGCGTCGAGCTCGAAGTGCTTGAGGACGAGACGTGTCTCAAACCTCAAGAAATGGATCTCATCGATTTCCTCGGCGAAGTCTTTCGGACGACGTCGTGCGAACGCCAGCACAGAGGACGCCGCTTCTGGCGATTCTGATCTTTCACGAAGGCCTCCGCGCACGCGCGGAGGCTTTTCATATTCACAGGTTTCTCGCAATTCTCTCAGGTATACTGTCGTTATGGATCTACGAGTCAAAACTACCGATTATCAGATGACTCCCGAGGTTTCCGATTATTTGGACGATAAGCTTGCGCAGGTTGAAAAGTCGCTGGGCCTAGACGCCACCCAGTCTCGTTTGGAGGTCGAGCTCGGTCGCGCTACCGGCCACCATAAGCACAGTGAATATCAGTATTTTGCCGAAATTCAGCTCGTTCGGCCCGGATCGGCGAGACTTGTTGCTCACAACCATGAACCTTCCGTTAACGCGGCAATCGACAATGCCAAGGACGAATTGCTCATGCAGCTTCGCAAGGAAAAGAGGACGCACAACCGCTTGTGGCGCCGAGGCGGCGCACTCGCGAAGCGCTTACTCCGACTTGAGTAAGTGCGCTTGATGTGGCTATAGCGGCTTTGCGCCCGAATTTAAAAAGGCTTCGTAGCTCATCTCGCGTTTGCCCTCTGGCTTCACGAGATCGATCGCAAGAGCGTTGTCTTTGATGTGCGCGTCGAGAATTTGTACGCGGATCTTTTTGCCTGAACGTTCAAAAAACGCGTACGTTCCCGGCCAGCCGTCAAAAGCCCGAATCTTCAAGAGGTTTTTATGCGGATCGTCATTGAGGTCCAGCAAACCGTCTTCTTTCGAGAATCTCACACAGTAGGTTGCGAGATCGTGATTTTGCTCCTGTGGTTGGATTGCGCCTTCTATCCAAAGCGGCAGTACTTGCGCGAGTAATTTGCCACCCTCGTGGGCTAATCGTTCGTCGAGTTCCCGTCCGCGCGGCGGCCAAGGCTCAACGAGGATCTTTTTTTGAGCGAGGAGCGGGCCGTGATCCATTTGTTCATCCAAAAGCATGACCGATACGCCGGTCTCGCGCTCGTCGGTAAGTATCGCTGAGCGCATAGGTGAAGCACCGCGCAGTCTTGGCAAAAGGGAAGGATGCACGTTGAGTGTGCCGTGTTTCGGGAGTTCTATGAGCCGCTTGGGCAAGATTTTGCCGAACGAAGCGACAACGAAAACATCCCAAGATTCTTTCGAGAGCTCATCGACGAATTCGGGCTGTATTTTGGCGGATTCCACGATTCGCTCCGGCACAAAACCAGCTTGCGCGAGTTCCGAAAGGACACCGGAGGCAAGCGGCGCGGTACCAAAAAATACAAAGCGAGGGTTAGTTTTCATCGTCCGGTTCATCGTCGTACAGTTCCGTCGCCTTGTCGATATACAGGACGCCGTCGAGGTGATCCATCTCATGCTGGAATACGTGTGCCAAAAATCCCGAAGCACCTCGAGTAAAACGCCGGCCCTCCTCGTCGTATGCGCGAATGGTTGCTTTCTCGGCTCGGGGAACGATGCCCCACTTGCCGCGTATCGAAAGACAGCCTTCGTGTTTGCCGACGCGTTTGCGCGACAGCTTGATGAGTTCGGGATTGATATACACCTGATCCGGAATCGAGGACTCGTCGTCCGACTCGTCAACTTCATTTTCGCTTTCCGGCTCATCAGGAGCGTTTCTCGAGTCCCGCGCGATCGCCTTTCCTGAAACAATAAAAAGCCGTATCGCTTCGCCCACCTGTGGTGCCGCCAAGGCAACGCCGTATTTCTCCTTTGCGAGCAAAGCCTGCATTTGTGCAATAAGGTCGCGAATCTCATCGCTTACGATAGCTTCAGGCGACAGCGGTTGGGCCGTTTTTCGAAGTGCGGGGTTGTGCTCCTTGGGTATGATTTCTCGCATAGCGGAACTATAGCAAAAAAAGAAGAGCCGCATGGGCGGCTCTAAGAGCAATATGTGGGCCGGCGAGAGCGGCTGCACGAGAGACCATTGCGCCATCTCTCGCCGACCCGCCTCACACCCTCGGTGCGGCGGTACCAAGGGGCGAGGCAACGGACCTGCACCATAGCAGATTTCGACTTTTGCTACAATGGGTAGGTGGAACACATCAAGGATCACATCAAACGTACACTTTCGAAGTCGAAAGAGACAGAGCGCGGCGAACTCATGAAGTATTTTTGTCAGCGACTCAACGCGCAGCGCATGCGTGATAACTATCCCAAGATAACCATGTCTCGAATGGGGAAATTGCTTGAAAAAATTCCCACCAAAGATTTGTACTATCTCAAACGAGTCTGCGACGACTCACAGAACTTTTCGAAGAAATTCTGGTGGGAGATCAATCCCAAAAAGCACGAGACAGACTCGTCAGATCCTAGAGAGAAAGGTAAAGCGGGGAAGGTTACGCCTCGCACGGCAAGCAGGCAGCAAGACCGTATGTAAAAAAATGAGGCCACGCTCTTGGGGGAAAAGCGTGGCCTCTGGGTATTCGGCCTCCATCAGGGGGGGCGTTGGGGAAGCCGAATTGGTGAATTGAGCTGCTTCGGATACTACTGCTGTCGTTTATTGCTGTCAACACGTTTGTGAAAGCGGGTAAGCACGCTACAATGCCCGAGCTATGACCTATTCGTTTTCTCCGAAACTCGGTATCGATCTTGGTACCACGACCGTTCTGGTCTTCGTCCCGGGCACCGGCATCGTTTTGAACGAGCCTTCGGTTGTTGCTGTTTCGCATGGCGACAACAAGATCCTCGCGATCGGCAACGAGGCGAAAGAAATGGTGGGCCGAACCCCTGACGAAATTATCGCGTATCGCCCAATGAAGGACGGTGTTATCGCCGATTATCGCGTGACCGAAGCGATGCTCCGCTACTACATCCGCAAGTCGCTCGGAAAATGGAATCTTTTCAAACCTGAAGTAATGGTGTCAGTTCCTGCCGGTGTCACATCGACGGAGCGCCGCGCTGTCGTTGAGGCCGCAACGAAAGCGGGTGCGCGCGAGGCATACGTCGTAAAAGAGCCAATCCTGGCGGCGATCGGCGCTGGCATCCCGATTCACGAGGCGCGTGGACACATGATTGTGGACATCGGCGGTGGTACGACGGACGTTGCCGTCATTTCGCTCGGCGGCATTGTCGCTTCTACTTCGGTCAAGTGCGCGGGCAATGCCATTGATCATGCGATTGCCGACTACATCAAGAAGACCTTCAATCTCGGCATTGGCGACAAGATGGCTGAGGAAATTAAGATCCACATCGGCTCGGCCGTTCCCGTCGACGAAGAGCTCATGATGACCGTGAAGGGCCGCGACCACCTTACGGGGCTCCCGCGTTCGATCGAGCTCGGTACCAACGAGGTGGTGCGCGCCATCGGTAAAGAATTGCGTACCATGGTACAAGCCATCAAAGATGTCTTGCAAGAAACTCCACCGGAATTGGCCGCTGATATTATCGACAATGGCATCACGATGACAGGCGGCTCAAGCCTTCTGCGCAACCTCCCGGAGCTCGTCTTCCGCCGCACTGGTGTGAAGGCTCGCCTTGCGAAAGATGCGCCCTATTGCGTCGCCAAAGGGACGGGTGAAGCCCTCAAACACTTGGATACGTACAAAAAAGCGATTATCGCAAAGCGTTGAGCATTTCGGCGCATGAATCTCGTCGGCAACGTGCAGCTGGTGCAGGGAAACGGCCAAACGATCGACTCCATTCTTTCCCTGCTAGAAAAAGAGGGAATCGCTCCTCGGGGAAATCCGGATGTGTATGTCCGGGAGTATCCGAGCTTTGGTATCGATGAGGCCCGAGAACTCTCGATGCGAGCCGGCTCACGAGCGATAGCATCGAGTCGTCGGGTATTCGTGATCGTTACGCCAGGCCTTACTGTCGACGCGCAAAACGCTTTACTGAAGACACTCGAGGAGCCGTCCGGCGACGCACTCTTTTTTATCGTGGTTCCATCGCCGCAGATACTCTTACCGACACTTCGATCCCGCGCTCAACTGCTTGCAATTGATTCCGCCGTCGCGCAATTTGCAATCGATCCTCATCAGTTTATTACAGCGAAGCCTGCTGAGCGGCTCGAGTTGCTCAAGCCGCTTTTGGACAAGGATGAAGACGATAAGCGGGATGTGGCAAGCTCAGTCGAATTTCTTGCAGAACTTGAACGATCATTGTCCAATAACATCGAAGCCAATCGAGCAGCACTTGAGGCCGTGTACCGGGCTCGAAAATACCTTGGGGATAAAGGATCTCTGCAAAAGGCATTGCTTGAGCAGGTCGCACTTTTAATCTGATATACTCCTTTTTACCAGTAAGCTATACTCATTTCATATGCCATTCGACTTCAAACCACTTGAAACAAAAGTAGCTGCGGCCAAAGACTGGCTCAGCAAAGAATTCCGCAATTTTCGTACTGGACGCGCAAATCCGGCCATTTTGGATAGTGTGAGTGTTTCGACCTACGGCTCGATGATGCCACTCAAGCAAGTTGCCCAGATCGGTGTTGAGGACGCCCGTACGATTCGAGTCCAGCCGTATGATGCTTCCACGATAAAAGATGTTGAGCGCTCTATAACCGCAGCCAACCTCGGTGTCGGCACCTCTTCCGACGGTCAAGTTGTTCGAGTCACGTTTCCGGATTTAACCGGTGAGCGCCGCACGGAACTCCTTAAGATGGCGAAGGCGAAACTCGAAGAAGCTCGTGCCGCGATTCGTATTGCGCGCGATGAAGCATGGAAGCTTATCCAGGAGCTTGAGCGTGATTCCAAAATCACTGAGGACGACAAATTCTCGCTTAAGAACGAGCTGCAGAAAAAAATCGACACAGCCAACGAAGAGCTCGAAGGAATGTTCGAAACAAAAGAGACAGAGATGAGCTCATGACCGCTGTTGTAGTGGTCGTCATTCTAGTCTTTCTGATTTTGGTCCATGAACTTGGACACTTTACCGCTGCAAAACTATTTGGCGTACGCGTGGAAGAATTTGGCATCGGATTTCCTCCGCGTGCATTGCTGATGGGCACCATTAACAGCACCGAATACACGCTCAATTGGATACCCTTTGGCGGATTCGTCCGTCTTTTTGGCGAGCAGGAAGACGCAAACGAGCATGGTAAGGGAAGCTTCATCGACGCGCCGCGCTGGAAACAGGCAATTATTCTCCTTGCAGGAGTCGCGATGAACGCGATTACCGCGTATGTTCTTTTTGCCGTCGCATTGGGTGTGGGAGTACCCGCAGTTGTCGATCAATTGCAGCCCAATCAGAGCGCACAACTGTTCGTTTCGGATGTATTGCCCGGTTCGCCGGCTGATTCTGCAGGCATCGCAGCAGGCGATCAGATCATTTCAATACAAGATTCGCGCGGCGACGCGCCCGCTGCGCTCACGCCTTCGGCCATGGTGGCATTCGTTTCGGATCACGGCGGAGTACCACTAACGGTAACGTACCTTCACCAAAACGCTACCACGAGCTCGAGCGTTGTCCCCGCCAATGGGGTGAACACACAAAACGCGGGACAGCCCGCGATCGGAATCGGGCTAGTGATGGTCGCCAACGTCGCACTCTCGCCGTTGCAAGCAATGCAGCAGGCGATTTACACAACCGGCAATTCTTTCGTTCTCATCGCACAAGGGCTTTGGGGAATTATTCAAACCGCACTCCAGGGTTCGCCGAACCTCTCAGGCGTCGAAGGGCCTGTCGGATTAGTTTCCCAGGTAGGACAAGCGGAGCGAAGTGGTGTTGGGGAGGTTATCGAGCTCGCCGCGTTCATTTCTGTGAACCTTGCGATCGTCAATCTCATTCCGATTCCCGCGCTTGACGGCGGCCGTCTTTTTATCTTGGCGATCGAGGCGATTATGCGAAAAAGCGCACCGAAACTTGCCGTACAGTTGCTCAATACGATCGGGGTGGCGCTGATCATCCTTCTGATGATCACTGTGACATATAACGACATTGCACGATTGCTTGCCTAAAGTACAATAGCTCGGCTATGCGACAATCGGAGCTTTTCACAAAGACTCGAAAGACCGCTCCTAAGGACGAGGTCGCGAAGAATGCCCAACTCCTCATTCGCGCCGGATACATTCACAAAGAAATGGCCGGCGTCTATTCGTTTTTGCCGCTCGGGCTGCGGGTACTCAATAAGATCAACGACATCGTGCGTGAAGAAATGAACGCCGTCGGCGGGCAAGAACTCACCATGTCCGTTTTGCAAAACAAAGAACTCTGGGAAAAGACCGGTCGTTGGAGTGACGAGGTTGTCGACAATTGGTTCAAGACTCAGCTCAAAAACGGTGCCGACACATCGCTCGCGTTCACCGCGGAAGAGCCGATTACGAACATCATGCGCGATTACCTCAACTCGTACGCAGATCTTCCCAAGCTTGCGTACCAGATCCAGTGGAAGTATCGCAATGAGGAGCGCGCAAAGAGCGGCATTATGCGCGGCCGAGAATTTTTGATGAAAGACATGTACAGCTTCGCCGGGAGTGCAGACGAACACGAAAAAGTGTACGAAAAAGTTGCCGAAGCGTATGTCAAAATTTTCCAGCGCTTGGGTATTGGTGATCGCACCTACCGCACCTTCGCTTCCGGCGGCGTTTTCTCCAAGTACAGCCACGAATTTCAGTGTCTTTCCCCGATAGGAGAAGACACAATCTACGTTCACGAAGGTAAGAAAATTGCGATCAACAAAGAAGTGCTGCTCCCGGAGGTGTTGGGCGATCTTGGCGTCACGCAAGAGGAACTCGTCGAGCAAAAAGCGATCGAAGTCGGCAACATTTTCAGCTTAGGAACCCGTTTTTCGGATGCGCTCGGATTGAAGTTCAAGCAAAAAGACGGCTCCGAAGCGGCGCCTGTTATGGGATGCTACGGAATCGGCACCTCGCGCCTGCTTGGTGCACTAGTAGAAGTGTTTGCGGATGAAAAAGGGATTGTTTGGCCCGAATCGGTCGCGCCGTTTTCCGCGCACCTCGTCGCAATCTCAAGCGGTAACGAGGATGTGATAAAGGAAGCAGATCGTCTGTATGAACTCTTGAAAGACAGCGGCATCGACGTGCTCTACGACGATCGCGACGTGCGTGCCGGTGAAAAGTTTGCCGATTCAGATCTCATCGGTATCCCGACTCGTCTCGTGGTTTCAGAAAAGACTATGTCGGAGGGTGGAATCGAGCGCGTCGATCGTCAAAGCGGTTCGACAGGCTTTGTGCAAGATTCGGAAGTTGTACAGCAATTACAAAAATAGTATGAAGACACGTATGGACAGCGGTATGAGCAAGGTGCGTCGGTGGAGAGATTCGGCACTCAGCCTCGTTTCGAATGATATTGGTATCGATCTTGGCACAGCTAACACGCTCGTGTGGGTGAAAGATCGCGGCATCGTCATCAACGAGCCGTCGATTGTCGCGGTAAACCAAAAGACAGGCCAAATCGTTGCTGTCGGCCAGCAGGCGAAGGACATGCTCGGCCGCACGCCGAGTCATATCGTCGCGGTGCAACCGGTCGTCGATGGCGTGATCTCGGATTTCGAAATCACGAGCGAAATGCTCTCATATCTCATCAATAAAGCGCAGGCCGGTCACACAAAGCTTCTCGGGCCCCGAGTTGCGGTCGGCGTGCCTTCGGGTATCACCTCGGTCGAAGTTCGCGCCGTACGCGACGCAGCACGCGCCGCGGGTGCTCGTGAGGTGCATATCATCGAAGAGCCGATGGCTGCGGCAATCGGTATCGAACTGCCGATCCACTCGCCCTCGGGTAGCATGATCATCGACATTGGCGGCGGCACGACCGACATTGGTATCGTTTCGCTTGGCGGCTTGGTGAATGCGCGCAACATTCGCATTGCGGGCGATCGTTTCAATCAGGATATCTCCGCGCACATTCGCAATGAGTTCAAACTTTTGATAGGAGAAAAAAGCGCCGAAGAGATTAAGATCGCTATCGCGAGCGTCCAACCCTCGCGCGACGTACGAGAAGCAGTCATTCGTGGACGCGACCTCGTGACTGGGCTTCCGCGTGAGATCGTTATCAGCGACCAGGACATCCGCAACGCGATCGGACACTCCATCGAAGATTTGATCGAGTCGATCAAAGAAGTGCTTGAAACAACGCCCCCGGAAATTGTTTCCGACGTTATGCAGCGGGGAATTTTCCTCGCGGGTGGGGGCGCGCTTATCAGGGGGTTGCCAGAATTATTGACTCGACACTTGGGTGTAAGCGTCACTGTCGCTACGGACCCGCTTACCGCAGTCGTTCGCGGCACTTCGGCGATTCTCAACGACATGGATACGTACCGGGAGACATTGCTTGGCAGCGACGAAGAATTGGTGCCGACGGAATAATATGGCGAACGGGTTTCGCAACAGCGGATCATCCGGCAGGAATGCCCGGCGGCGGCTTATGTTGGCGACGTTCCTCGCGGTGGTCGTGTTGCTTTTGAATATTGCGCTCGGCGGTAAGCTTTCGTCGCTCGCGCGTGATATAGCGGCTCCGATCGCTTCGGTCGGTGGCAAAGCAGGTGAGGCGATTGGCGCAAACGGTTATTTCACGACCCGGGGCGCGCTTGAGGCGCAGATCGCGGCACTCCAGGCGCAATTGCAGCAAGAGCAGTTACAAAGCGGCGCATACGCTGCGCTCGAACAGCAAAATCAATCTCTCTCGTCTCTCGAACATTTGGCACAAACGACCCCTGGTCTTGCGGCTCCAATCATCTCCTCGATCATAAGTTCTCCGTATGGAACGTTTTCGATCGGTGCCGGTAGCGCGGATTCAGTTTCCGTCGGATCGCTCGCGCTTACCTCCGGCAATTTCGTTGTCGGCAAAGTTTCGCAAGTTCAGGCGCATCAATCGCTCGTAACCGAACTCTTCGCATCGGGACAGCAGACGCCGGTAACCATCGATAGTGCCTCTGTCGTAGCTGCTGGCTCGGGCGGCCAGGCTATCGCGCAGGTTCCTCATGGCGTCACGGTAGCAGTGGGGGATCCTGTGCTCTCTCCACAAATGGGAAATCGTCCCGTAGGCGTCGTACAGCACGTCGACTCGAATCCTGCGAACGCGCAGCAGGCGGTATACGTCTCGCTCCCAGTCTCACTCTCGTCGTTGCAATACGTCTACGTATCCCCATGAACGCCCTTCGTATTGCTGTCGCCGTCATCGGCTTTATAGCTGCGATCTTTTGGACGTGGTACATCCCGCTGATCTGCATCCTTGCACTCTCGCTGCGCTTTCGCGCGTGGGAGGCAATCGCGCTCGGCGTATTCATGGATTTGCTTTGGCTCGCGCCCGGAGCGGGCTTTCACGGACTTCCGCTTTTCACCATTTTCGCAGTACTCGTCGTATGGGCATTCGAGCCGTTGCGCAAAGAACTTTTGTCATAGGGAATTTGGTATAGTACGCGCATGTTCCGCCGCAAGCGCGTCACGATTCATGAAATAGCGCCTGAGGAGATCTTCCTCGATTCTTCCAATTTGCCGGCGCACAACCGCACGCAGTTTGAGGGACGCGTAGAGCGGCCTATGTCTCGTCGCGCGATATTCGGCGTCGGCGTCGTATTTGCCTGTATTGCGATCGCCTTTAGCGCTCGTGCGTTCACGTTGCAGGTCGCACAAGGCGCGACCTTCGCGCAAATTTCGCTCCAAAACACGCTTTCGAGCAATATTCTCTTTGCCCAACGCGGCATTATTTACGATCGTAATGGGACCGAACTCGCCTGGAACGTCGCCGCACCACAAACGAGCGCTTCCTCAACGAAGCCCTTCGCCCTGCGTCAGTACATTGCTCAGCCGGGATTCTCACTCCTCCTTGGTTTTTTGTCGTATCCGCAGGTTGATAAGCAGGGCAACTGGTGGCGCACGGATTATTCGGGTACTTCTGGATTGGAGCTCGAGTACAATTCGCTGCTTGAAGGCAAAAATGGTGCGACAATGATCGAGACAGACGCGCACGGCCGTCAGATACGCTCCGATATTGTTACGCCGCCACAAGACGGTGAAAATTTGTATCTTTCAATCGACGCTAATTTGCAAGCAGAGCTCTATAAATCGATCGTACAAGGAGCTTCTGTCGACGGATTCGTTGGAGGGTCGGGGGTCATTATGGACGTTCGTACCGGACAGGTGTACGCGCTTACGAGCTTCCCGCAATACGACAACAATGCGTTCGTTCAGGGTGATAACGCGGCGATCGCTGCAGCGACCGAGAATCCGAGCTCACCGCTCCTCGATCGTGCCGTCGGCGGCCTGTATGCGCCGGGTTCGATCGTAAAGACCATCTTCGCTGCAGGTGCGCTCGACGCTGGTATCATTTCGCCGAATAAAATCCTCGTCTCGACCGGCGCGCTCACGATTCCAAACCCCTACAATCCCAGTCAACCGAGTATTTTCCACGACTGGACGGTGCACGGACCGATCGATATGGAAACGGCGATCGCCGTCTCTTCCGACGAATATTTCTACACCATCGCCGGCGGATACCAGGGCCAACAAGGGCTCGGTGTCTCCGGACTGGATAAATACGCCGAGTTGTTCGGCCTCGGCACCAAAACGGGAATCCAACTCCCTGGCGAACAAGCGGGACTCGTCCCATCGCCAGCATGGAAAGCTTCCGTTTTTCCCTCGAATCCGACTTGGCTACTTGGCGACACCTATCACACTGGCATCGGACAGTTCGGATTCCAGGTGACGCCGCTGCAGGCGGCTAGGTTCGTCGCAGCTATCGCGAACGGCGGCAAATTACTCACACCACAGCTCCTTGCCTCTTCGAGTCCGCAATTTACACAGATTCCCATTTCAGATTCGAATCTCGCAATCGTTCGCGATGGTATGAGGCTCGCTATCACCTCGAACCGAAGCGATGCAATCGACAATGTTCTCAATCTCCCGGGTATCCAGTTGGCGGTCAAAACAGGTACAGCCCAGATCGGCGCACACAACCAGTGGGTCAACTCATGGATTGTGGGGTACTGGCCGGCAGACAATCCCAAATACGCGTTTGCCGTCGTTCTGGAGAAAGGACCGGCGTCCGAGACCCACAACGCCGAGGCGAGTTTGATCCCTTTCTTCCAGTGGCTTATCGCAAATCATCCCGAATACGTGAATTGACGCAAGTATTGTTGCGTGCGGCAAATCCTGTATAATGCTGCAACTCACCATATATGAATGAAGAAACCAACTATTTAAGCAAGGAAAAGTTCGACGAACTTACCCAAGAGCTTGAGCATTTGAAGACCGTTCGTCGCCGCGAAATCGCGGAACAGCTTGAGTACGCTCGCTCGCTCGGGGATCTTTCCGAGAACGCAGAGTACGAAGAAGCGCGCAACCTCCAGGCTGCGACAGAAGATCGAATCCGCAATGTTGAGGAGCAGCTCGCGCACGCGCGCATTATTGAGCACGGAAAGGGAAGCTCGACTGTTTCCCTTGGCTCCGTCGTCACCATCCAAAAGCAGGGCGAAAAGGAAGAGCACACGTACGAGATCGTCGGGTCTGCCGAGGCAAACATGCACGAGCACAAAATCTCGCACCTCTCGCCGCTAGGCTCGGCTTTGATGAACAAAAAGAAAGGCGACCTCTTTACGTTCGAGACGCCGAAAGGTTCGCAGAAGTACAAGATCGTGAACATCAAATAAAGCGCACGATTTGCGGTATACTAAAGTCGTGAAGAAAAATCCGCTCGTGCCGCTCCAGAAAGAACCGAGAAGAAAGAAATTTAACTTCGAGGAGATGAAGGCCGAGGCCACGCATAAGGACGCCTCCGTTCGTAAGCATTCGTTTATTGAATACTTCGAACAGTTCGGCGAGTTTCCTACGTATCTTTTCGATAACGAAACCACCATTGATAGCGTACTGAAGGCAACGATCGACGATCTTCTGAATGATCCAGGGATCTCGAAGGAAATGCGGACAGGAATAGACACGCTCTTGTCCCGACTCGCTTCCTAAAAGCAAAACGCCCGAATTGCTTCGGGCGTTTTGCGCAAACCTATCAAGCGTTAGACGCGGTTGATTTTGATTGCGTTAGGACCTTTCGGGCCTTCCGCGATCTCAAAGGTCAATTTGTCGCCTTCGCGAAGCTCGTCGAACGTGACGTTCGTAAGCTCGTTGGAGTGGAAAAAGACATCTTTTTCACGACCGTCGACTTTGATGAACCCGAATCCCTTATCAGTGAGACGGGCGATAGTTCCTTCTTGCATGGCAATGAGAGAATATAGTTTCGTGTAATTGCATCAAGACAGGAGACTGGAGTGAAGCTCGATCCGTACTTCGTCTGGATCAGGCCCCGGTTTGATTCGCTAAGATTATCATGTCTTCTTTTTATTGTCAAGCATATCATTTGACGAGTGCCTTCTCTTCTGCTATACTCACCGAGTCAAACATTCTCCATAAGATTTTGTCTTGGGAACCCAAGGCCGCCCGTGAGACGAGAAGGGCGAATCCCGAGATCGTTCGACACATTACTTTTAGCTCCGCCTCGGCGGAAAAGGCCCGTACTTCGGGTTCATTATGGCAAATTCATTCAGATCTTATTCAGCACACCGCGGCGGGCGTTTTCAGCAATCAGGCCGACGTCCGTTTCGAGGCGGCCAGCAATCGCACCGCAGAGCGAAAACGCAGGGTATCGACGTGTCGCGATTTATCAACGAGCGACCCGTCACGGAAACGGAAGCTCCGTACGTCCCGACGCATCGCTTCGCCGATTTCGCTATCGATGAGCGCATTAAAGAAAACATCGCCCAAAAAGGCTACATAACACCGACACCGATCCAGGATCAGGCGATCCCGCAAATCTTGGAGGGTCGGGACATCGTCGGTATTGCGAATACCGGCACCGGCAAAACCGGCGCATTTCTCATCCCGCTTCTCGACAAGGTCGTGAAGGATCGCAGCGAGCGCGTGCTCGTCATCGTTCCGACCCGCGAACTCGCCGTACAGATTCAGGAGGAATTCAACGACTTCGCTGCCAACTCCGGTTTCGTTTCCTTGTGCGCTGTCGGAGGTGCCAACATCAATCCGCAAATCCGCACGTTGCGCTACGATCCATTGTTCGTCATTGGCACGCCGGGACGTCTCAAGGATCTTATGGAGCGTAAGGCACTCGACCTCTCTCGTTTCAACACGGTAGTTTTGGACGAGGCCGATCGCATGCTCGACATGGGATTCATCCACGACATGAAGTACATTCTTTCTCGAATGTCCAAAAAGCGACACACGCTCTTTTTCTCGGCGACACTCTCGCGCGAAATCGAAGCGCTGATCGGGGACTTCCTCAACAACCCTGCTCGCGTATCTGTTAAAACACGCGACACGGCTGCCAATGTCCGCCAAAGCGTCGTCCGACTCACGGACGGCAAGGCTAAGCTCGACATGCTCCATGACCTTCTTATCCAGCCGGATTTCAGCAAGGTTTTGGTCTTCGGCCGCACCAAGCACGGTGTTGAGAAGCTCTCGAAAATGCTCCGCGAGCGTGGCATCGCCGCCGAATCCATCCACGGCAACAAAAACCAAAGCAAGCGACAGCAAGCGCTTTCGCAATTCAAGGACAATCGCGTTCGTGTATTGGTCGCAACCGACGTTGCCGCTCGCGGTATCGACGTTGCGGACGTCTCGCACGTAATCAACTACGATCTCCCGACAACCTACGAGGATTACGTCCACCGCATCGGCCGAACCGGCCGCGCAGGGAAGCTGGGGCAGGCACTCACCTTCGTCGACTAATATGGGAAAAACTTTCTTCAAAGACGGTAAGTGGATTGATAATCCGAACGAGATCGCCGTCGTCGTATGCGAATGCGGCAATAAATACATCAAGACAAGATTGGCGCAGACTCGCTGTTTGCGCTGCGGAGAGAAAGTAAAAGTGGCTGCTCGCTAAGGAGTTTTCGAACGGGCTCGAGTAAATTGTAAATATCCGGTAGTGCTGATAGGATATTGCGACACTCGGGCCTGTAGTTCAGTGGTAAAACGCCGCATTCGCATTGCGGAGGCAGGGGTTCGATTCCCCTCAGGTCCACATCATCCGAGTTTGCGTTGGCAAACTCCTCAAAAACCCTTGTGCTGCTTAGTAAATCGCCAGTTCGATAGCCCTCTCCTTTGGTGTAAGGCAAACGCGCCTCGAAAAGGAAAAAATAGAGGCGATGTTTTTCCATCACATCCACCTTTTCCCATATGGTTATTGGGTTTTTCAGCACAGCAGTCGACTTAGCGAGTGCAGTTCGATAAGGCACTCTGAGGTCGCGTTTTGAGGCGTTTGCAGGCCCCTTTTGTTCCAACTCGTTGGCGGCTTCTTCGATCTGGCTTTCGTAGACATTTTTTACTGTTGCTGACGTGGTCGTACGGGCAAGCTCGGAAAGGTCACGTATCTTTTGCTGCAAATCCTCTCGTTGCTGCTCCTTGAGAGCTTGTTGTCGCCTTACATCGACGACCTCCTGCTTCCACACCCGATCATAGGTTAGCTCCACGACCGCATCTAGATCTGCCTTGAGGCGATTGCGGCGGAGCAGATTGTTGAAGTCCCTTTCCACATCTGCCTTTCGCAACATCTTGGAATAAAGGGCGCATTTTTTATTTTTGCAGTAATAGTAGCTGTATTTTTTAGGGCCACCTTTGCAGGGTGCGCCGGTGAGCTTTTCTTTGCAGTCAGGACATACAAGCAATCCGCGCAAGGGAAACTCTGGCGATATATCCAATCGAATACGCGCGCTGGCGACGTCCTTTTTCAATCGTTTCTGTATGAGCTCGTGTGTATCCAACGAGATTATTCCTTTATGCCGACCTTTGCGGCGCGACACGCCCCACTTAGGATATTCAACGTAGCCCGCGTGAAATACGTCCTGCAACATCGCCGTGGCGTCGTCGATGAAATGCTCGGGAGTTCTCTTTGACTTTTTCCAGAAGCCGCGATCGAAGAGAAAACGCGCAACATCAACTCTGCGTACCAGATTGCCTGAGGCGAAGTCCTCAAGTGCCTGCCGCATAATTGTTTTGCCCTCCTTGTTTGGAACATGCAATCTGCCGTGCATAGGGTCTTTGACCATGTCGTATCCTCTACGACCGGCAAAGGGCCAGTATCCAAGCTCTAGGCGAGCTTTCATTTTTTGGATGACCTGACGCCGATTTTGCTTGCGCTCAAGCTGTGCTTGGGCGGCAAATATAATTTCTGCGAACTCTCCCTCTTCAGTCTCATCGAAATTGTAGTTGGGGCAGCGTAATTCAACATCTCGGAACTTGAAGGCCGCTCTTAATTTGATATGCGCTTCAACATCTCGCGCAAATCGTTTTAGATCATCGAATACCACTACGTATTTTTTGTGCGGATTGGAGTCTATGTACGCCAGCATCTCGCGCATTGCTGGACGCTTCATAAAGTCGCCAGCGCCGGTGAAAGTGTCGGGGAATGTGCGGCAATAGGGTACGCCAACTGACCGCAAATCCTGCTTACAGCGTTCCTCCTGCCCTTCGCGTCCGTGACCTTCTAACTCTTGCCGTTTACTCGAGACACGCGCATAAACAAGGCCTTCTCTGCCAACATAGCGATTGGCGTTCTGTACGAGCTGCTGCATTTCTTTTTCAATTTTGTTCATCGACATATTTTTTGAGTTCCTCTCGGATCACATGCCTACACAGCGCTTCCAAGTATTGCAATCGCCGTCGGATGTCATCATCGCTGCTCGTTTCGTCCGCAGCGAGCTTTCTATATTCTGCCACAGAAACGACCGGCCCTCGCGTATTATCGTGGGCATGTTCGGAGCTAAAGGCAACCGGAAAGTCGCTCGCATCTGTGGCATGGGCTTCTTGTTTCACCTCTCAATTTTGCGAGAGAGGACGCTACGGCGTATATACGGCATAGCTACAATCGCTCTCCGAAAGGAGTCGTAAATTGAGAGGAGCAGGCGGACTTTATCAACAGCAGCTACGACGTACCATGATCCAGTTTGATTTTTATTGCTGCGGCAAGCCGGTAGCCCTCGCCCTGGCTGCTTTCGATAAAACTACTTTCGTCGAGACCAAAAGCGTCATCGGCCTTACGTTTCAATTTTGCGATGTCTGTGGCAATCGTTCGCGTTGTCGTATCGAGTTCCTGCGCGAGCTCTTTACTGCCAGTGAACCCTTTGTGTTCGGAAAACCAGCGCAATAGACGAAACTGCACGCCGCCTGGCCGAAAGGAGAATGACCTCTTGGCATTTGAGATCGTCGAATATATCTCGCGGGGAGTCAACCAAAATATCTTTGAGTCGAGAGGCGCATTTGTCACACTAGACCCCTCTTTATATTTTAGTTTCCAATAGAGATTTGAAATGTCAGTCAACGGCCTACCCGCCTCGTGTGTTAGGGCAACTCTTACTACGTCCCGATCAGCTATGGAGGGATTGAGTGAGAGGAGTTTAAAACGACCGTCCGATTTTTCCTCAACTTTTGAGATCGCGAGAGCGACGTCTTCAACGGTCGCAACTCTAAAAATTGTTTTATGCTTTTGTACCAGATCGTCAAAGAAATAGAGCTCGACAATAGTATCGGCCCCGAGCTCGCCGGAACCTCTCATGGCCTCAAGTTTGCCCTCTAGCGCCTCTAGGATGGCCCTTTGCGCTAGATACTGGTCAATCATTAACGCTGACTTTATCACGGAGCGCACTTTATGCCGACGGCTCGCTATGCTATCGTTATCACACACAACCAATATCGAGCCGCAAGGCTAGTGCCTAAACCATCGAGAAATCGGTGGCATGGCGCGAAAACGTACAGCACAGAAAACCCGTCATTCAGGGCGTGCTGTACGTCATAAGGGGAAACTCTTATGTGGCCGCAAGGCCTCCTGGTGGCGGGCTTTGTGTTTTCTCCCGCCTCAGACATTACCCGCTTAGCACAAGCATATGTCTCAGGCCATCGCATTACTCAAAACAGCACTCGCGCTTCTTATTCTCCTCCAGTCGGCAACAAACGTGCCGGCAGATTTACGAGCTCAGGCAAACGCAATAGTCAATGACGCGATCCAATCGGCCGACCAAGCAATTGCTGCGGCTTCAACCTCACCGATCGGCGCGGCAGCTACGATAACGGCTCAGCAACCCGCACAAAATGCGCCACAGGCTCCACAAAGCTCGCAAACGATATCAAGTACGCCCAGCCCCACAGCTTCGGCGCAATCGGCCACCTCAACAATCATGCAGAGTCAGTACAGCCTCATGGTTGTGGGCTACAGCTCAGGAAGCGGGGTAAACAATTCGGTCGGATCCAATTCGTATAATACAAACGCTCAGCACACTGTGGCGTCGTCTTCGATAATAAAAGCAATTGCGGACGGATGCTCGCCCGTAGAACCAACCGGCGCGTCGTGCTCAAATGAATTAAACCAAGCGGGTAACCTTTCAGACAGTCAGTATGCCGATCTCGGCGTAATCGTCGTTACACCACAGGGCGGCGCGACCGACGGCGGCGACATAACGATAACGACGACCGATCCCAACCAAAACATGGTGCTTCACGGATCGGGATCAGAAAGCATGTTCACGGTTGGCGGAGTCTACGGCACGTATCCTTTCTATGAGTTCAATTACGTGTTTACGCAGCCTGGCACCAACACTGTGACTTTCACTGGATACGGCACAAGCACGTCGGTGACGATGCAGGCGCAATAAGCAGCGGCCATATTTATGAACTCGAATAACATCATTTTGATCGGTATTGGAGCTGCAATTTTAGCCGTAGGTGCATACGTTATTGTGCAAAGCTCTGACCGTTCAGCAGTAACCCAACCAGCGACAGCACAAACGCAAAGTACAAACTTCAATTTAAGCAGGTCATGCGCCCAGGATGCCGCAACTTATTTCCAAAATAAATGGGGCGCGACTAGTGTTAACGTCGCCGCGGGAGACTCATTAAATTATCAAGATCACTACAACACCACGCTTAATAAATGTCTTATCTTGGTTGACTGGAAGTTCCATGTTATCTCTACGTCCAACAATAGCGATTTGGGCTTTTCTGACAATCGTTTTCTAGTTGATGTTGAAGCTAACGCAACTCTAGGCAGTATGACATTCGGCTTGAACCCAGATGGAACGATAAATGCGGCGGATGCGGCGATAGACGACTGTACGGTGAATGGACAAAAATGCACTTCAATTGAAGGCTTCGTCTCTTTGGCTACGCCATATTTGACCAATTAAATTGGTGCAGAGATCTCAATGAGGAGTAAGATTGAAGGATGCAACCGGGCCAACTCCAGTCGGTGATAGGTGCGCTCCAAAGTATTGCAGCTCATTTCTCAACGCTCTTTTATCTCACGCCTGAGTTTTGGGCAGTCGTAGTCGCCCTCGCGATCGGTATTTTGTCCCCACCTTTGAGCGAATGGTGGAGGCGACGGCCCGAGAAAAGCGATCTCGTCGTTCAAGGAGTGACCGTCACACCTCACCGAGACCCATCAGAAGTCGATGACTCGGAGTCAATGGCGATCCTTCATGTCGGCAGAGTCATCATCGAAAACAAAGGAGCTTTCACGGCGAGGTCGGTTGAGGCGTACATAGAAAGCATCATCGACAGCGGAGACCGGCGTGAGGACTTTTTCCCGATGCCGCTTTTATGGACGCACGGGCAGCTGAACAAAGACGGTGCCGCCGTGAGAGACATCTACCCGCACCAGACCGTTTACCTCGACATCTTCAACAACATGCTGGACCGGGAAATGCTTGCAGATCGGTCGCTTCGGCTAGCCGTTGCTGCGGGCAACGATGTGGCCGCCTTGTCACGCGGCGCACTCGGTGAGTCGGTGCTCGTTGTGAAGCTGTACCAAGAAAGCGGCCAGGTGACGGAGATCCGCTTAAAGACCGCGTGGGACGGCAGGGACGTGCCGAAACTGACCCTACTGAATAAACCTCTGAAACGACCATCCAAGTGAGGATTTTCTGCTCCAAAAACTCGACATTTTCGCTCCGAAAACTGTCAAAAAACTCACAACAATTTTCTAAGCTGCGCTCAATAAATGGCTCTATTTATAGATTAAAAAGCGTCGACCAACTCAGGGGTTCCTGTACAATTTCCGGAGTGAGTTTTTGGAGTTCCCGGAGCACGTATGACCTCTGAAAGTCGAACGTATTTTTGTGTCGGAAAACTAGCTGGTTTTACTACACAAACCACTCGCGAAACTCCATTTTATTTCTTTGAGAGAGTGCTAAATTATGGCTCTAAATTTAGACAAAGTCGCTGTAATGGCCCCTAGAAGTTTCGAGAGTAGTTCTTGCAGTGAGTTTTCCGAGTTTTGCGACACGCCACAGATCGAAAGTTGCCAGAGAAGGAGCGTCCCGTTTTCACATCTCTCCGTTATTTCACCGATATTTGACGGCTTCCACTACATGCCCACTAGTTAGTGGGGTTCTGGTCGTAGTTGTTGCGCCCTACCGCATACTTCTACACTCTCATGGTGCCCCTACTGAACCGCGAACGGCTTTGCATCTTCAAGCAATTCCTGCAATACCGGACTGGTCTGATAGTACTCCCAAAAGCGTTCTAGATAGGTTTTCAGTCGGTTCGAAGTAATATACGATGTGTCCACACCCGCTCGCAAAATGACCCCGCTCAAGGCGAGGTCATTTTGCTTTTGGAATACCTGTCTGATCGTTTCGGGCTGCCGGGAATCGAACCCGGTCTACAAGCACCCCATGCTTGCGTACTGCCGGTATACTACAGCCCGTTCACGCCAAGAATCGCTCCGATGAGAGCGACCTAAGCCATGTCGGGCTGCTGGGAATCGAACCCAGTCTACACGCACCCGAAGCGTGCGTACTACCGGTATACTACAGCCCGTTGAATCGCGATTTTAGCAGAAAATTTCGCTTTGTAACAGCGCTTTATCCTGCGATTGCAATGATCGCGTAAATCACCGCCGCACCGAGCACTGTCATCACCGTGGTTAGGCGCACCGGATGTTCGTGGTAACTCTCAGGAATAAGATCGCTTGCGCCGATATAGAGGAAGAATCCCGCAAAGAGCGCGAGCAATAATCCGAGCTCCGCTTGCGCGACGTAGACAAAGAAGGTGATCGCGACCCCTGCAACCGGGGCAATAGCGTCCACCACGAGCCACCGAAATGCTTTTGATCGGTCGCCACCGTTTTTCAATACCATATTTACCGTGTTGATACCGTCCGAAAAATCGTGTGCCAAAACAGCTGCTGCAACAACTGCACCGATCGCGGCCGATACATGGAAGCCTAGTCCGATACCCACGCCGTCGAGGAAACTGTGGACGGAAAGGGTAGTTGCGCCAGCATTTTCTCGGCTGCTATTTTCTTCTTCAGTATGCGAATGCAGACTCACCATTCGATCGAGGACGAGGTAGGTCAGAAAACCGAGCGCCATCAATGAAACGATCGCAGATATCGGATACGAGGTCGTGGCCAATTGTAACGATTCCGGCATCAGATCAAAAAAAGCGACACCGATAACGGCGCCAGCGCTAAAGCCCAAAATCAAATGGAGATGGTCCTTGAGACGCAAAGCGAACGAGCCGCCAAGCAAGGTTGAGCAGCAGGTTGCGATCGCGATAAGAAAGATGATCGGCGCGGGTGTCATGAACGTAGCGATTACTATACACACTCGGCGTCTCTTTGTCCTGTGGGCGGTACAGGAATCGAACCTGTGACCTCACGCGTGTGAAGCGTGCGCTCTAACCAACTGAGCTAACCGCCCTCGAATTCGAAAAGTATACCGGTTGCGGGATAAACGCAAAATAGCGATGAATCCGTTGGTACAATGCTGGTAATGGAACCGGAGAAAAAAAGTGCCCTCGCACGAATTCTCGAAATCGCAACAGGGATCATGGCGGTAACGACCGTCGTCATTCTTTCGAGTGTCGCGGGCATGCGCGCGTACATCGCCTACCAGCCCGAATCACTGGCGGCGCAGGCGGTCGCGGCGGAACTTGCACAGAGTACCTCGACGCAAACTACCTATGTTTGTGAAGGAACAAGCGCTGCGGGCTGTATTGCGAGTCTTAGTGCGTCTGGTTCGCAGATAGTTACTATTTCTACCGATCGCGGTATTACGACCTTTAGCGCAGCTACGGCGGCATTTCCAACGACTCCCGGTGATATCGGCTTTCTGACAAGTCTGCTGCAGGTAGGGCAGGCAGCTCGATCGCCGGCTATAAACGCGGCCGCATCAACGTCGATCGGGATTCTGGATGCCATTGCGCCGTTACCGCAGACGTTACCGTTCGTGCTACACACCAGTGCTAGCATTGCTTCCAGCACAATAGCAAGCACAACTGTCTTGCTGCCTGCAACCACCAGTGCGCCAATCAACTACACGCAGTCCACCTCCTCGCCGAATAAGTTTCAAGCAAGCTCTTCGGTATCGGTAAAAATCTCTACAAGCACGCCGGTGCTCTCGAGTTCGACGCCGCAGAATATGCCGGTCCCACAAACTTCTACGATCGTTGTGTCGCAAAGCACAACAAGTGGGTCGTATGCTCCCAGTCAGTCGCCGCAAAGCAACTTTTCCCCCGCGACGACGCAGCCATCACTCCTGCAATGGCTCGGAAGCACGCTAGTCACCAGAGGCAGTACCGTGCTCTCGAATTTGCGTTCGCTTATCAAATTCTAGCTACGAATTTACCGCTCTTACGCACACATGTTTGCCGCGCGGCCTTACGTTGCTCTTCTACGGTATAGTTTGAGCGTAAAAGGCTCTCGGAACGGCCCAAGGCCTTAGGAGGGGATTTGACAGGATTTACAAGGTTTGTTATAAGGTAGACCATACGTAGAACAGGTTAGTCAATCCACTCGCACCATGCTTTCATTTCAGCCCAAAAATATTACGAAGGACCTCCTTTCCGACCTCCCGGATCGCTCGCGCCGGGTACTTGTCGACCGTTTCGGTCTCAATTCGAAGGGCGAGACCCGCACCCTCGACGCAATCGGTAAGGAATACGGGATCACTCGCGAGCGCATCCGTCAGATCGAGAACCATGGTCTCGCCTCGGTTCGCGACTCAGATGCCTACGCGGAGCATCAGAGCGAACTTGAAGAAATGAAGCGCGCGATCGCAGCTCTCGGCGGCCTCTTGGCGGAAGAAACAGTTCTCGAAGAACTCGCGAAAACTTCAACCGATGAGAACCATCTCATCTTTTTGCTCACCGTCGGTACGCACTTCAACGACAAACGCGAATCGACCGATTTCCGAGACCGTTGGCACATCGACCACCAGCTTGCCGAATCAATCGAATCGGCGCTCACCAACTTGTACGAATCTATCGAATCCAACCGCCTCACGCCGGAAGAGGAGTTTTTGCAGCTTTTTGCAAAGCACCTCAAGCAGGAGGGCGTGAAGCAGCGCGAACCGGAAGTCATGCGCCGCTGGCTCATCGTTTCGAAGCGCATCGGCAAAAACCCGCTCGGGGAGTGGGGTCGCCAAGATTCGCCACACGTTCGCATCAAGAACACCCGTGACTTTGCGTATCTCACGCTGAAGCGCCACGGCTCTCCGATGCACTTTACGGAAGTCGCAAAGGGCATTGAAAAGCTCTTCGGTCGCGAAGCTCATCCTGCGACGACTCACAACGAACTCATCAAGGACGGCCGTTTCGTGCTCGTCGGTCGCGGTCTCTACGCGCTCAAAGAATGGGGCTATGAACCGGGTGTCGTTCGCGAGGTTATCAAGGGCATCTTGCAGCGCGAAGGTCCGCTTTCTCGCGAAGACATCGTTGATCGCGTAAAACGCGAACGCTACGTCAAAGACGCGACTATCGCCGTCAACCTCCAAAGCAGCGTCTTCACTCGACTTCCGGACGGACGCTACGCGCTCTCAAAGTAACCTGTACTGACCAAAAAGATTTGGTACGACCTATCCTCGGCAAGCTTTCTTGCCGAGGATATTTCGTTGTGATTCCAATGCTATACTTTTGCCATGTCAGGCGGGCACGGTGAAGAGACTTTTCTCGGCGAACTTGGTGAAAAAGTCGGAAAAAAAACAGTCGGCTTCAACATTTTTAATCTCCACGAATTCGTCGATTGGCTCGGCGAGTGGGGAGTTTCGCGCGCGCTTATCCTCGTTATTCTTTTTTTGGGACTTTTGAGCATTTTATCGCTTGAGATTCCTAACTTGCCGCTCTTTGCGTTCGAATGGATGGTAGGAACGGCGCCCGTGTGGACGCCGGTTGTTCTCGTTATTGGGGCGTTCCGAATCTGGGTGTGGTATGTGCAATCCCTTTTTCTCGCAGGACGCAAGCCGGTATTGCTCGAGATGAAGGTCCCGCGAGACATTACGAAATCACCACGCGCGATGGAGGTTGCACTCACCAACCTTTGGCTCTCTTCCGGTGAGGCGAGCTTTTTGGACCGCGCCTGGAAGGGACAGGTACGCCCTTTCTTTGCTTTTGAGATCGCGAGCTTCGGCGGCGATGTTCATTTTTATATCTGGTGCTGGGGATCGATGAAGGAATTCGTCGAACAGGCAATCTACGGCCAGTATCCGGAAGTCGAATTGTACGAAGTCGAAGATTACGCGTCCAAATTCAAATATGATCCGGACAAACACTGGTGCTTCCCAACCGACTGGAGCAAATTGCCCCAGGGAAAATTTGGCAAATACGGCGATGGCAAGTTCGACCGCATCGACTGTTATCCGCTACGTACTTACATTGATTACGAGCTCGATAAAGACCCGAAAGAAGAGCACAAGGTCGACCCGCTTTCGACCATTATCGAATTCATGAGCTCGATTCAACCACAAGAACAGGCCTGGATCTCGCTGGTCATTCGACGCGGTGGCAAGTACGGCATTCTCAGTACAGGTGATCGCGACGACGACTGGCGCAAAGCGACCAAAGACGAAGTCGACAAATGGCGATCGCGCGGCGCGATTGTTTCGCAGCAAGCGCTTGAGGCGGTCCAACACGAACTGCAAACGTCCGGAGCTCACGAGGGAAGCGGACGACAACCGCAACCAAGACCGTCCTGGATGCAAAATCAGATCATGCAATCGATGGAACGAAACGTCAGCAAATTGCCGTTTGAGTTCATCGGCCACGGCGTCTATATCACGACCGGTCAGCCGCGGGGCCCGTATTTCACGAGCCTTCGCTGGATCTGGAAGCCCTATGGCAACCCAACGTATATGTCATACCTTCGACCGCAGCGTTGGGGCAATCCCTTCGATTACCCGTGGCAGGATTTTCATGGATATAGACGCAATGTATTGATGCCCAGGAGATTTTTTGATGTCTACCGACGTCGCGCTGGATTCCATACGCCGTGGGTTTTCCCAAGCTCGATTTTGACAGTCGAAGAACTGGCTACTCTCTGGCATCCGCCGTCCGCAACAGTCCAAGCACCGGGTCTGGAGCGCATTCCGTCCACCAAATCGGCAGCTCCCGCGAATCTTCCCAAATAACCTTCCCTCATGAACTCGCTCGAGCGTTTTATAGAACGGTTTTTCAGATGGTCGCAGTCCGAACAAGATCGCTTGTCAAAGGACTGGCGTCCGCGGGCAAACCGCCGAACGATCTTGGTTATCTTTTTCGCCGGCGCGCTTGCGGCAGCCGCATATATTTTTGTCATTCAGCCGCCCGTGCATTTTCCGACGGACCAACTCGTCACGGTCCCTGAGGGTGCGTCGCTCGATACGATTTCGCAAACACTCTACGAAGATGGCGTGATCCGCAGCCCGCTCGTTTTTCGAGTGTTAATCATGGTGCTTGGGCGTGAGCGAGGTGTGCATGCCGGTGATTATGAATTTAAGCAGCCGGAAGATATCTTTTACGTCGCGCATGCACTCGCGGTTGGGGAGTACGGCCTAGTTCCCATACGAATCAGGATTCCGGAAGGCGCAACCATGAAGCAAATGTCGAGTATCTTTGCAGCGGAGCTGCCGCGCTTCAACGCCGACAACTTCCTCGCACAAACGAGTATCGACGAAGGGTATCTTTTCCCAGACACGTACTTTTTCCTACCGAACGCAACCGAAGCGATGGTCATCCAAGCCATGCGTCAAAATTTTGATCTACAAGTCTCTTCCGTTAAACCGATACTCGCGAGCTCCACGCATTCATTTTCTGACATCGTCACGATGGCCTCGATCGTAGAGGACGAAGCGCCGGCGACGCAAGATAGGCAGATGATTGCCGGTATTCTCTGGCGCCGGATCGCGCAAGGGTATCCGCTGCAGGCGGACCCGACGCTCGTGTATTCGACCGGAAGAAGTGATTCTCAACTGACGATTCAGGATCTCCAGAGCGATTCTCCGTACAATACGTACGTTCGTAAAGGTTTGCCGCCGACGCCAATCGGAAGCCCGTCGCTCGATTCGATCGTCGCCGCCGCGGAGGCCACGTCGAGCCCGTATCTCTACTATCTTGCCGACCACACGGGAGTTACGCACTACGCAAAGACGTGGGCGCAGCAGCTCCACAACGAACACGTGTATCTCGGGATTTAGGGTGCGGCATACTTGCGTCCGAGCGCCGCAGGCGGCAAGCTGCATGTATGGCTACTGTTTTTGTCGGGCTTTCAGGAGGCGTGGATTCTGCCGTTTCAGCAGCGCTCCTAAAAGAGCGCGGCCACACTGTCGTCGGCGCGTTCATCAAGATCTGGTCCCCGGAGTTCATTGAATGCACCTGGAAGGAGGATCGGCTCGACGCGATGCGCGTTGCGGCGGCGCTACAGATTCCGTTTCTCGAGGTCGACCTTTCCGAAGAATATAAAAAGGAGGTGGTCGGCGACATGATCGCTAACTATTCGCAGGGTGTAACTCCCAATCCGGACGTTCTGTGCAACCGCACGATCAAATTTGGCCATTTTGCCGAGTGGGCATTCAAAAACGGTGCAGATTCTATCGCAACAGGTCACTACGCGCGCATTCGCTCGCAAGAGGGCTCGCACCAGCTTCTCAGAGGGCTCGATACAAACAAAGATCAATCCTATTTTTTGTATCAGTTGACGCAGGAAGACCTTGCCCGAGCACTCTTTCCTGTTGGTGAATTTGAGAAGCCGCAGGTGCGCGAACTCGCCCACAAATTCAACTTACCGAACGCATCTCGACCCGATAGCCAGGGTCTCTGTTTCGTTGGCGACGTCTCACTCAAAGAGTTCCTCGGACGATTCATCGAACTCAAGAAGGGTGATGTCATGGACGAACAGGGAACTCGTATCGGCTCACACGATGGCGCTGCGCTCTATACGATCGGCGAACGTCATGGCTTTACCGCGACGGGATCTGGTACGCATTTCGTTACCGACATCGATGTCGATAAAAATATTGTTCATGTTTCTGGTAAGCGTGAAGACGCAAATCGTCGACGGGCGAGCGTCGCGCAGCCGCATTGGATCGGAAGTGTGCCGCTTTCTGGCACAACCCTGCAGGCGCAGGCTCGATATCGCGAACATCCGTTTGAGGTAAAGATCGACGAAAGCGCTGGTGTATTGGACGTGACATTCGACGATGCGCACCTCGCCGCTCCTGGTCAGTCACTCGTACTGTATCAAGACGAAATTTGCTTGGGCGGGGGCATCATCAACAGCTTATCGTAACCGAGCGTCTACAACCGTTTATACTGGTGCAATGATGGACACGGTCCGACGACTCGTCTGGTTCGCTATCGTCGCGACCGCGGCCTTCTTTGCGATATTCGTTGTTCTTGGAAACTTCGCCCTTTTGCAAGCGCAAAATCCCGGCGTACTCGCTATCCACGACATCGTAACTCCGGGAACGCACAGTTTGAGTGGCATACTGGTATTGCCGCTTTCCTGTGACGAGCTTAGTGTGGCCACGCAGAAAGTTTCCGATACCGAATATTTGCTCGCGTTTCAGAGTTGGCAAGATCCCTCTATCGATTGTCCGAAAGCGCCGGCGCCGCGAGCATTTCAGGCGGTTGCGCTTGCGCCGGCAACAGGCGTTCAATTTGTAGCGACACTCGACGGAAAGCCTTTGCCGATAACCATCATCACCGACGTCGCTGCTTCTTCATCATCGCTATGACGCATCCTCTTATTACCAAGGCAGATGGAACACAGGAGCCGTTTGATCCGGCAAAGCTTGAACACTCACTGCAGCTCGCCGGTGCATCTTCGACGGCACGCGCGCGTGTTCTCGCGAAAGTTCTCAGTGAGATTCACCCGGGAGTACGTACGGAAGATATCTATCGCCACGCATTCGAAACGCTAAAGAACGAAGAAGTTCCGCCGGTCGCCGCCCGCTATTCAATCAAGCGAGCGGTCTTCGCGCTGGGCCCCTCTGGCTACCCGTTTGAATCGTTTCTTGCCGAAGTCCTGCGTTCGAACGGCTGGAGCGCGAAAGCAGAGGTAACACTTACCGGCCGCTGCGTTTCTCATGAGGTGGATGTACTCGCAGAAAAACAGGGCAGACGCATCGGCATCGAGGCAAAATTTCACAACGACCCGGGAGGGAAGACTGACGTCAAAGATGCGCTCTACGTCAAAGCGCGCTACGACGACCTCCGTCAGGCGCCACTTGCTTCGTCGCGCGTCGACGAAGGCTGGCTGGTTACGAATACCACGTTCACTCGAAATGCAATTCGGTACGCTCGCTGTTCAAACCTCACTCTCTTGGGCTGGGATTATCCCCGCACTCGAGGCCTACTCGCGATGATCGAAGAGGGAAAAGTGCATCCGATCACCTGCCTCACCTCCCTCAGTGAGGGCGAGAAACGACGATTACTCGACAATAAGGTTGTGCTCTGCAAAAGCGTGACGACCTCGCACCTCCTGCAAGAATACGGAGTAAAGCCCGATCGGGTCCCGAAAGTACTCGATGAGGCACGCCTCTTGTGCGGTATTTGAATGATATACTTTTGCCTATGATAACGGGACCCGCGCTTCTCATCGATCCTACTGCCGTTATGTTTGTGAAGTTGATGCTCGCGCTCTTTTTGGGAGGCATCATAGGTACCGAACGAGCATTATTCGCTCGTCAGCCTGCCGGCATGCGCACGTTCGGACTCGTCGCGATGAGCGCCTGCCTTTTCATTCTGATTACCAACTACGTCGACAGCGTTTATCTAGGCGTCGTCAATATCCAGCCGCTTCAACTCGCGCCCGGTATCGTGACGGGCATCGGTTTTATCGGCGCTGGATTGATTATTTTCCGGGGCGACACGGTTCATGGAGTCACCACTGCGGCGTGCCTTTGGATTGCAACGGCAATCGGTATGGCGGTTGGTTTTGGCATGTACTCTGTTTCTGTCTTTTCCGCGTTGCTAACGCTCATTGTTCTCACCGGCATGTGGTACATAGAAAATCGTTTTAAGCATTGGTTTGCGGCGCACGAAGGCTCAATTGAGAGTGATTTTGAGCGTCAAAATGGAGGGAGTGGTATACTCACGCGATGAGTGGTTACTACAAGCCCGACCGCAACCACAATTGGAACTACGGCGGCAAACATTTCCGTCTTTCGCGTTCGAAAATCTCGCTTTTCTTGGACTGCAAGCGCTGCTTTTATATCGACAACAAGCTCGGCACGGCTCGGCCGCCGGGTTTTCCTTTTAACCTCAACTCGGCAGTCGACGCGCTCCTTAAAAAAGAATTCGACGCGCATCGTGCCGCAAAATCGGCACACCCGCTGATGAAAGCCTACGGGCTCGACGCCGTTCCATTCGCCCATACACAAATGGACGAGTGGCGCGACTCGCTGCGCGGCGGCATAGTCTGCGAACACCACACCGGACTCACTGTCTGCGGCGGCGTCGACGATATCTGGGTAACGCCCAACGATGAATTAATCGTAGTCGACTACAAGGCTACGAGCAAGGATGGAAAAATAGAATCGCTCGACGAAGCCTGGCACGACGGTTACAAGCGCCAGATCGAGGTCTATCAGTGGCTTTTGCGCCAGAATGGATTTACGGTTTCAAATACAGGCTACTGGGTATATGCAAATGCCAGCAAAGACAAAGAGGCGTTCGACGGAAAGCTCGAGTTCGAACTTACGCTTATTCCGTACAGCGGCGACGATTCGTGGGTTGAAGGAACGCTGGTCGCAATTAAGACTTGTTTAGATAGCGACGAGTTGCCCGAGTCGTCTGCAGATTGCGATTACTGCCGCTACCGCGAAGCAGTGGGCAAGAAGTTGATCCCATTCCAAGCGAAGGCAAAGAAGCAGGCGATGGAACAACCGGATCAGCGCGCAACACTCGGTATATGAAAACTATTGCAGACAAAGTCCGCGACATCGTCCGAAAAATTCCCAAAGGGAAGACGATGACCTACAAAGAAGTAGCGACGAGAGCGGGTAATCCGAAAGCAGCGCGAGCCGTCGGCGCAGTTATGCGCTCCAACTACGATCCTTCGATCCCGTGCCACCGCGTCATCGCGAGTGACGGCAGTATGCGAGGTTACAATCGCGGTGGTATTGAAAGAAAACACGAGATTCTTTTCGACGAAGGCGTTCGGTAGCATATGGCTGACGCGGATGACGTCAAGATGGAGCCGTCGTGGAAAAGTGCTCTTGAAGAGGAGTTCGGGAAAGACTATTTCACAACTCTCCGAGCGTTCGTGAAAAGCGAATATAAAAGCGCCATCGTGTATCCGGCACCAAAGAATATCTTTCGCGCATTTGAGCTTTGCCCGTTCGATAAGGTCGAAGTTGTTATTCTCGGCCAGGATCCGTATCACGGTCCGGGGCAGGCCAATGGACTTTGCTTTGCAGTAAATGAAGGTGTGCGGCTTCCGCCCTCACTCCAAAATATTTTTAAAGAACTAGAGAGTGATCTCGGGCAAAAGCTCGAGCATCGAACGGGCGATTTGGAGCGTTGGGCCAAGCAGGGAGTTTTGCTTCTGAACGCGACACTAACCGTACAGGCACACAAAGCGGGTTCGCACCAAGGCAAGGGATGGGAGCAGTTCACTGACGCCGTGATTCGTCTGCTTTCCGACAAAAAAGAAAACCTCGTTTTTATTCTCTGGGGCAACTATGCAAAATCCAAAGGAACCCTGGTGGATTGGGCAAAGCACGAGATTATCCAATCGGCGCACCCATCGCCGCTCTCCGCCTACCACGGATTTTTCGGCTCCAAGCCCTTCAGCAAAACAAATCAGTACCTACTTGCGCACGGCAAGCAGCCGATCAGCTGGCTCTAGATCCTGAGAAGCGGAACGAATTTGTGTTCGTCCGGGTGCGGCCCGATGATAGCGAGGTTCAACTTCTCAGATTTGAAAATGTCCTTGGCGACGCGTTGAAGATCTTCGGCCGTAACCTTATCGATCAGCTGCAGGCGCTCTTCGAGCGAACGAATTCTACCGATTTCAAGCAGAGAAGTGAGCGCGTTTTGGGCAACCTCGTCACTGGTTTCGAGTGAGAGCGTTGTCGTTCCTTTCAAGTATGCCTTGGCCTTCTTTAGTTCCGCAGCAGAAACTTTTTTCACCTTCACTTTGCGGAATTCAGCGATAATGGTTTCTATGGCCTTTTCGAGTTTGCCGTGTTCGACGCCCGCCTGCACCGCAAAATAGCCGGTGTCGGGGTATTTCTCGATCCAGGATTGCACCGAGTAGGCAAGACCACGTTTTTCGCGCACTTCAGTGAAGAGTCGGCTCGACATACTGCCGCCGAGCAAGGTCGAAAGCACCGCAAGCGCGTATTCGTCCTTGTGGAGGTAGGGATAGGCGGGCAGTCCGAGCATGAGCTGCGTCTGGTCAGTGCTCTTTTGCTTGATCGCGACGCGCGCGCCGCGCTGCGCGTCCGCAAAGAGCATCGGCTTCGAGACGCTCGCCTTCGGCAATTTGCCGAACACCTTCTGTATTTTTTCCAAGGTCTTCTTCTCGTCAAAGTTGCCGGCTACGCAAACGACGGAACTCGCTGCGTTGTAATGCTTTTTGCGGTACGTCACGAAATCCTTGCGAGAAAACGCACGGATATTTTCTTTTGGCCCCAAAATGGTACGGCCAAGCGGGTGATCCTTGCCGAAGAGGAGCTCCTCGAAGACATTGTCGACAATGCGCATCGGAATATCTTCGTACATATCTATTTCCTGAATGACCGCGCCACGCTCTTTGTTGATTTCCTTTTCAGGCAGCGTCGAGTTCAAAAAGATATCCGTAATTACGTCTAGCGCGACCTCCACGTATTGGGCACCGACCTTGGCGTAGTACGCTGTGCGATCCTTGGACGTAAACGCGTTGTAAACCGCGCCGACGCCATCTAGCTCCTCACTGATCGCCTTCGCGCTTGGTCGTTTTTTTGTACCCTTAAAGAACATGTGCTCGAGAAAGTGCGCGAGGCCGTTTTCCCGCTCGTCCTCATAGCGCGAGCCGGTGCCAGTCATAATAACGACGGTTGCGGTCTCGGTGCCCGGCATCGGGGCAAGGACGACTCGCAGGCCGTTTTTGAGGGTGTGGGTGTTGTAGTTCATAGCTCGGGCATAGTAGCGCCCAGAGGCTCATTGCGCAAAAGTGCGGCTCACGCTATTTTAATTCGATGACCATCAACGAAATTCGCTCGAAATATCTGAAGTTTTTCGAACAGAAAGGACACACGATTATTCCGAGCGCGTCGCTGGTACCACAAAACGATCCGACCACGCTTTTTACGGGTTCCGGAATGCAGCCGATGATCCCGTACCTCCTCGGCGAGCGGCACCCGCTCGGCACGCGTATCACCGACAGTCAAAAATCGTTTCGTGAGGTAGACATCGACGAGGTTGGTGACAACCGCCACACCACGTTTTTTGAAATGCTCGGCAACTGGTCGCTCGGCGACTACTTCAAGCGCGAGCAGATACCATGGATGTTTGAGTTTCTCACGCAAGAGCTTGGTATTGATCCTCAAAATTTGTACGTCACTGTTTTTGCCGGAGAACCTTCGATCGGCGTACCGCAAGACGATGAATCGATCGACATTTGGAAAGAGATGTTTGCGAGCGTCGGTATCGATGCGGAATTCGTTTCGATCGGATCCGAAGCCGACGGCTATCGTCTTGGCATGCGCGGCGGACGCATTTTCGCGTACGACGTAAGCAAGAATTGGTGGAGTCGTGCAGGGAAGCCAGCCAACATGCCGGTGGGTGAGCCGGGTGGACCGGATTCCGAGATGTTTTACGACTTCGGTACGCCCCACGATCCCAAATACGGTGCACAATGCCACCCCAACTGCGATTGCGGCCGATTTATGGAAATCGGCAACAACGTATTCATGGAATTCATCAAGCGCGAAAGCGGCTTTGAGAAACTCGCGCAGCGCAACGTCGATTTTGGCGGGGGCCTCGAGCGCCTCGCCGCAGCCGCGCAGGGAAATCCGGATGTGTTCGTTGCGGTGGACGCACTTTCGGAAATAGTCACCTTACTGGAGCACTTTTCGGGCAAGGAATATAACGACAGCAGATACCAAAAATCGTTTCGGGTAATCGCGGATCATATGCGAGCCGCCACCATGATGCTCGGCGACGGCGTACGACCGTCAAACACCGAGCGGGGGTACGTGTTGCGGCGTCTTATCCGTCGAGCGGCACAACATGCTCAGAAGCTGGGCATACCGCAAGACCAAAACGAAGAGAGTATGCTCAATCGCTGTGCGATTCTTATTATAGAAAAATACAAGCAGGCCTATCCGGAGCTCGCGAGCGAGGAGGCGTACGAACTGATCACGAGCGAGATCTGGAAGGAGGAGAAACAGTTCGGCAAGGCGCTTGAGGTCGGCATGCGGGAATTCGAAAAGATCGCCGCGACAGGCCACATCGAGGCTTCCGAGGCGTTCACCCTTTTCACCACGTACGGATTCCCGTTCGAGATGACGCTGGAACTGGCTCGCGAGCGCAACATCGACGTCGATACCGATGGGTTCGAGCGAGAAATGAAGAAGCATCGCGATCTCTCTCGAGCCGGATCCGAACAAAAATTTAAGGGCGGTCTCGCCGACACGTCCGAAAAGACCACACGGCTGCACACGGCGCACCACCTGCTTCTCAAGGCGCTACAGACGGTTCTCGGGCCCGAAGTACACCAACGGGGCTCCAATATCACGCAAGAGCGACTCCGCATCGACTTTTCGTACGGGTCGAAGCTGACGAAAGAGCAGATTGCCGAGGTTGAGAAAATCGTGAACGAAAAAATTAAAGAAGAGCTGCCAGTCACACGCTCAACTCTCCCAAAGGAAGAGGCTGAGAAGCTCGGCGCAGAGCATGAATTCGGCGCAAAGTATCCCGATATGGTTTCTGTCTATTCAATCGGTCCAAAAGAGGCGACGTCTGAAGATCCTGAGTTCTCAAGCGCGTTTTCCATCGAATTCTGCGGCGGCCCGCACGTACAAAACACAAAAGAACTTGCCGGAGTCTTTAAGATTCAAAAGGAGGAGGCCGTTGCCTCGGGCATTCGTCGCATTAAGGCCGTTTTGCTCTGATACAATAGAGCCGATGTTCGGCAAGCGTTCGAACGGACAAGTAGTGGCGATCGCCCTGATCGAAAGCGGCAGTGCAGGGATCGCGCTTCTCAAAACCGGTCAACAACCGGAACTTCTGGCGCACGCAAGGGAGGAGCTTGCGCTCGAGGTAAGAAGCAAGGAGGCACAGCTCTCCGGTGTGCTACAGGCGCTTGCTACCGCGGGCGAAAAGGTCTTGGCGGAGTATACCAAGGTTGGAAAAAAAGCGATTTCTACGTGTTATGTCGTTGTCGGTTCGCCCTGGAGCAGGTCCTTTTCGGGTTCGGCGGGTACGAAACTAGATCGTGCGACAGCTATTACGGATGCGATGATTTCCGAACTAGCCAAACAGGCACTCGAGACTCAAAAAGACATAGACCGGGCAAATTTTATGGAGGCGAGCGTCTCTCGGATCCTTCTAAACGGCTATCCCGCATCCGATCCCGCCGCGAAGCGCGCCCAAGAAATTGATGTTTTTACACTTATAAGCGATTGTGACAAGGGTATTAAAACTGGTGCGACAGAAGCGCTCGCGAAACTGTTCCCGGGAACAAGCATTCTCTGGCGCTCGAGCGCGAGAGCGGATCTCGTCGCGGCAACACAAATCGACCCTTCGGGCTCATACCTCATCGTCGAGATGGATGGCGAGGCGACGGATCTGATTTCGGTCCACAAAGGAGTGCTCGATCAACGTGTGCTCGTCGAACAAGGCGTGCGACAAATCATGGATACCCTCGCTAAGGGGAAGCCTGCGGCCGAAACAATCACGCTCATGGATATGCTCGAGAAGGATGAGTGCGACGATGCGGCGTGCACAGAGTTGCGAGATTCTATTGCAAAGGCGGAGCCGGAGCTCGTCCACGTCTTCGGTGAAGCATTGGCGAAGGTGACTGCCGGGCGCAAACTTCCGGACGAGCTGATTCTCATTGTGCCGCCATCGCTTGCGCCGTGGCTTTCGCGATTCTTTGCCCGCATCGACTTTACTCAGTTTACGGCGACCACCCGGTCGCTCACTGCGGGCTCATTCACGGTCCGCCAACTCTCCGGTGTTCCAAAAAACGAGCCTTCGTTATTTACGGACGCAGATCTTTGCATCGCGTGCAATCTTGTCAACACGGAGCTTTCTTCATAAATCTCCGCGCTTCCATGCGTGATATACTTCCGATTTATGGCAAAAGACTATTTTCAAGACATCACACCGCCGGATGACGCGCCGCGCCGCGCCGTTCGGGTAAACGCAGCACCAGCGCCTCGCAAAGTAACCCCGCCTCCGTCTCCCGAGCCACAAGATGAGCCCGAGGACGAAGTAGTGGAAGAAGAGGTTCCGACACCCGAGCGAAGTATTCGAAATATCAATGCTCCTCAGCGCATTTCGAGACCCTCACGACCTGCGGTGAACGATCAGCGAAATCCATCCGACTTCGGTGTTCCGCCGCTTCCGCCCAAGCCGAAGCGACCGAAGACGTTCCGTTGGTGGCCATGGATTGTGGCATTCATTCTCATCGTGCTGCTTGCCGGCCTCGCACTCTTTGCCTTTCGAAAGACAACGGTTACGGTGATTCCTCGCTCGCACGTCATCACGTTTGATCAAACCTCTCAATTCACCGCCTATCCGGCGGCCGACAACACGCCGAACACCATCGCCTACACCCTGGTAAGCTCCAGCCTCCAAGCATCGAAGACGGTTCAGGCGCAAGGAACTCAAGATGTTGAAACCAGAGCGCAGGGAAATATCACTGTCTACAATGATTACTCGACTGGGCCCGTCAAATTGATCGCCAATACTCGTTTCGAGACTCCGAACGGTCTCATTTTCCGCATCCCTACTGCTGTTGTTGTTCCGGGCAAGTCAGGAACGACTCCTGGGCACATTTCAACGACGATCGTAGCCGATCAGCCAGGCCAGCAATACAACATTTCCGCAGTTTCTCGCTTTACCGTCCCGGGCCTGCAATCGACACCGGCTATGTTTTCGAACATCTACGCACAATCGACCGCCTCGACGACAGGGGGCTACTCGGGCACGCAGGCAGCTGTCGACCCGACGACCTTGAGCAGTACGCGCGCTGCGCTCCAGAGCCAGCTCTCTCAAGAGGCGCAAACAGCGCTTGCTGCACAAAATGGCACTTCAACGATCCTTCTGCCGGGATTGACACAAATTACCTATCAAGACCTACCCAACACACCTGCAGCGAACGGCAGCGTACAGATCAATGAACAAGCAACTATCCAGACTCCCGTTCTTGATCTTGCTTCCTTCACACAGGCGCTCGCTGCAAATGCCGGGGAAACCTCTGCGGATGTTCCACTTGCATTCATCCCCGGAGCAAAGTTTGCGGCCCAAGGCATTACCGAAGCGTCCTCGACGCTCGGTACCGATCCCTTTAGCTTCCAACTTGCGGGTACCGGTACGCTCGTCTGGCAAGTCGATACGGTGGCACTCGCCTCAGACCTCGCAGGGCACGACCAAAACGCCTTCACGACGATTACAAGCAGCTTCCCGGGCATCCAGCAGGCCCATGCTCGTATCGAGCCTTTCTGGAAAACAACCTTTCCGGCCAATCCTTCAGACATCAGCGTGGTCGTCGAACCGCCTGCGGCCTCCCAATAAAGCGCGATTTCTTGACTCGGAAATCGATTGCTGCTATACATAGACGCGCAGATATGGCTCCCGCTGAAGTTGTGGAAGGAATCGTCGAAGAGGCGCTTCCAAACACGCTATTTCGGGTAAAGCTTGATTCCGGTGAAGTTACGCTTGCGTACCTCGCGGGAAAAATGCGTCTGCACCGCATTCGAGTGCTCGTCGGTGATAAGGTTCAACTTGAACTGGATCCATACGGCGGAAGAGCTCGAATTGTCAGGAGAGTTTAATTTTTTCAACATGAAAGTGAAAGCTTCCGTTAAGAAGATCTGCATGCACTGCCGGCTTGTACGCCGGAGCGGTCGCCTGCGCATCATTTGTTCGTCCAACCCTCGTCATAAACAACGCCAAGGATAATCATTATGCTTCGTATCGCTGGAGTTACCGTACCTGAAAAGCGCCTTGATATCGCTTTGACTTCTATTTACGGAGTCGGACGATCACGCGCAGAACAAACGCTTACCGAACTCAATATCGAGCCCAATCGCAAACCGGCGGATCTCTCCGCAAAGGAAGAGACCTCTCTTCGAGAGGCAATCGAGAAGTTTACTCTCGAAGGTGAGCTCAAGCGCGAAATCAGTGCCAATATTCGCCGCCTGCGCGACATTAAGGCCTACCGCGGCACTCGTCACACCAAACGCCTGCCAGCCCGCGGTCAGCGCACGAAAACCAATTCGCGCACCGTCCGAGGCAACAAGCGTGTCACGATGACGTCAGGTCGCCGCAAGCTTGAGAAGACATAAAATCAATCCACATCTACTAAATTCTTATGGGAAAAAAGCGAATCATCCGCAAATCTGGAGGTAGCGTCGACCAGGGACTCAAGTCTCGATCTTTGGCACGTGTTGCCAAGAAGAACATTGTTGCCGGCACGCTCCACATTCACGCCACCTACAACAACACGAAGGCGCTCCTTTCGGACAAGGGTGGCAACGCCGTTGCCTGGTCTTCAGCTGGTGCGCTTGGTTTTTCCGGGGCGAAGAAGGGAACTCCGTTTGCCGCAGCGAAGGTTGGAGAACTTCTCGGTGACAAAGCGAACATTATCGGCCTTAAGGAGGTGGATGTCGTTATCCGCGGCGTCGGCGCAGGACGAGAGTCAGCGCTTCGTGGGTTCGCGAGCAAGGGCATCGACGTAACCCGTATCGCGGACGAGACTCCCGTTCCGCACAACGGTCCGCGCCCGCGCAAAGCCCGCCGCGTCTAATTTTCAAAATTTCATATGCTTCCCGTTAAATCAAAATACAAGATTGCCAAGCGCCTCGGAGCAGGAATCTTCGAGCAAACCCAAACGCAAAAGTTTGCGTTTTCCGAAGCGCGCGCGAAGAAGGAGCGCCGCGGCGGCCGCGGAGGTTCGGATTTCGGACGCCAGCTTCTCGAGAAGCAGCGCATTCGCTACACCTACGGCCTTTCGGAAAAGCAGCTTTCCAACTACGCACAAGCAGCAATCGGGCACAAGGACCCGACCGGAGACTTGCACCGCTCGCTCGAGATGCGTGCCGACTCCGTTCTCTATCGCGCTGGCTTCTCGCCGACTCGCCGCGCAGCACGCCAAGCCGTTTCGCACGGACACGTCAAGGTAAACGGGGTAAAGATTACTCGCCCGTCGCACCGCTTGAAGGCAGGGGACAAGGTTGAGGTTCGCGAAGGAGTTCGCTCCAGTTCACTTTACGCTTCGCTCGCTGAAAAGGAGGATAAACGTCCGGTGCCGCAGTGGCTTACCGTGGACGCCAACTTGCTCACAATCGAAGTCACCGGAGAGCCGCACTACAACCAAGTCGAAGCCGGGCTGGATTATTCGACACTATTTGAATTTTACAGCAGGTGATGGTATACTGGCGTGCGTTTTATCTCTCGCTTGCGCCGCTTTATCAAATTTAGTAACCCGGTATTCTTCATACAAATTTTATGTCCGACTACGTGATCGCACTTCCATCGAAACCGCGCGTTGTCTCCGAATCGGAGCGCAGTGGTACGTATGAGATCGACGGCTTGTACCCGGGTTACGGCTACACGCTCGGCAACTCGCTTCGCCGCATCATCCTCTCCTCACTTCGAGGCGCGGCTGTAACGCACGTCAAGATTCCTGGAGTTGCGCACGAATTTTCAACCATCGAAGGTGTCAAGGAAGATGTTGTCACTATCTTGCTCAATATCCGCAAGATCCGCTTCCGACTCACGAGTGACGAGCCGCAAACGATCACGCTCGACGCGAAGGGCCCGAAAGACGTGACCGCAGCTGATCTCAACTTGCCCGGACAAGTAGAAATCCTGAACCCGGAGCAGCACATCGCCGAGATCACCGGCAAGAGCTCGCTTGAAATGGAGCTTTCAGCCGAACGCGGCCTTGGCTACGTTCCGAAGGAACAGCACCAAAAAGAACGAGTCGACATCGGTATGATTGCGCTCGATGCGATCTTCTCTCCGATTCGCCGCGTCAACTATGAAGTTGAAAACATGCGCGTCGGCGACCGCACCGACTTCAACCGTCTCCGAATTCTTATCGAGACCGACGGATCCCTCACGCCTCGCGAAGCGCTTGAATCCTCGATCGAGACCATGATTCATCAGCTCAAGTCGATCGTCGGTTTCAAGGAAGAGGAAGTTCCTGAACTTTCCGCAATCACGGACGTCAACCACCCGGCTATCCGCGAAGACCGCGCGAGCCAAATGGACGCAGAAATGCTCAAGACTCGCATCACGGAATTGCAACTCCCGCAGCGGGTTGAGGCTGCGCTCGACAACGCATCGATCCGCACCGTTGGTGGCTTGGTACGCAAGCGAGAAGACGACCTGCTCTCGATCGAAGGCCTCGGCCAGAAGGGATTGCAGGACATCAAACGCGCGCTTTCCAATCTCGGCCTCACGCTTCGTTCCCAGTAATTCATTTACCTTACCTCTATGAGACACCATGTAGCCAAACGAACATTGCATCGAACCAAGCGGCAGTACACCGCACTGCTTCGCTCTTTGGCGCGCTCCTTGGTGCTCCAAGAAGGTCTTACGACCACTGTCGCGAAGGCAAAGGAACTTCGCCCGTTCGTCGAACGTCTTGTCACCGAAAGTAAGAAGGGTACGCTCGCCTCGCAGCGCAACGTTGTTTCTCGCCTCGGTTCTAGCGAAGCCGCGAAGAAGCTCAAGGAGACCATCGCCCCTCGTTACGCCAACCGCGCAGGCGGATATACTCGCATCGTGAAGCTCGGTCGCATCGGCAAGCGCGTTGGCGAGCAAGCTCGTATCGAATTCGTACAATAATCTTATGACAGAAGAAAAAACATACACGATCGACGCAGGAGGCCAGACGCTTGGTCGCGTCGCTTCGGCCGCAGCGAAGGCTCTCATGGGTAAGACTCGTGCAGACTACACACCGCACATCGATTCCAAGGTGAAGGTGAGCATCGTTAACGCTTCAAAAATCTACACCCGCGAGAAGAAGCGCACGCAAAAGACCTATACGACCTATTCTGGTTACCCGGGCGGACTCCGAATCGAATCGATGGCACAGCTCGTTGCTCGCAAAGGCGGCAATGCAGAAGCAATCCGCCGCGCTGTTTCACGCATGCTTCCGCGCAACACGATGAAGACGTCGCGCCTCAAAAACCTTACGATCACCGAATAGTTCGATTATACTCACTACAATTATGGCAAAGAACGGATACACAGAAGCAGTCGGTCGTCGCAAAACAGCCTCGGCGCGCGTTCGCATTACGGAAGCGAAGAACGCCTCGATGATGGTCAACGGCAAGACGGCTGAGGAATATTTCCCACTCGAGCAAATGGTGAAGACAGCGTTCTCTCCGATGCAAACGCTCGGTGCCACCTACGCCGTTACTGCAAAGGTTCAAGGAGGCGGTCATAAGGCCCAGGCAGACGCGGTGCGTCACGGTCTTTCGCGCGCCATCATCGCCCTCGTTCCTGAACAACGAAAAGATTTAAAAGTGAAAGGTTTCCTCAAACGCGATCCTCGCGCTAAGGAACGCAAGAAGTTCGGCCTCAAAGGCGCACGCCGAGCTCCGCAGTGGAGTAAGCGCTAACGAGAAGGCTCCCGAAAGGGAGCCTTTTGGTAGCAGTTGGATGAGAAGTGAAGCCCGAAGGGCGCTTATGCTATACTCGCGCTCATGAACGACGATCTCGAAAGGGAAGATATAGATTTCGAACCCGAGGACGAGCTTGGGGACGTCGGTGCTGCGAAAGCCAAACTTAAAAAACTCCGGGACGAGCTCGAGAAAGCGAAGAAGGAGCGCCAGGAATACCTCGACGGCTGGCAACGCGCCAAGGCCGACATGGTAAATTCACGGCAAGAACTTTTACATCAAGCAAAACGTACCGGCGAACGTGCAGTTGAATCTTTTGTCGAAGACCTTTTGCCGGCCCTCGACGGATTCGATATGGCGGCAGGTTCCCCGACTTGGGAGTCAGTTGCTCCAGAATGGAGAACCGGTGTCGATCTCATCCGCAATCAAATTTTGGATGCACTCGCGCGAAATGGCATAGAACGATTCGGCAAAGCTGGAGAGAAGTTCGATCACCGGCAGCACGAGGCCGTCGAAGAGACCGAAGAAGTGCCCGGCGAACCTGGAACCGTCTTCAGGATCATGCGGTACGGTTACAAAATAGGGGAGCGTGTTCTGCGCCCAGCGCAAGTCATCGTAAAAAAATAACGTAGCTACAAAGGTGCGCATTGTATATAGTGGCAAGCGGCACCCTTCGAACGGACAAATCTTGACAAGCGATTTTCAGAAGCATATATAAATTTATGTCTTCATTAACCCACTAATTCTAAAGCTATGGCTAAAATCATCGGTATCGATCTGGGCACAACCAACTCCGCAGTGGCATATGTCACGGGAGGTGAGCCTCATATCATCGAAAACGCAGAGGGTGGACGCACGACACCGTCGATCGTCGCCATCTCTAAGGGTGGTGAGCGACTTGTTGGTCAATTGGCGCGCCGACAAGCAGTGACCAATCCGCAAAACACCATCTACCAAATAAAGCGCTTCATTGGGCACACCTTTGACGAGGCGGGTGTGCAAAAAGACATCAAATCTATTCCGTTTGAAGTCAGGAAGACGGATAACAGCGGTATCGAGGTCAAGATGGCGGACAAATGGTACCGCCCGGAAGAGGTTTCCGCGATGATTTTACAGAAACTGAAGCAAGACGCAGAAGCGCGCCTTGGCGAAACTGTTACAGAAGCAGTGATCACAGTCCCTGCCTACTTCAACGACACCCAGCGTCAGGCGACCCGCGACGCCGGAAAAATTGCCGGCCTCGACGTTAAGCGCATCATCAACGAACCGACAGCCGCCGCGCTCGCGTACGGTTTCAACAAAAAGAAGAACGAAAAGATTGCCGTCTTCGACTTCGGCGGTGGTACGTTCGACATTTCCGTCTTGGAGGTGGGAGACGATGTGATCGAGGTGCGATCGACCGACGGTGACGCGCACTTGGGTGGCAAAGACATCGACCAAAAGATCATGGATTGGCTCGCCGATGAATTCAAAAAGGAATCCGGCATCGATGTGCGCACTGATCCTCTCGCGCGTCAGCGACTCGACGAAGCCGCGGAGAAAGCAAAGATCGAACTCTCGAGCGCACTCGAAACAGAGGTGAACATTCCGTTCATTACCTCCACCGCTGCCGGTCCTCAGCATCTCCTTGTCAAACTCACCCGCGCAAAGCTCGAAGAGCTCTCCCGCGAGTTCGTCGAGCGGGCGCTCATGATCACGAAGCGCGCGATCGACGCATCGCCTTTTAAGGTCGGTGAACTCAACGAGATCATCCTCGTGGGTGGACAGACTCGCATGCCCGCGATTCAAAAAGCCGTGCAGGAATACTTCGGCCGAAAGCCCAACATGAGCGTCAACCCTGATGAAGTTGTTGCTATCGGCGCGGCAATCCAAGGCGGCATTTTGCAGGGTGACGTAAAGGACGTATTGCTTCTCGACGTGATCCCGCTTTCGCTGGGTATCGAGACGATGGGCGGCGTCGCCACACGCCTTATCGAACGCAACACCACTATTCCGACAGCGAAGTCACAGGTCTTCTCAACTGCTGCCGACAATCAACCGTCTGTTGAGATCCACGTCGTGCAAGGAGAGCGCCCGATGGCTGCAGACAACAAATCACTCGGACGTTTCAATTTGGACGGCATTCCGCCGGCTCCACGAGGAGTTCCGCAGGTTGAGGTAACCTTCGACATCGACGCGAACGGCATCCTCACCGTCAAGGCAAAGGACAAGACGAGCGGTAAAGAACAGTCCATCCGCATCGAAGGCTCTTCCGGTCTCTCGGAAACCGATATCGAAAAAATGCGCCAAGATGCTGAGAAAAACGCCGACACCGACCGCGAAAAGAAAGAGTTGGTAGAGGCGCAAAATAGCGCCGACCAAAACATCTATGCGGCAGAGAAAGCGCTCCGCGAATATGGCGATAAAGTGAGCGAAGACATCAAAAAGAACGTGCAGGAAAAGCTTGATGCTGCGAAAGCGGCTCGCAATGGCACGGACGCAAACGCGATCAAAACTGCGTCCGAACAGCTCTCAAGCGCAATGAGCACGATCGGACAGTCGATGTCCGGCCAAGGTGGTTCTTCCACCGGAGGTAACCAAGGCGAGCAGCCGCCCCAAGACCAAACGCCCCCGCAACAATAAAAAGGCAAAAGACGTCTCGAAACGAGGCGTCTTTTGCTTTGGAAGTGGTTTACAGTACAATACTGATTCGCTATGAAAAACTACTACGACATTCTCGGGGTTCCGAAAAGCGCTACCGAGGAAGAAATCAAGAAAGCATTTCGCAAGCTTGCTCAAAAATATCACCCAGACAAAAAAGGTGGCGACGAGGCAAAGTTCAAAGAAGCAAGCGAAGCCTACGCTGTCCTTTCAGACAAAAAGAAGCGGGCCGAATACGACACCTACGGCAAGACATTCGCCGGAGGCGGCGGGCAAGGCTTCGGAGGTTTCGACTTCTCCCAAGGAGCGCCGTTCGGCGCGGGATTTGGCGGCAACGGTCAAGCGTTCGAGTTTGATCTCGGTGACATTTTCTCTGAATTCTTCGGTCAAGGTGGGCAACGCGCCAATCGCGGACGTGATATATCCATCGATATTGAGCTTTCGTTCAAGGAGGCTGTTTTCGGTACCGAACGTCGCGTACTTATCTCCAAGATGGGGGTTTGTCAGGTGTGTGCGGGCACGGGAGCAAAATCGGGTTCTAAGATGACCACGTGCACCAGCTGCAATGGCAAGGGCTCGATCCGCGAAACACGCAACTCTCTCTTCGGGACATTCACCCAAGAGCGCTTGTGTCCGCGCTGCAAAGGCAAGGGCGAGGTGCCAGAGACCCCGTGCGAACATTGCCACGGAGAGGGTATCGCGAAGCGCGAAGAGGAGATTCACATTGTCGTTCCAGCCGGTGTCGACGACGGAGAAATGATTCGCATGCCGGGGAGAGGAGAAGCCACTTCCGCAGGAAGCGCGGGCGATCTGTATGTAAAGCTCCACGTTCGCAAAGACACGCGATTCACCCGTGACGGCAACACGCTCACGACGTCGCTTTCGGTCAAGCTCAGCGACGCGCTTTTGGGCGGCACCTACACTATTCCAACATTGGACGGTGAAGAAAAAATCAACGTACCAGCAGGCGTCGAACACGGCGAGCTCATTCGAGTGCGTGGCAAAGGCATTCCGTACGGTCGCGGCAGTCGCGGCGACCTCATGGTTCGCATCGACATACAATTCCCGAAGAAGTTATCCCGCAAAGCAAAAGAAGCGATCGAAGAGCTACGAAAGGAGGGGTTATAATTCGCGCATATGGATTTTCAGTCGATGACCCAGATTGCCTCCGGGGTTCCTTCGGATTGGATCATTATCGGTTCGATCGCCATTCTTATTACTATTTTCAGCATGCTGCGCGGCACCAGTATCGCCACAGCGCTTTCGCTCTCGCTTCCCGTAGCGGTGACTCTCTTTTCGGTTGCACCGAACGCGTTTTTGCTCGGCTCAATCGTGCGCCAATTCCACGCCGGGTTGCCACAAGCACTCGTCTTCCTAGCGATTGAAATCATCCTGCTCATACTTTTCATTCGAGCAACTATGAGCTTTTCCGAATCGAGCTCTCCGCTTGCAGGAATTCTCGTCGGCGTTTCAACGACGGTCGTGCTCGTCTGTATTTGGATGCAGGTCGGATCACTCGCGTCCATTTGGCACTTCAGCTCGCAAACACAGAATATTTTCGGATCCTCCTACGAGCTCTGGTGGCTGATTGTTGCCTATATCGGTATCGCATTTGCCAGATCGTGATCATGGAAATCATTCCGCTCGATCTGAACGAGAGCTATTGGTTACTCGACGACGACACGCTTGCGCTCTTGCGCAACATGCCGCGCTCCGCGTTCTCCACCTATCCATCCTACGACGAGCTCACGGCAAATATCGCGACGTACGCCGGCGTTCCGCAAGAGAGCGTGTGCTTAACACCTGGTTCTGACGAAGCCATTCGAGCCACCGTTCGGTATTGCGCGAAGCGTCGCTATCGCACGCTCCTCATTTTGCCGACCTTTTCCGGCTATGAAAAAGTATTGATGGAGACGCCGCTCGAAACGGTGCGCTTGTACTACCGCGAGCAAGACGGGACATTCGTATTTCCGCTCGAAGAAACCCTACAATGCATCCGCAACAAGGAAGTCGACGTTGTGTTCTTGTGCGAACCCAACAATCCGCTCGGCAGCACGTTAGGAGATAGTGCGTTTTCCCAGATACTCTCAGCAGCCCGTGAGGTCGGTGTGTTAGTCGTTAGTGATGAGGCCTACGGTGAATATGGAGGCTCGAGCGCTCTGCAAGCCGTTGCGCAGCAACCGGTTATCGTGCTGCGTACATTATCCAAAGCATTCGGCGTCCCCGGGATTCGGGTCGGATACGCCATCACGAGCCGCGAAATCGCTGAAGAACTACGTTCAGATCTATTTGGCACCTTGCCCTGGATCATTCCGGGGCCGAGCGTCTATGCGGCAAACATAGTCCTTTCTCGAGTTAGTGAGCTCCAGCAGCGCAAAGCACTCATCATCGAGCAGCGTGCTGTTTTCGCAACGGCGCTTGCTCGCTTTCCTCACCTGCTCGTCTATCCATCGTCTTGTAATTTTATTTTGACTCGCCATTCTCGTGCAAATGAAATTTGCGAATCCTTGGCAAGTGCTGGCATACGAGTGAGCGCGGGGGAGCGAAAGACATGGGACGATACGGCGAAGGAACTACTGCGCGAAACGCTGCGTTTCGCGATCCCGGCACCGGAGCATATGGCGGCAGTTGTAGGGGCCATTGAGCAGGTACTCGACAAGGAGGCAGTATCCGTGTTATAATTTCTCCGTCAGTATGAGTCGAACACTAGCTCCAAAAAAGAAGCCGGTCGCTACGAAAACGCTTCAGGAAAGCCCCTCCCCCGTTTTGAGTCTTTTCAAGCGGATGGCGGCTGAAGTGCCGGCATACAAAAAATTCCTCAAGAGCCGCTCTATTGTTGCGGCAACCATAAAGAATGATGCCGAACTCGACCGAGTGCCGGTCATGAGTAAGGACTCCTACTTGCGCGCGTATCCCTACAAGGAACTATTTTGGGGAGGCACGCTTGCTGTACCGCACGTCATGACCTCGACGTCAGGTTCCACAGGAAAGCCGTTTTACTTCGCGCGCTCATTTACCGTGGATGAGCAATCGGCGTTAATTCACGAGCGATTTTTTCTACAAAGCTCGCTCTCAAAATCGAAACCAACGCTTATCATTGTCTGTTTTGGTATGGGTGTATGGATTGGCGGGCTATTGACCTACCAAGCATTTCAACTGCTGGGTCGGCGAGGCCATCCGATATCCGTCATAACGCCGGGCATCAACAAGAGTGAAATTCTAAAAGCGCTTGAACAGCTCGCTCCGAATTACGACCAGGTTATTCTTGCCGGCTATCCGCCATTCATTAAAGACGTGATCGACGACGCAATCGCCACAGGGATCTCACTCTCGAAGTACAAGTTCGGTATTGTATTTGCCGCCGAGGCATTCACCGAGCAATTCCGCGACTACGTTATTGCAAAAACGAACATCAAAAATCCGCTGACCGATACGATGAACATCTACGGCAGTGCTGATCTCGGTACGATGGCCGCCGAAACGCCGCTCTCTATCTTGATAAGACGAATCGCAGCAGAGAAACCGGCGCTCTTTAAAGCCCTTTTTGGCGATATTTCAAAGACGCCGACACTCGCCCAGTACACGTCGGAATTCACTCATTTCGAATGTGTTGATGGGCAGCTGTATGTGACAGGGGACAGCGCGATGCCGCTTTGCCGCTATTCGATCGGCGATAATGGCGGGGTGTTTTCATTCAAGCAAATCACCGACATCTTCGAGAATCACGGAATCGATTTGGAAAAGAAGATGCGTGCTAACAAAATCGATTCGAAACTCGCGAAACTTCCGTTCGTCTACGTGTATGAGCGCTCGGATCTTTCCACGACCCTCTACGGCTTACAGATTTATCCCGAAACAATTCGCGAAACTCTGCTCCAGGAACCATACGCTGCATTCCTGACCGGCCGCTTTACACTCATGACGAAATTCAGCGATGCGAATGACCAATACTTAGAGATCAATATCGAGATGCATGATGGCAAAGAGGCAAGCCAGGCTTTCAGCGCGCAGCTCTCGAGTGAGATCGTCAAAAATCTTTGCGAGAAAAATGGCGAGTTCCAGGAACTCTTTACCTTCCTGGGAGATCGCGCGATACCCCGCCTACTCTTTTGGCCGCACGAGGATCCGACGTACTTTCGTCGCGACATCAAGCAAAAGTGGGTAATTCGTACTCAGTAGCGGTAAAACAAATGCTACAATTTCCGCATGCCGGAGAGATATAACCCTTCAGGGGAATCGTTAGAAGCCTTTAAAGAACGAACCGAACCAACGCACATCATAGACGCGTACGACGATTTACTGGAAGATCTTTTCTTGATTCGCAACCCGCGATTCAAATTTGTCCGTGAGTACAAAGCGGAGCTTGCCGCCTTTACGGAAGAGTATAAGCGAGCAAACCCATCCTTCGGCGAATGGTTTTACTTCCCCTGGAACGGTGTGCTCGCACACTACTTGCCCGAGGCCGAACACCTGGAGCTCCGCACCGCGCGCAATCGAAATATCATCACTGCCGAAGAGCAGCAGGCACTCTATGGACTGCGCGTCGCCTACGCAGGATTATCCGTCGGCAGCCACGGACTCTTTACGTTCGCCCACCTCGGCGGCGGACAACGAATAAAAATCGCCGATCCAGACACTGTTTCGCCCTCCAACCTCAATCGCATTCGCTTTGACTTTCTCGCCGTCGGCCGCAAGAAGTGCGATCTTGCGCGCGAATACATCTATCAGCTCGACCCGTACGCGCACGTGGAAGCATTTGCAGACGGTGTCTCAGCCGAGAATATGGATGCATTCTTGTCGGATATAGACGTGCTTGTCGAAGAGACAGACAACCTCGAGATGAAGATTCGCCTTCGCTTGGAAGCGCGCGCCCGAGGGATTCCGGTCATTATGGCAACAGATAACGGCGACAACATTATCTTTGAAGCCGATCGATTTGATCTGGATAAAAACGCATCGCTTTTCAACGGAGCGATCGGTGACATCACTATCGACGAATTCAAATCGTTTCCGCCAACGGAGCTGCCGAAACTAGCTACGAAAATCGCAGGTCCCGGTTTTATTGTTCCACGTATGATGTCTTCACTGCTCGAAGTGGGAAAGACCATCTACTCGTGGCCGCAACTGGTGGACGCCGCCACGCTCTCTGGCGTCGCGATCGCCTACGCCCTCAAGCAGCTCGCACTCAAGCGACCGCTTATGAGCGCAAAATGCGAAGTTAATTTCGACGCGATATTGGATCCCAGCTATGCCGACGGGCGAGCGGATCGCGAAGCTGCTCGCAAAGATTTCCTCGGAAAAATTGGTCTCGAATTATGATCGAACAGGATCGTCTCGAACGCATCCTTCGTGCAGCAGTACAAGCTCCCTCCGGCGACAACTCACAGCCGTGGTCGTTCCGCGCGCACGACGACGAAATCGATATATTCGTGCATCCGGAACGCGATCACGCTATCCTCAATGTTGAATCTCGAGGAACCTATCTTTCTCTCGGCGCAGTAATCGAAAACCTATTGATCGCAGCCGAACACGAGGGGCTCTTGTGCGATGTATCGTCGCCGCTCGACACGCATGCTGCGGCAATCGTGAAATTTGTTGGTCATATTCGCCCGAACCATCCACTGATCGACGCCGTTGCAAAGCGGCACACCAATCGAGGCGCCTATAAAACGGAGATCTCTGAAGAGATACTTGATGGGCTGCGTGCACTAGAAGTCGGCAGTGCACACATAAACGTTGTTACTGATCGTAAACGTATTGAAGCGATCGCGAACGCCGTCAGCATGATGGAAGAGGCCGCGTTGCGAACGAAGGAGCTGCACTATTTTTTCTTCCAGAGCATTCTATGGGACGCGCATAAGAACAAAAATGGCGAGCCCGGTTTGTATATCAAAACCACGGAATTACCACCTCCGATCCAGTTTCTTTTCAAACTCATCAAGTATTGGCCGATTATGCGAGCACTGAACGCGATTGGCTTCGCCTCCATGGCCGCAAAGAGTAATGCCGCAGTTTATGCATCCTCTGGCGCGATCGTCGCGATCAGCATCGATCGAACAGAATCTCGCGATTACATTAGCGCAGGTAGAGCGTTTGAGCGCGCATGGCTCAAAGTTGTAAACGATGACTTCGCGGCGCAACCGCTCGCCGGGTTACTCTACCTTGCCGAGTATCTACGCCTCGGTTCGAACATCAGGCTTGAACCGGACGTACAGGCGCGCATTCTTGAAGCCCGTCGCGTGATTTACGACGCCTTCGAATGCAAAGAGGGGACGATCGCCATGCTCCTGCGCATAGGGGAACCGATCCGGCCCGCGACCGCGCGATCGAACAGAAAGCCTCCCGGGCTACTCGCCGTATGATATTCGCATTCAATCTCGATCTTCTTTCGGTGGGGATCACCGCCGCCGGCATCGGCCTGTTAGGTTTTACGATTTATTTCAACAACCAGGCCAGTATCACGAATCGCACGTTTCTCGCATTCTCGCTAATTACAATCCTCTGGAGTGCAGCGAATTACGCACAATACCAATCGACGCCGTCTCTCATCGGGCTTTGGATCGTACGTGCAATCATTTTCATTGGTTGTTGGCACGCGTTCACGTTCTTTCAACTGTGCTATGTATTTCCCGAATCCCAAGTGCCGTTTTCGAAAACCTACAAATTCGTGCTCATACCGATCGTTGCGCTGACTTCGCTACTCACACTCACGCCACTGGTTTTCGATCAGGTACAAGCAACCTCGGCTACCGGTGTCGTGACACAAATTCAAAATGGCCCGGGCATCGCGCTCTTCGCTATCCTTGTCCTTGCATTTATTATCGCCGGCATCGTCACTTTGGTGCGCAAAGTCGTCAATAGCAAAGACGTCGAGCGACGACAAGTTTTGATGATGTGTATCGGAACACTTCTCACGTTCCTGTGCATCGTCACCTTCAATATCATTCTGCCTGCCGGATTCAACGACGCGCGCTTTTTGCCGCTTTCCGCACTGTTTATTTTCCCGCTTATTGCCTGCACCGCTTATGCGATATTCCGCTACCACCTCCTCAACGTAAAAGTACTTGCGACCGAGGTCGTGGCGTTCCTGCTTTCCGTCGCAACCCTCCTTGAAGTCGTACTCTCCACTGGCGGCACCCAAATACTTTTCCACGCGAGCGTCTTTTGTCTCGTGCTCGCGTTTTCCGTGCTCATGGTTCGCAGTGTCGTCAAAGAGGTGGAGCAGCGCGAAGAAATCGAACGGCTGTCCAACGAAAAATCGGAATTCATGTCCTTCGCTTCGCATGAAATCCGCAATCCAATTACCGCGATGCGCGGCTATGCGTCGCTTCTTGCCGACGGTACCGCAGGGGAGGTGAGCGACCAAGTGCGCGACATCGCCGAAAAGATCCAGGTCAACGGCGACACCGTGCTTTCGCTGATTTCAGAATTCCTCAACAAATCCAAGCTCGAGCTCGGGCAAATTTCTTACAACGTCGCCGCAATCGATCTCGGCAAAACCATCGCGAGCATCGGCGAAGGCTTTAAGGCGCACGCGCGCGAAAAAGGGCTGGGTCTCGACGTCAAAATAGATTTCCCAGGGCTTATGACCTACGCCGACGAAGCGAAACTCCGTGAAGTAGTCGGCAACCTGATCGACAATTCCACTAAATACACCAAATCGGGCGGTGTCACTGTCTCGATCGAAAAGCGCAATGGCATGGCACGGGTTGTGGTTGCGGACACCGGCGTGGGCATTCCGCAGGAAACCATTTCGAATCTTTTTCAAAAGTTCTCGCGAGCTGATGCACAAAAGATGAACCTCTTAGGGACTGGCTTGGGCCTCTACTTAGCCAAAACCTTCATCGAAGGCATGGGCGGCAAAATCTGGGCGGAATCCGACGGTAAGGACAAGGGATCTCGTTTCATAATCGAGCTTCATACGGTATAGTGGTGAAATATGGCGCGAAAACGGCTTTTTACGGGCTTGCAGCCTTCGGGTACCCTTCACATCGGTAACTATTTTGGCGCGCTGAAGCTCTTTTTGGACTTGTATGAAGACTACGAGAGTTTCCTATGCGCCGTGGATTATCACGCGCTCACGACCGTCCGCGACCCTAAGCTCATGCACGAAAACACGATCGACATCGTGAGGGATTACCTCGCCGTCGGCGTAGACCCGAGAAAGGCCGTGATATTCAAGCAATCCGACGTTTCCGAACACACAGAACTTTCGTGGATCTTCAACGCCATCATCCCGATGTCACTACTCGAACTTGGACACGCGTACAAAGATACGGCGGGAAAAGGAAAAGAAGCGACTGTCGGACTCTTTACCTATCCGACACTTATGGCGGCGGACATCGTTCTCTACGATACCGACGTCGTCCCGGTCGGTGAAGACCAACGACAGCACATCGAATATGCCCGTGAAATCGCACATAAATTCAATACGACATTCGGCGAAACGTTCAAAGAGCCCAAAGAGATGATCCAAAAAGATGTCGCCGTGGTGCCGGGCACCGACGGCAGAAAGATGAGTAAGAGTTACGGCAATACGATTCCGCTTTTTGCGACAAAAGACGAGATCACAAAAGCGGTTATGGCGATCATCACCGACTCCGGCGGCGAGAGCCCGAGCAACGTTTACAATATCCACTTGCTTTTCAAGAGCCGAGAAGAGCTCGCGCCTGTGTACACCGCGAATAAGGGCAACTACAAGGCCAGCAAAGAAGCGCTCATTGCGGACATTGAGGCGTTTGTTGCGCCGATTCGTGAGAGACGCGCGAACATATCGGATGAGACGGTTATTCGCGTTCTAAAAGAGGGGAGCGAGAAAGCGCGCGAACTCGCATCGGCAAAAATGAAAGACGTACGCCAAAAAATCGGCGTCTCGTTCAACGACTAGTATGCAAAGAACACTCATTAAAGATCTCAAGCAGCACCTCGGCGAAAGCGTCACGATCAAGGGCTGGGTCAGCGTTCGTCGCGATCAGGGCAAGCTCGTCTTTTTTGATATCCGCGACCGCAGCGGCACGATTCAAACCGTTGTACCACCCAAAAGCGGCGCGTTTGAAAGTGCAAAGGATATTCGCGTCGAATACGTGCTTTCGATCGAGGGTATAGTGAACACGCGACCGGAGAAAAACGTAAACGCGAAAGTTGAAAACGGAGATATTGAACTCGCGATCGATTCGATCACTGTGCTCGCCAAGGCAGAGCCGCTTCCGTTCGACATGTCGGTCGACGGTTTCAACCTTGATCTTCCCACCGAGCTCGACCACCGCGCACTGACACTGCGACACCCGCGCTTCCAGGCAATCTTCAAGGTACAGGCCGTCATCATAGATTCGTTCCGGGAATTTATGAAGAAAGAAGGCTTCTTCGAATTCCAAGCCCCGGCGATAGCGCCAGCAACCGCAGAAGGAGGTGCGGAAGTATTCCAGGTAGAGTACTTCGACAAAAAGGCATACCTCACGCAATCTCCGCAGCTCTACAAGCAGATCGTTATGACCGCGTTCGAGCGCGTATTTTCAGTCAACAAAGTTTTTCGCGCGGAGCCGAGCACAACGACCCGCCACCTCACGGAAATCGTTTCGCTCGACGCCGAAATGGGCTTCATCGATTCATGGACCGATGTGCGCGATATGTCCGAAGCCACCGTGCGCTTTATCCTCCAGAGAGTAAGTGAGCAGTGTGCAAAAGAACTCGAGTTCCTTGGCACAACGGTGCCGGTAATGCTCGAGAAGACCCCGACCTATTCGCTCACGGAAGTTTTTCAAAAACTTGGCGTCCCTGAAGACAAAGATCTGAATCCCGAACAGGAGCGTCGGTTGTGCGAGCTTGTAAAAGAGGAAACGGGTTCGGACTTCGTCTACGTCTATGGCTACCCGACGCGTCAGAAACCCTTCTATGTGTATCCGAATCCCGAGCAGCCTGAGTTTAACGAAGGTATGGACCTTTTATGCCGAGGCGTGGAGTGGCTCTCGGGCGGCCGTCGCATTAACGACTACGAGCAACTTATGGAGCACGTCCAGCTCTGGAACATGGATCCCCAAAAGATCGCTATGTTCCTCGAAGCGTTTCGCTACGGGGTACCGCCGGAAGGTGGGTTTGCCTTCGGCGCAGAGCGCATGACGATGCAAATTCTCGGTCTCAAAAACATTCGTGAAGCGACGATGTTCCCACGCGATATGAACCGAATCGATTACCCGCTTTCGGAAAATCGAACCGACGCATGACCGAAAACTTCGCGGGCAGGTTTGAGCTCGCAACGGAAAAATTTCAAGGACCGCTCGAAGCGCTACTCAACCTGATCGAGGAGAGAAAGATGCCGGTGTCCGAAATCTCACTCTCGCAAGTTTGCGACGCATACCTCGCATACGTTGAAAATCTTCCTGAGCTGCCGCTCGGCGAAACCGCTCAGTTTATTCTCGTCGCCTCGACACTGCTCCTTATCAAATCCCGAACGCTTCTGCCCACTCTTGAGCTCTCACAAGAGGAGCGTGAGTCGGTGGAAGAACTCGAACGACGTCTCGCGCAGTACGCGATTTTCCGTAAAGCGGCAAAGGCGTTGCGCAAGGAGTGGGGCAGGGTGCCGCTCATACTGCCCAAGCGAGCGCCGGATCGGCAGCCGGTTTTTACACCGTCGGAAACCTCGCTCGCAACAGTGCTTTCTGCGGCACGCAGAATTTTGAATACATTGCCCAAACCAGATGCCCTCATACAGGCAGCCATCGCCCCCGTTTTGGCCCTTGAAGATGTAATCGAAAGTTTGAAAACTCGTCTCGAGCGCGCATTTAGGACCCGATTCAGCGAACTCACGCACGGCGCTGACAAGGAATCACGGATCGTGCACTTCTTGGCCATGCTGGAGCTCGTGCGTCACGGCAACGCAAGTGTCACACAGGAAAAATTATTCAGTGATATTACAATAGAACTCGAGAACGTCTCCGGCGTTCCAAAATTCGGCGTATGAACACCTCAGAACTTGCGATCAAGCTCGAAGCTTTTCTTTTTGCAGAGGGAGGTTCGCTCTCGAGAAAGAAATTACTCCAGCTTCTAGAATGTAAGCCGGAAGAGCTCGACGTTGCCGTCACGACTTTACGAGATGCTGTTGCGGGACGAGGTATTACTGTGATTACCACTGATACGGAAATCGCGCTTGCCGTCGCGCCGGCGGCGCACGAATCCCTCGAAAAGGCTTTCCAAAAGGAACTCGGTAAAGAAATAGGGGAGGCGGGTCTTGAGGTGCTCGCGATTATTTTGTATCGCGGCCCATCGACCCGTGCGCAAATCGACTATGTCCGCGGCGTTAACTCCTCGACCTCTGTTCGCAATTTGCTTGCCCGTGGCCTTCTTGAGCGCGCCGGCAACCCGGACGATGCGCGAGAATACCTCTACCGTCCCACGGCTGAATTGCTCGCTTATTTGGGCGTAACCTCCGCGCAGGGATTGCCAGAATATGATACAATCCGCGGCGAATTGGCTTCGTTCGAACAAGCACAGAAGGCGAGCGAGCCGTTTGGCCATGGAAACTCAACAACCGCACGAGAACCGGAAGGAAACTGACTCATTGCGCCTCGCTGGCGCTGCCGTTGCGGTACTTTCTCTCGGTGCGATAGCGTTTTTTTGTGCCTATTCCTTCGCCGGATTCATCTATCCTGCCCCGTCTCCCGCGCAAACTGCGTCGGTGATTGAAACGCAAGAACAACCCGATCCATTTGCTTCAACCACCCTCATCGCAAAGAGCGCGTACGTGCTCGACCTCACGACGGGCAAAGACCTGTACTCGCAAAATGCGAATGCGCAGCTCCCGCTCGCGTCGCTCACCAAGGTCGCGCTTGTCCTTGCGGTGAGTGGTGCGTTGCAACCTGACACTCTGATAGCGACACCGGCAAAATACGACGCGCCGCCAGGTGGAGGCACCGCTCGCTTACCGGCCGGACAAACGTGGGCGCTTAGCGATGTCATTAGCTTCACCCTTACCGCCTCGTCCGACGACGGTGCGGATCTGCTCGCCTCGTCTGCCAACGACACCATCCACCAGCAATTCCCGCAATCTCCGCAGCAAAACGCCACTGTTTGGCGCATGAACAACATCGCCCAGCAGCTCGGACTTACGAATACGTATTTTTTGAATGACAGCGGCCTCGATCTCTCCACGACCCAATCCGGTGCATACGGTTCCGCGCACGATATGGCAATCCTCTACGGTTATGCAGCGACGACCTCGCCGGGCACGTTCGGAGCAACCGCGCAACCGCAAGTGACCGTTCGCTCAACAACGGGCACTGTAGCGACAGGGGTCAATACCGACACCGTGCTCGATAAAATTCCGGGAATCATAATGGGCAAAACGGGATACACCGATCTCGCAGGAGGCAATCTCGCGATCGTCTTTACGACCGGCGGCCATGAGGTGGTAGCTATTGTATTAGGCTCAACGCAAGATGGTCGCTTCACGGATATGGAGCAGCTGATTCCCGCTGCCCAAGAAGCAGTACAGCAGGGGAAATAGGGTACAATAAAGCCATGTTTTCCGAGCTTGAACGAGTGCTGCTCCCGGCAACCTTCTCCTTCTTGATCGGTATCGCGATGACACCCATACTCTCGCACTATCTCTACGAATACAAAGCTTGGAAGAAGACGGCGGGCAAACGAGCACTCGACGGCAAGACAGCAGAAGAATTCAATCGACTCCACCAGGTCAATGAGACCCGTGCACCGCGCATGGGAGGAATTATAGTTTGGGCGAGCATTACTATCACTACGGTTTTGATCGCCTCACTCGCGCTCATTCTTAAAAGCTCCGGCCTCATGAGCCTCAACTTTCTCAGCCGCAACGAAACATGGATTCCGTTCGCCTCGCTCTTAATCGGCGCCGGCGTGGGCCTTATCGACGACATCCTTGTTATCAGACCCCAGGGGAGCGGTATCCAACTTCGCTATCGGCTCTTGATCGTGTGCCTGCTTTCGTTTTTCATCGGGTGGTGGTTTTGGGCAAAACTCGGCGTAACGACGATTGATATTCCGTTTTCCGCCCCGCTTGCACTCGGCTGGGGGATCGTGCCTGTTTTTATGTTCATCTCGCTATGCTTGTACGCCTCGGGCGTGATCGACGGCATCGACGGACTCTCCGGCGGTGTTTTCGCCTCGATTTTCGGCGCCTACGCAATCATCGCGTACGATTACGGCCAAATCGATCTCGCGGCATTTTGCGCGGCAACCGTCGGCGGCCTTTTGGCATTCCTGTGGTTTAACATTCCGCCCGCGCGTTTCTATATGAGCGATACCGGCACGATGGCACTTACCCTCGCGCTCGGTTCGATCGCTTTCATGACCGACCAGCTCGCCTCGGGCGTGGGAGTAGCCGTGCTTCCCATTATTGGTGGTCTTCTGGTTATTACCGTTCTTTCCGACGTCTTGCAGATCATCTGGAAGCGCGTTTTTCATCGCAAACTGCTCAAAATCGCACCACTCCATCATCATTTCGAGGCGCTCGGCTGGCCTGGCTACAAAGTAGTCATGCGCTACTGGGTACTTTCCATCATTCTTGCGTTTGCCGGCGTCCTGCTCGCAATCCTGGCAGTAAAATAACACTGTGAAGAAAGCATTTCGCGTGGACAAAGTGTTGGTACTCTTGCTCGTTGTCTTATTGATCGGCGGCTGTCTTATTTTTGCCTCGGCGGCTTTCGGCTTGCTCGCGCGTGGCCAAAGCAATATCTCTTCCGTTGTATTCAACCACCTCGTACTAGGCGTTGGAGCCGGATTGGTCGCGCTCATCTTTTGCGCAGTGATCGACTATCGAATCTGGAGGCGCTACGCGCCGTACGTATTTGGTTTCTCTGTTTTTCTGACCGCCTTAGTCTTCGTGCCGCACGTGGGTGCCACACTCTTGGGCGGTAGGAGATGGATCGTCGTGGGTCCCATCAATCTCCAACCTTCTGAGGCGATGAAAATAGGGTCCGTCATGATGGCCGCAGCGTACTTTACCGCCATGCGTTCAAAGGTGGGTACCTGGCAATGGGGCCTCGGTGGATTCGCGGCAATCATTGCATTACCATCACTCATTTTGGTCGCGCAACCGGACATCGGTACGCTTGGGATCCTTTGCGCAGCCGTATTTGCCGTCTTTTGGGTTGCCGGCGCAAAACCCTTGCATCTGTTGACGGTCGCCGTCGGCGCTGCGGCGGTACTCGCAATCCTTTTCGTTACGACTCCGTACATCCGCGCTCGCGTAAATACGTTTATCGACCCTTCAACGGGCCAGACGACGCAAGGCTATCAGATCAAACAGTCCCTAATCGCGATTGGTTCAGGAGAATTTTTTGGTCGAGGGTGGGGGCAAGGCGTGCAAAAATTCACCTATCTTCCCGAGCCGATGGGCGACTCTATCTTCGCAGTTGCGGGTGAGGAACTTGGCTTTGTCGGCTGCACCGCGCTTATTATCGTGTTCCTACTATTTTGCTTGCGTGGATTTTACATTGCAGCCCATGCGCCGGACATGTTCGGTACACTTTTGGGTATCGGCATATCCACGTACCTTACCTTCGAAGCGTTCTTCAATATTGCATCAATGCTGGGCGTCGCCCCACTTACCGGTATCCCGCTCACGTTCGTCTCCCAGGGCGGGAGCGCCATGCTCGCCTCACTCGCGAGCGCCGGTATCCTCCTGAGCATTTCTCGACAAGGGAAGACAAAAGGCGCTGGAAATTGAGGTTTTTAGCGCTACAATGAACGCATGAAGATCGTGCTCGTAGGCGGGGGAACAGGCGGACATTTTTATCCGTTGATCGCCGTCTCGGAAGCGATCCAAGACCTCTGCACCGAACGTAAACTTCTCGAACCGGAGCTGTACTATTTGGGTCCGACACCGTTCGACGAACGAGCGTTGCTCGAACACGATATTCAGTACCTGCCGTCAGCCGCTGGAAAAATGCACCGCGACCGAAGCATCGGCAACGTATTCGGTATGGTCGCTACCTTTTTCGGCATCATTCGAGCGACCTTCCAACTCTTTGGCCTATATCCGGATATTATTTTTTCGACGGGCGGCTATGCGGCATTTCCAACACTCTATGCCGCTCGATTGCTGAAGATCCCCGTCGCGATTTACGACGCCGACGCGACACCCGGCCGTGTTTCTCTTTGGTCGGCGAAGTTTGCGAGGTGGATCGCCGTTGCGCATCCAGAAGCAGCGGTAAAATTCCCTGAGCGCGTTCGAGATCGCATCGCACAAACAGGGCACCCGATCCGCAAGGAAATCGAAGCGCCTACCAAAGAAGGCGGGTATGAATTCCTCAAGCTCGACCAGAGCGCGCCCGTTGTTTTCATTATGGGCGGATCGCAAGGCGCCGTCGCGATCAATGAGGTCATACTCGACGCACTGCCGGATCTTGTCGCGTCATGTAACGTTGTCCATCAAACAGGCACGGCGAATCTCCAGGAAGTATCGCGCGTCGCTGCTGTTATCTTGAAGGACTCGCGCTACCAGGAACGCTACGTATCTTACGGTCTCCTCAACACGCTCGCGCTGCGCATGGCAGCAGGCGTAGCGTCGGTCGTTGTCGCGCGCGCCGGTTCGGGCACCATCTTCGAGGTCGCCTCGTGGGGATTGCCTTCTATCATGGTGCCCATTCCCAGCGACATTTCGCACGACCAGACAGAAAATGCGTTCTCCTATGCTCGCGCGGGAGGTTGCGTGGTTATCGAGCAGCACAATCTGACACCGCACCTGCTGGTTGCCGAGATCAAGCGCATTATTGACGATCCGCAACTTCGCGAGAGCATGTCACAGGCTGCCCGCGCCTTCGCGAAGCCGCAAGCAGCTCGTAAAATCGCGACCGTTATCCTCGATTCAGCGCTCGAACACGAGACCGGATAGCTATGAAAATCGTCACTCGCATCGCGCCTTCGCCAACTGGGTATCTGCACTTCGGCCTCGCCCGAACCGCGCTTTTCAGTTACCTCTACGCAAGAAAACACAATGGTGAGTTCGTGCTTCGTGTCGAGGATACCGATGCGGCGCGCAACAAGCCCGAATATGAAGCCGATATTCTGGAGCAGCTACAGTGGCTCGACCTCGATTACGATCGTTCGTACCGCCAATCAGAACATGTCGAGCGACATCGAGAACTTCTGCACGAGCTTGTAGAAAAAGATCTCGCATACATTTCCAAGGAGCCTGCGAAGGACGACGAGACTAAAACGGTGGAGGTTGTCCGTCTGCGCAATAAGGGCGAACGCGTAACGTTCACGGACATGATCCGAGGAGAAATTTCATTCGACACCGCCGAGCTCAAAGACTTCGTTATCGCGCGTTCTATCGACGATCCGCTCTATCATTTTGCAGTCGTCGTCGACGATCACGACGAAGACGTGACGCATGTGATCCGAGGCGACGACCACATCTCCAACACGCCGCGCCAAATTCTCATTCTCCGCGCGCTCGGTTTTGAGATACCGGCGT
>JARLIE010000164.1 GCA_031291875.1 Minisyncoccota bacterium | reverse complement strand
GACCTGCAAAGTAGTTGACAAACACGGTCAGTCCCAGGAATAGGGCGAGGACGGAGCCAATGGTCAGTTTGAGCGAGCTGCGAGCAACCATCACAATCGGGGCCAACCCGATGGCGACAGTCGTCGCACCGTAGCTCAGGAATCCACCAGTAAGCAGCCCCCAAAGCGGGTAGACGAAAAGGGAACCAATCCAATATAACGAGCGTCGTAATTCTGCTTGTCGTACCGACGCCAGCAACCCCAAAATCACCGGCAATAACCAGATATCGGCGCCGTAGTATAATGCTGCGGTCAGCGTAGGAATTGTTGGAATCAACGAAAGCGCTGTAACTAGTACTGCTCCTCCGGTAAGACAAAACAACCGAAAAAACACATCGTCTTCTCGGCGTGTTCGCGACGCCGTTGTACCGCCGAGATTCCCGATCCAGGCACCTACTACAAAAGCGACCGCACCGATCGAGGTGAAATAGATGCCGATCGAAGTTTCGTCCGAGTTGTAGAGAATCACGCCGCTAAACTGGCTTGCGAGGGTGCCTGGCACATGGTTGAGATCCAAGAGAAGTAGATAGGCAATCGGCATTCCCAACGAGCAGCCGCGGTTGCGCAACCGTATCGCCAATATGACGAGGGATGCGAGACAAATGACGATCCAAACTGTCATCGTCGTCGGGCTTCTTCCTTGGTCCATTTTCTACTGGCGATTACATCACTCAACTTGCTTAACCATTCGCCCGCCTCCCGCCATGCCAGCGCCTTTTCAGGCACCGAGAACTTATATCCTGCGCGCTCGAGCATACAAATCGATTCTGTTGCGGGACATTCATTTCCTTTTGTCGTCGCCCAATTCAGTTCCATGAACACAGTTGTCAAACGGCCCGCAGAGACCAATTCGGAGCACCCCTGTAGAGCAGCATATTCGTGACCCTGGATATCGAGCTTCAAGAGATCAATTTGCTCAATTGACCGATCGCGGCAGAAGCGATCCAAGCTAGGCCGTGTGGACGGATTCCGTCGAGCATAGCGTGATGGGATTCCCAAACCAGAAAATCTGTGACTCATGGGCGGTCGGTATCTGGAGGCCGACCATGCTGACGCGAATG
>JARLIE010000163.1 GCA_031291875.1 Minisyncoccota bacterium | reverse complement strand
TCTCGCATGGCTGGTTGCCGCATTCTGCCGCAACCAGCCATGTGCCAGCTTATCGATTCACGGCGCCTCAAGGGTTCGCTGCGCCGGGCTCACGCCCGCCCTTGACCCGCCAACACCACCCACTCGGAATTCAAAAGAGGCAGATTTCTCTCGCTGTGGCCGGCCGGAAATCAAGCCGCAAATTCTCGCAGAATAGTGTGGGAATCATTTGAGGTGGGAAGCCGAGCAATGGTGACTTCTCCAACTGTTTGGCAATCTCTAGGGCCCGACTCGAAAGCATCACTCGCTGTATATCCTACGCCACGGAGAGCTGACCCAACTCGCCGCTCCGGAACATGACCGTGGTGCAATTGAAATGGACGTTCGCAAGGCTATGGACCTAGGGCGCGCGCGTGCACGAGCGTCCGCCGAAGCCCGTGTGCGCAAGGCACAAGCGAAAGACTGACATGCGCCTAGCCGCCGGGGTTAATCCGCTTACATTGAGCGAATACTGAGCGGATTCTCAGGCGTGAGCTGATTCGAGCAGATGGCCGAGCTCGGCAGTGAACCCAACCGACATGTTCTGTCATCCCACAGTGACGCAAGACTCTGCTCCGTGCCTGCCAGCAATTTAGAATAAGAACCGATTACGCGTCCGTTACTACTCCAGCACGGTGCCTTTTCGTCTGTTGCCCGTTCATTGCGGCAACCCAGTTGCAAAAATCTTGCGGGCAACAGCTACGATGTCACGCGCAGTCCACGGGAATCGCCGCATGCTTGATGCGCGGGACGTTGTCGACAACAATCCACGTAATCGCGCCACACCACGTGACATTCACATCAAAGCGTGCGGTCAGACGCCCATCGCCGGACACAAACATGGTCAGTACGCTACTTCGGGGATAATGCCCGGCTGGTTGCACGTGCTGCAGAGCGCGAGCAGTTCGCTCCCGTAATGTCTCACCAAGAATTCCCATTCGCGTGCGGTGCATACAAGCGACATTGCCGGTGCGAGGTCATGCGCAAGGTACGCCCCCGCACGCACCGATACTGTAGCCAGAGACGGCGCCGGGTTTGTCGGCGACGAATGCAAATCGTCGTTTGGCATAGACGATACTCTGCAACAACTCGCAGGTTGTCGTGACGACGTCATCATCCGCAGCGTAAGGGACGCAGTACCCACGGCGCCTGCGTAGCAGTGAGGCTGACATGCCAAGCGCAAAAGGTCGACTGTACGAAAGGAAGATGTACGTCCCCAAGAGGCCGATGGTGATAGTCCTTGTCACCACGTTCTCGCCACCGTGTACGCGTTGGCTCGAACAGTGTACGTTGCTGCTTTAAAAGAATTGGCCGCATAAAACACAAACTCCGGTTTTACAGGGCCAATTTCGGTGGGGCTCCGCTAGTCTCAGGGCGCGCCAGGTTTCCTTGTTTGCAAGTCGGCGATTTCCGCGTCGTACAGCCCCATGCGCTCCGATGCCGCCATCATCTTTTTCAGGCCCTTCCGCTGCCTTTTCTTTTGTTTTTTCTTGTACGAGAGCAGTGCCGCTTTCAAAAACCGATGAGGTCCGGTCGGACCAAAACTCGTGGGTATCACTTTGCCCGAACGAACTAGCGCGTCAAGATGCGAGCCCGACACGAACAACAATCGTGCACCCGCATTCCTGTCGATTTTTGAGTCGACATGGGAACGGCGCGTTCTCTTCAGGTTACGGACCTTCAAAGTCTTCCCTCAATGGCCGCATACCGCCAGCCTCAAGCGACGTTGGTCAACGAAAGGCTCAAGTAGATGGCTCACCGAATCGTTCGCGAAGCCGTAATCGAAACAGGGCGACGACGGAAGGGTCGCCTAGCCCTACTTCCGTTTGACAGTGAATCAGGCGGTCGCGGTAGCTTTCGAATCCGTCTTTCCGGTCATCAATCGCTAACCATCGGTCCAACGAGTGACGTTTGGCGTAATCAAGAACCTGAGCCCCTCGCGACATCCTCGGCCAAAATAACTCGTTTTCACAACCCTGATAAGTCGCTCCCGATATCCTTGTGCGCAATTGCGAGTGCGGCAACGTGTTCCGAGTATGGTCGATGCCAAAACGAAACGCCCAGTCTGAAGACAATACGACATCGACATCGGGATAGCGACGCAGCAGGCCGTCAATCACCGGCACATATTCAAACAATTCAATGCGACCGGGCGCGCTGCTGACGATTCGACCTCCGACGGCGTAGCTATCGCCTCGATGCAGAACGCCATCAATGTCGACAAAAAGCACGCGCCGCAACGGTTGTTCCATTAGCGGTCTCCGTCCGCACGGGCACGGTCGCTGGACTCTTCACGGTCTAGTTCATCAAAAAATTCGTCGCAGTCGCTGTAGTTTCCTTGCTGTATATGGCACCAGTCGAGCTCGAGTATTAGCAGCAGCGTGGCTGTGTCGTGAGGCTCCGGTGTACGTGAAACATGCATGGCCAGTCTATTACGCGACGTTGACATTCCTGGCCCCAAAAAAAGTGTCTTGAGATTGCGCCCGAAATTCCCTTCGACTCGTCATCAATGCAGAGACGATGAACACGTCAGCTTGACTAAAATATCATTCGCATGTCGCCAAAATTTTCCGGACTACAGTAACGACGTCATCACCCTTGTCGACGCGTACCGGCATCAGGTCACACCTAGGAGAGTCGCTGGTCAAAACGCCAGTATGCGCTAGGCCGTTGTCGACAATCACGTCCAACCTGGCTTCCAACTGCTCGCCAAGTTTCCCTGCCGTGCTTCGAGTAACGAAGACCGTCGCCACCTCTGCTTGACAATATGGGCCGTCTGGACGCAAATTGCCTCCCCCTTGCAGTGCCTCCCGTGCTCGGCGCCATACGCTTCCGCGAGGGTCAATCTCGGCTACGCCAGTGCATACGATGGGCAACTCAATTCCAAGAATGAATTCACCCGTGCAGATTTTCACAGTCGTTCGGGAAGATTCTGAAGCCCATCCCCTCGCATGCAGTATTAGTTCTCGATAGCTACGTTCATTTGACAGCGCCTGCAAAGGCGTGAGACCACCGAGCGCACTATTTTCCGACGTCAGAAAGTCGAGTCGAAAGTCCGGCGGAGCAGGCCATAGAATACGGCACACGTACGCCAATCGTCGCGCGTTGTACGTGGGCTCGACTAGCAAACTTGGGTAATAAGCAATCCCGTCTATCTCTATCGAAAACACGCTACCGCTTGCGTTCATACGTGCAAGCTGACTCGGTGAGACTCCGCGCAGTCTGCGAAAGTCATCCTCGGCGAGCAGTTTCCCTTCGCGTATCATTTGTCGACGCGCTCGCAGTGCATCGCGCTGCATTTTTTCGGCTCTTTTGAAAATGCAGTGGGTAACGGGGCTCACGAGGCATGCGGGTTGAAGCTGGAGAAATCGAGCTTGCCGGCGATGAGAAAGAGGACGGTGCGCATCGTCGTGAAGCGCGTGTAACCGCGAGCCTTGCGCT
>JARLIE010000162.1 GCA_031291875.1 Minisyncoccota bacterium | reverse complement strand
GCGCGCTGGCGCGCTCGCCTTCGCCGAGTGGGTGTGCGCTGCTCCACGCCTCACGGCTCACGGCCGCAATGTCATTGAGTCAGACCCCTCTTTTGACATCCACTTTTGGACAATATACTCATCATTTTTCGACCCAATTTCAATGACGATCGGGTCTGTATACTCTAGATTACATTCTCATGTTTCTTTATCACCGTCAAGCCTTTTCGTTGCACTCCCTTTTGCGCGATGTGAGACTGTTTTGCCATCATTTTGAATCGACTTTTGGATGGCATACTAATTACTTTTCGACAGACTTCCAACGACAATCAATTTAGTTATATTTTATATTACCACTACCAACTCCTGAATGCTGTTGCTGCTGCTGCCATCAGGACCGTGAGCGCGACGGTGAGTCCGCCGACTCACTGTGCCACCCCCGCCACGGACGCCGCCAATAAAGTTTCAAATAACTCCTAGCCGTTGGGAATTTATCCGCCCCCATAGTGACACATCGCGCACAATTTTATCCGGGCGCGACGACCTGGCGCTCAGGCTCGCTAGCGCTCGCCTTGGCGCCTATGTCGCGCCGCAGAAACTTTAGAATGGACAATTTTTCAAATTAGGTCGCAAAATATACGTAAAATTGCAGCAGGGACCCCAAAGACGAAACAGGTCAGCCACATCGCTCGCATCCGCAGCTGCTCGCTTCACCTGGTTTGAAATTCCTATTGTCGCGATCGCCTTGGCTCGCGGTCCGTCGGCTTGATTCTGCTCGCTGAAACCATCCCACCTCACCCGGTGCACCCTCTGACACGACGACCGTAGCTCAGGCTCGCGCGCTGGCGCGCTCGCCTTCGCCGAGTGGTAAGCGCTGCTACAATGTGTCAAAACTGAAGTTTAATTTTGGTCTCCCATGATTTTGAAATTCGAAGCGCAACACATTCTAGCACAGCATGGACCCCAAAGCCCAAGCAGGTCAGCCGCACCGTCCGGTCCCCTGCGCACCTCTGCAGACGAGCAACCACCAGTGTCGCTTGTCGCCACTAACATCGCTCGCTGCGCCTTCGGAATCCGCCTTTGTCCACTTCAAGTTGGTCGTTCCGTCCTGCCTCGGCCATCCCACTTCACCCGGCACAACCTCTCAGAGTCTGACACGACGACCGTAGCTCAGGCTCGCGCGCTGGCGCGCTCGCCTTCGCCGAGTGGTTGTGCACTGCTCCATGCCGCACGGCTCACGGCCGCAATGAGTCAGACCCCTCTTTAAAAGTTTTGGCGTCCACTGGTGGACAGTATACTAATCATTTTTCGACCCAATTTCAATGACAATCGATTATGTGTATTCTATATTACATTCTCATGTTTCTTTATCACTGTCAAGCCTTTTCGTTGCTCGCACGCACTCCCTTTTGCGCGATGTGAGAGACCGTTTTGCCAGTCATTTCGAATCGACTTTTGAAGGGCATCTAATTATTTTTCGACCTAATTCCAACGACAATCAATTATTTATATTGTATATTATGTGAAGATCAAGAACTAAGGTAAGAGTGTACCACAGGATGTGACAGCGGGCGAGCGAGCACAACGCGGCGATGCACGCCCGCGATCTAAGCCGACGTCGTTCTGCTCTGCCGCTCCCTGTCTTAGTTCGCTAAGCCACG
>JARLIE010000161.1 GCA_031291875.1 Minisyncoccota bacterium | reverse complement strand
TTGCTGCCATGCTCGGATCAACTGGCGTTAGGTGCCAGGCTGTGGACGGTGCGGCATCCAGTCGAGCCAGCCCCCGCTATCGTTGGCTATCCACGCGCGGGCCTCGGCATCGTCGGTAAAGCCGGTGATCTGCTGTTCGTAACCGTCAGGCCACGTAGCTCGCACGAAGTACCCCGATCGGTCACTAAGCTGCACCGCTTCAAACGTGATGCTTTGCGCATCGTTCATCTTGGCCCCCGTATTTTTTTGTGTCTCGATCATACGGCGCTGGACGGGTGTCCTGTTGGAATCCGGGCTCTAATCCGGGCGGAGGACAACGGGTTTTGCCAGAATAAGAAGTTGCCCGTCAACGATGGTCGGGCTATTGAGCGCCCTCCGGGAAAAGCGATCGGAATTTCTTCGGCGCGAAGTCGTCATCCGCCCACCAGAATTAAAGTAAGAAGCCCCGATGCGTGTTCCCCGCTGTTAAGGTAACGAAACCAACGCTCTGCCCAAACGCAACCGCGGGTCCGCGCTAGACTGAAAACCACGCACCATCTTTCAAAAAAATTACATGCGATACGGGATAGAAGATACTGCGGAGATCACACGTCTGCTTCTGTTAGTTTTCACGGAACTGCCGCGACCCGACATAGCGGCAGGTTTGGATCGTTATCTTTGGAGGCATGCCCGCTTTGGATTCGCAGAGCAGCTTGCCGACGCATTGGACGACGTTCGGGCGGGTTCAGCCGGCCACTTTCTGTATCACAAAAAAAGCGGATTCCTGTTCGCGCACATAGAGTTTGGTTATCACCAGTTACTCCTCGCACACTTGTGCGCGCTGCACAAAACGGATTTTTCCCGCGAGCAGTTGAAATGGAACGTGCATCAGTTTCCCTATGCGGACCCAATCAAAGAGCTTTCTGACGAGTTCGTAGACGAAGGGTATGGACTGTTTCTTTCGACCTGCTCGAACGGAAAGCGTATCACCGTCGGACAGACCTTCGCATGGGAAGCACTTGAGCAATCAGCCTTTGGCAGTTTCGAACGAGACGTGATTTGATTATTGCCACCATCATTTCAGAACCGGAATAGCGGAACGCCGTAACTGCGAGAAAACGGAACGTCCGCAAAAGGCAGGATGCTGTTGAAAAAGTCGCTGACCGTCTTTCTCGCGAAGTTTTCAGGGGTCCTCTCACCATTAACCGATGTTCGCGAGCGGTTTGTAGGCCGTTCTGAGAGGTCGATTTTCTTGCGGGAGAATTGAAAAAGCCATGCAGCGACTTTTTCAACAGTATCGGCAGAGCTACGGCCGTTCACGAGTAGTCTGCTGACGGGCCATTGTGGGTCCAGCTTGTGTGAAAGCGCACGCCGACCGCCTAAACTGAAGTAACGCGTTCAGATCGGGCGGCCACATGAAGCGATTCGTTGAAGGCGAAGACC
>JARLIE010000160.1 GCA_031291875.1 Minisyncoccota bacterium | reverse complement strand
TCGCCTACGGCGGGACTTATCTGAGCGAGCTGATCCATGTTGCCTGCATGTTGGGGTGCCGCAAGATAATCCAGATCGGCAGTTGCGGCGCCCTGCGGGCCGACATGAAGACGGGGGATCTGGTGCTGCCGACGGGAAGTTTTGGTGACGAAAGTTCCACCAGGATGTATGCACGCAAAAACGACAGTCATCGCTATCCGGCAGATGAAATTTTAATGAGCGCGTTAAAGAAGAATATTCCTTCCCAATATGTTGTTCACGACGGTTGGCTGATGGCCGTGCAGGCCATGCTCGCCGAGACGGCGGAGGATATCGCCGAGTGGAGCGCGGGGAATTATGTGGGGGTGGATATGGAATCCGCCACGACATTCGCCGTCGCGGGCCATTTTGGAGTTCCCGCAGCGGCGCTGCTCATGGTGGCGGATAATCTCGTGAACCGCAAACTTGTGACGGATGAGGATTTTACGGAGAGCCGCGAATTGCGGGAAAAGACCCGCAGGGATTCCTATCTTACGGCACTTAAAACACTGCTCTGATCTTGGTCGAGTGGGCGGAATGGTATTAAAAAATAAGCGTGGCTATGGTGAAATATGACGAACAAAACTCCCACAATATCCATAAATCTTGATGCGGAGAAGGACATCGAACTCTTCTGTCGCTTTTTGGAGAGCGAAAAATATCCCCAAAAGCGCGCAGCAATACTGTATTTCTATAAGGGTCTCGCGAAGAAGATCGAGCAGGGGAGGGAGGAAAAAGAAGCGGTTCGCGATATCCTTTCCGACCTATATAGCCGATATGATCCGAAACTAAAAGAGATCGTCGGGCGTGCAGGGATGGATTTTTCCGGGGCGGGGCCGGTCTTCGACGCACTTTCGCAATATATGGAATTTCCTCAGCTTGGCGAGCAGACCTATTCCGCTACGCCGACACTGCTTCCTTTCAGTCCGCTCGGGAATATGAGATTTTTCTTTTCCGTAGCTCCCGTTGTCGCCAATCGCGAGATCCCGCCACTACATATCGCTGCCATCGGCATTCACGAGATCTCACATTTTATATTTTTCAAGCAATTGGAAGATTGGTCAAAAGCGACGGGTAATTCTCTGAACGATGCGGCAATCCATTATTTCAAGGAAGCACTGACTCCCGCCGTCATGAATCAAAAAGAGTTTCTGGACTTTTTTGATTATGCAAAGGTGTTTCCCGGCTCCAGTAGCCTGGGGAAGTATCGTGGCAACAAGGAGGTGCAGAGTTTGATGGTCGAGAACGGAGGAGTCGTTAAGAATATTGTGGACCTTTTTGAAGAGGAGATCGTATGCGCACCGGAAGGATATCTTGTCGGATTGAATAAAATGCTCGGATTGTTTGCCGATAGCAATGAGGAGCTTGCCGGGAAATGGAATTTATGGAACAAAACCAAAGCGAAGCAAGAAAAGAACGATGCGGGTATGGAGGATTATAAAAAGCCGATTTTAATGCATCGCTAGTACTTACTGTTTTCCCAGATATCCCAATAGCACCTTTCGCGAATCTTCTTTCATCTCGATATCGCTATTTCAGCGGGGTGTTCCGTTGCAGTTCCTTGAGCTTTTCGTTGGAGAATGCGATCGCGCCGTATTTTTCCGCGACCTCCTCGGCGCTCATGCCGTAGCGGAGGAGATAGACCTTCCCGGCCGAGCCGAATACCGCCTGCGAATAATCGAAGCCGAGCGCTTCCGATGCGTCGACCACGGCTCGTTCGGTCGGGCCTTCGATCTCGACGTACGGTTCGAGCCCCGGCCATTCGTCGATCATGACCTCGACACCCCGGAAGTTCCAGAGTTCGCGCCTGGATTCCTGGAGGCCCCGCCGCGGGCACCCGATCGCCTCGAAGATCGCGACGGTCTTCTCGAAATCGTCGACGGTCACGGATATCTC
>JARLIE010000159.1 GCA_031291875.1 Minisyncoccota bacterium | reverse complement strand
GCGGCCTGCGCATCATGCCTCACTCGGGCGGTCGCGTCGGCAAGGGCATCTACCTGGCGAGCGAGCAGTCGAAGTCGGCCGGCTACGTCGGCCCGGCGCACTTCAACGGCACGTACACCGCGATCATGTTCCTGGTCGAGGACTGTACCCCGCTTCCTGGTCGGCCGGACGGTATCGTCCGTACGAAGACGACATCCGACTCGTCCAGCGGGGCCGGGAGGACAGTACGCAGCTGGCAGACGTCCGACGGATAGGAGATGCTGAGACCCTTCGCAGCCACCTGGCCGTACGGCAGGTAGACCAGCTGGTGGAAGGGACGAACGCGACTGATCAGGTGACGCTCCATGTAACTCAGGTGGGCGAGCTCAGGTGGGACCGGTGGCAGCAGCAGGTTGTTCTGCATGCTGGCGCGCGGCATCAGTCCCTGGGCGAGGTATCCGTCGCAGATGCTGCATATGATATGATTAATCCACAGGCTGACCGTGTCGTACTCGTCCGTCCGACCTTGGTCGTCCGTCACCGAGTGGTGGGTGCGCGTCGGCTCTAGGTCGGCCATTACCTTCGGCAGGATGGCGAACAGACGAGCGGTGTCCTCTCGGGTGTCGTACAGACGACCGGTCGGGTACAGCTTGGCACGCGAATCAGGCGCGCGGTACGGACGAACGTACCGACGGTAGCAACTCGAGCAGGTATCGTGCTGGAGGCAGCCGAGGTTGTGGAAGATGGCGCGGTCGTGCTGACGGACGAACCCGCGCTTCCACTCGGCGACCTTGTCCTTGTCCGACTTGTCGGCCAGCGACAGGTAGGATCCCGGTATGCGCACCCGTCCGTCACAGACGAACGTCGATCCGCGCGCACACGCCTGCAGCTCACCCGGTGTGGCTGCCGGTACCGAGAAGGGTCGGACGTCCGGTAAGTTGGTGGGCTTCCGAAGGGAGCCTACCTTTGGAGGAGGGAGGAGGAGAAGTCGGGTGCGTCTGTCGCCAGCGAGATGGAAGGAGTGGCCGGCGAGTTTGCCCAACGAACAACGGTTTCGTGTCGGCGAACGTCGTTTGACGGCCGTAGCGTGGCCGCTTTCCGCGATTCAGCCTCGGCTCGCGTTCGGCTGACCTTTACAGGAGGACGAGTGCTAACCCCGACTCAGGCGAGTGGACCAAGCGCAGCCGCAACACCCAGCCGCGGGCCGCCCGCTGAAGAGAGCACGAACGAGGCGCACAACCACCCAACGCACCCACTCACCGGGCGAACGAGCGACAACTGACGACCCACGCACGAGGAAGGACCGCCCGGGAGTGGACGAAACTGGCTGACTGTGCAAACGCAAGGAAGAAGAGGTCGAGCGAGGGAAAAGGGAGACGACCAAGAGGCGATGAACAGATGTGGATAATAAAATAGGAAAACCTTGAGACCATTAAAAGTGGGTTCACCGCTCATATTTGCTGGGATATTCCATTTTCTGTGTTGTGCTAAACCGGTTTCGTCTTCACAGTCATCCTTTCAACGCTCTCTGCCTGGCGGATACCGTTGCAATTACTAGCTCATGAGCGCCAAAATATACACAATAATATATCCAATGTATTCGCTCTATGTCTTCCCCTTTCCCACCCTCACCGGACAAAGGAGCGATGGCGAGCTTGCGAGCCTGAGCGGGGGTCGTCCGGGCGTCTGATCGAGCTGAAACGATGAGAATCATCTCCAGGAGAACTGTGTATACGTCTGAAAATTCTGAAGCCCACCTTGATGGGTGCTTTGCTCCATCCCTAATGCGGGTAAGAAAGATGCATCGAAACAAAAATGGCTGAATCTGACTGCACAAATGGTCGGCACGGTTCAACCTCAATATGGCCAATTTTATTGCTTTAATACAGCTATAAATAGTATTAAACATATTCTTCGTGGTCGGCCGATGTTTTCCATCGATATTCGTGCATATGCATATAGCTGAGGCGAAACTGACCAAACGGTGTGCCTCGAGCGCGCAATCAATCCGATCCAAACCAAACTTTGCTTGTGAGTTTGTCATGCATGTACACATGTACTGCCAGATTTTCAGACTGCTCGCTCACGTTCGACCTTAGTTCGGACGAGCGAACCTATCGTGCGAGCGTACGCGTGAAGCGAGATCGCTTAACCCTTCGTAGGCGGCAAGGTTTTTGGATTTTCGATTTTGTTCGTTTCGAGGTCTATCGCGCGCAGGATTGATTCAAACCGAGCAACTGTTTCATGATACTGTAGCTTGTATCT
>JARLIE010000158.1 GCA_031291875.1 Minisyncoccota bacterium | reverse complement strand
GATTGACGTTGTAGAGAACATAAGTTGCGACGACTTCCACTTCGGCGAGCAGAAATGTTGGGTCCAGGCTCGCGTTTGCGAGGCGGGTTTCCACCTTCCCTCCCGTGACGCCGATCTTATGCAGTACATCGCGATTGGCGGCAACTTGTGGATTGTCAGACTTGCTCCGCAAAACGTAGATCGTGCCGCTGGCGAGGTCGTCGGCGTCGTGTTCATCTGCAAATAAAGGTCCGGCGCTGGAGTCGGTAATGATGCGGCCAGCATTATCTTTATCGGGATAAAGTGAGCGTTGGAAAGATCGCGCCATCAAATTACTCTCGGTACCGTTATCGTAGATGACTCGCAATCTGCTGTCGCGCCGGTCATATTCAGTTCTAAAATCCTGGCCGACCTCGGCGACGTATGCGATCTGACCACCGACAATGAAAAATTGTCCCTGCTGTATCTTGGTCAGCTTGATTTCGTCCATTTTGTCAACAGGAAGAGATTGGCGAATGCCCGATTTCAACTCTCTCTGTACGCGCTCGAAGAGCGGTTTGAATGAGTCGAAGTCCGCGCAGACAGCACGATTGGCGATTTCCTCGGCGGCGCGCTTTTCGACACTCGCACGAACATGGCGCAATTCAGTAATGGTACTGTCGCCCGCTGCGCCGGCGAGTTCTGCCATAAGTTCCTCCTCGTCGATGGCATCATGCTGTGGAATGGAAACAATCGCGCTAGAAAGCAATCCTTGATGGTCAAGCGGCGCAAGAATGGAACGGCACTCTTCCAGGGCACGCAAGCGGTCGAGGCGTACTGCATACAGCCGTTCGAAAATGTCGCGGCCTTCCCCGTGTTGTGGAGTGTGCTCATGCTTTTCGACGAAACGCTGTATTTCCTCGAAGCCTGCGATGATGCGCTCTTCGCGGGGCGGGCGTACGCCCTTCTTTTCTGGCTCCGCAAATTCCGCGAGTTCTGCGGCTAGTTCGTCGAGATTCGGGTCACTCATAGCGCCCCTCTTTCTTATAGCGCATGAAAGCGGCTGCACCTTCGGCCATGCGCTTTTCCCATGCGTCCTGAGAGTCGAGCGCCGGAAGTCGTCCGCGTTCCTTTTTGAACCGGAATGCGCGCACGGCAAGATCTTTTGCCTCGTCCGGCGTCAGGTTGGTTCGCTTGGCAGAGATTGCCGCTGCAACCTGTTTCAGGCTGTCCTCACTCATGCTCTTGGCGAGGATGGCATAGGCTTCGCCAAACGGATTGATGCGGTCGATCAGGTCGATATCGAGTTCCGTAACACTGAGAGCAAAACGCCGTACTCCCTCAATGAGAGCGGTATTGGGACTCGGTTCACCGCTGCCGGTATTCCCTCCCAAAACATTTTGCTTGGCCTGTTGTGTGATGTTAAGGGCGGCAATAGCGTGCTGGCGCACGGCCTCCTGGTCTTCCTCGTCAAGTTCGGGATATTTGTCCTTGATGATTTTGCCCATACGGACTTGCGTGATTTCTTCGGGCACCAATTCTTCGTCGAACAAGCCGCGCTCCAACGCGGTCTTGTCCTGAATGAACGAGGCAATCACTTCGTTCAAATCTTCATTGCAAATGCGCGTGGCTTCCTTGCTCTTCGGTTCGGTAAGGCCCTTGATCTCGATCTGGAATTGTCCTGTGTCGGGGTTGAACCCGACGTTATTCTTTTCAGAATCATAGCCGCCCGTGCCGTAGTCGAAACCCTCGGTCGGGCCGATCTCAGGGTGCTTGGGCTTGAAATCAAAGCGCGGAGCAAGGACCTGCTCCATCAGCAAGCTCGCGGCGATAGCTTTGAGCGTGTCGTTTATTGCCTCGGCGACGGCTTCTTCGGAAGCGTCCGGCGCGGCAATCAGGTTAGTAAAGCGAGCGCGGAGTTTTCCAGGCGCGTCGCGGGTAGCACGTCCGATGATCTGTACGACTTCAGTCAGACTGGCGCGATAGCCCACGGTCAGCGCGTGTTCGCACCAAATCCAGTCAAAACCCTCTTTCGCCATGCCCAGCGCGATGATGATGTCTACATAGTCGCGGTTATTCTTCTGCGTAGAATCTTTTAGAGCGGCCATCACACGGTCGCGCTTGCCGGTATCATCATCGACTAGGTCGGCAATTCGCAGAACTCGGCCCGTGGGCGTTCTTACCAGTTGAAACCCGGTCGCAGAGTCGGTCCCGTCCCAGGCCCCGAGGCCACTCATAATGTCTTCCACTTCCTTCTGCTTTTGCTTCGTGCTTTCACGCGAATTTACGTTCGGAATATGGATGATGGTTTTTTCGTTTGGGTCGAGGACGTCGAAAATCGTTTCGTCGCTTTGCCGCTCCTTTGTTATGTAGGAGCCGGAATAAAAGAAGTAACCAATGTCGAGCTGCTTGAGGTACTGATAACCGTTGAGCTGTTCGTAATAGGTATAGGTGATAGGCTCGAACTTCGCCTCGTCCTGCGGGGCAAGTACAGCCTCCGCGTCGCCGCGGAAGTATGAGCCGGTCATGGCAACGATATGCACACGGTCGCGGGCAATGAACTGGCCCAGGTGCGCGCCCAGCTTGTTGTCGGGGTTCACGGAAACGTGGTGGAACTCGTCCACGGCAATCAATCGGTTGTCGAACTTTTCCACGCCGAACTGATCGACGGCGAAGCGAAACGTCGGGTGAGTGCAAACGAGAACCTTGTCGTTGCTTTCAAGAAACGCGCTGACGGCGTTCACCTTGCCACCGTTGTCGCCACCAGGGGCATTGCAGAGATTCCATCTCGGCTCCACGCGCCAGTCGGCCCAAAAGCCGAACTGCGACAGTGGCACATCGTAAAAGCTGGCGCCGATGGCCTTTTCTGGCACAACGATGATGGCTTGCTTCAAGCCCTGATTTTCCAGCTTATCGAGCGCGATAAACATGAGCGCGCGGCTCTTGCCAGATGCCGGCGGAGACTTGATAAGCAAATACTGCTCACCGCGCTTTTCATAGGCGCGCTCCTGCATGGCGCGCATCCCCAGGGCGTTCGCCTTCGTTGAATTGCCGTTCCGCGCATAGGTGACGGAAATCGACGGGACCGACTTCGTTTCTGTCGTCATTTTCTTTCCCCCGCAACGCTCGCTAATGCCGCCTTAAGAACCTGAAAGCAGAGTTTTGCCGTGTGCTCATCGGGCGTAAAACCGGATTGCATCTGTTCATAAGGATGTATGTAATTGCGGAAATCCCGTAGCCCAT
>JARLIE010000157.1 GCA_031291875.1 Minisyncoccota bacterium | reverse complement strand
TGACGATACAGAGGTCTTGTACCGCAGCGTTCGAAACAAAGTCGACTTCTACAAAATAATCGACGGCGCGGTAAAGTTCTCGTCCACGGCCTTCAATGACAAAGGGCAGCGGCCTTCGGTAGACAGGGCCGCTCTTCGGAACGCTCCGGAAGATACAAAGCTATACCCGACCGACGGAATAGCTCAGATACTCGCGACCGAGGTGCGTAAAGTTGAGGTACCCGTAAAAGCAGAGGATCCAGCTACATGTTTCAAGGTTGACGTGATCTACCGGCCTGTTCCCGCCGACAATCCGGAGGGGGAGAAGGAGAACCCGGCTCACTCACAGATCGAAGCCGACCCGGAAATAACTATCCCACGGCGTTTCGAGAAAATTAAGGAAGCATTAGCCCGCGCTGCAACACGCTATGGCTGGCTTGTTGAGCCGTCTTAACCGCAGCTGTCGATGCGACAGGTGAAATACCTTGCACGGACTAGAAGATCGCAATAGCGTCCAACTTATCGCGCATTCTATCGTGCCGTAAATGCCCGTAATGCTTGTCGATCATCGCTGTCGATGTGCCAGCCATCCGAGCCACCTCGAAGCTGTCGATCCCGCTTGCGATCATTTCGCTAATCGCGGTATGGCGAAGTGAATACATAACTACGGTTGGCGGTAGCTTCGCTGCCTCGACCGCAATCTTGAATGGTTTCTTCCACGAATCCTTGTTCCAGCGCTGACCATACTCACTCGCAAAGACAGGCGCGTTCGCTATCTTGTCTTTTGTTTGTTCGATGAAGAATGCGATGGCAGCGGAGGACAGAGAGACAACGCGATAGCCCGTTTTACCATTGAGAGCCAGCGTTCCTTGCTCTTTGTCGAAATGCGTGACATTGGCGTTGGCGAGTTCGCCGGGACGCGCGCCGGTGAAAAGCATCGCCTTGACGAGCTGTCCAATGTCGGGGGCGCACGCCTTTACGAGCGCGGCACGTTGATCTACCGGAAGGAACGACTGGCGTCGTCGTCCGACATCCTTGAACTTTGACACCGTTTTCCAGCCAGCGTCCGTTGCGACCAGCCGATCCCGTAGGGCGAGGTTGAGCGCAGCCTTCAGAGACGCGAGGTTCCGGTTTGCGCTGTCCTTCGCTCGCCGCAGGTCCTCTTCGTCTTCTGCGTCATTTTCATCGGCTTCGATTTGGCTGGCCAGCCAATCTTTCAGGTGAGATGTCCGGAGCTTTGACAGGTCTACCTTAGCAATCTTTGCGTTATAAACCAGTCGCTTGAAGCGACCTTCCGCATCGGCTTTGCTGGATTG
>JARLIE010000156.1 GCA_031291875.1 Minisyncoccota bacterium | reverse complement strand
GTGTAGCCCGAGAAGTCGCAGTAAATCTGCACTGTATAGGCCAGTGTCCCTATCCATACCGCATACGAGCCAAATTGTGAGGGAGAGGCAAAAACCGGGTCGGCGAACAGCGCCATGCGATCGGCGATCGCCATTTTTTTGAACAATCCGCCCGCGAAGAACTGAGCCCCAAGTTGAATTCGGGCCCAGTCCCATCGTTTCATACGGGCAACCTGCGGAAGAAAGTCCCTCGCCCGCACAATCGGCCCGGCCACCAAGTGCGGAAAAAACGTAATAAAGAGCATGAAATGCGTCAACCGGCGTTCCGCCGGAATTCGCCGACGATAAACGTCGACAGTGTAATTGATTGCCTCGAAAGTATAAAACGAGATACCGATTGGCAGGATTACTTGCATAACCGGGAACACGTTATCAAAACCCAGAGCATACAGGGGACTTTGGATCGACTCAATAAAAAACTTCATATATTTAAAGTATACTAATAATCCTAAATTTCCAGTCAGGCTCAACGCAAGCACGAGCTTTCGTCTTAATGGCGACCCGCTGGATTCCATGACGATTCCGACGACGAAGTCCATCAGTGTGGACAGCGCGATAACGACTGCCAGCCACTTGTTCCAGGTGGCGTAGAACAAAAAGCTCGCAATCAGAAGCAGCCACACGCGCAAACTGTTTGAGCGAAGTGCCCAATAGAGCGTAAAAACGATCGTAAAGAATATTAGGAATGATTCCGAACAAAACAGCATAACCCGTCGAACCTCACGCAATATGGAAAAGTATGGTCCTGAAACGCGACCAGTCTGCCTCGTGATTCAGCATGGCAACCAGTCTTCGTGATCGTTGTGACCGAAGCTGTTTTTGCTATTTCTGTAGTGGCAGAAAACGCTGGCTCTTCATGCTGATTCCGTTATCCTAATAGACGCGTCGTTGGCACCCGACGCGGCTTGCCGTACGGTCATTCCATTGTGCAAATACGCTCTCGATGACCCGTAGTAACATACGCGCCTGGCCCAACCGACGTGGTCATTTTCACCAGCGATTCGCTTCTCTGCTCGGCAAAAGGCTTGCCGAAGATCATGCCTTCACCTATGTCAGCGGACCGACGGTCCGCCAGGAACGCAAGCGCATCGAGCCGATCGCCATGAATGTTGGCGACGGCCAGCTCAGATCGTAACCCGGTCGAGCAGGTGGTAGAATCTTCATGATCGATTCACTCACGATTACAACGAGAGGTTGGCAGAACTGCTCGAACTTTCCGTCTGCTAGTGCATACGCAACCGGCCGGACGCCAACGACATGGCCTACTGTGTGGCCCGTTGGGGCACGTTCCATGTTCCTTGGTTCCATTTGGACCGTAGGGGAAATAGGTTGAAAAAACGACCTCGCACACGCCTCTCGGCTCGAGCTCGGTGCACGCTCGCATTTGGGCTTATGTGGTTCCTCATCGGCCAGTCGGGAACCCGTCTTGCTCTCCAATACCATCCTGAGATCGCCGATTATCAGTTTGCTCGCAAAAGGGCCGACCTTCGCGCTCGGTTGGCGAAAGAGCCACGCCGAGCTTTGGTTTTGATGCTGGGTAGCTCACGCGCAGCAACGGGCTTCCGACCGGGCACTCTGGCTGACTTAAGAGCCCCAATGGGCGAACCCCCAAT
>JARLIE010000155.1 GCA_031291875.1 Minisyncoccota bacterium | reverse complement strand
CTCCAGACAAGCCTTTCGCTTGGCCTCGGAGATCGGCTTTTTCACTTTAATCGTCTTCATGGACGCCTCGGAATGCTCAGAATCTGACATGGTCTGTTATTACAACCATATTAGAAAAAGATGAAATATTATTAATATACCGATTGGCCATGTCGATCCTGGCCAACCGAATCTACTACATCGACTCTGAAAAGCGTCTCGCGGGTACCCCCTCCAACTTCACATATCACCTGGACATCCCGGATGGGGCGAATTACGACACCGCTTGCGTCCTTTCGATGACCATTCCTAGGAGCTATTATTTGATCCGTCAAGGCCAGAACATGGTCACCCTGCTCGTGGACGGCATGCCGAATGTAATCACCGTACCAAAGGGCAACTACAACGTCCGGACCTTCATGAGCACTCTACTTCCCCTACTGAACGCGGTCCTACCTGGTTTCACCATGACATTCAACGACATCACTGGGAAATACAACTACACCACCACCTCTACATCCGTACTCGCGTTCCAGTTCATCGATCCGTCCCGGCTCGGCCTCCAGATGGGTTTCGATGAGGTCGGTACGTTCACCTTCGCTTCCAAGACCCTCGACAGCCAGAATGTCGTCGACTTCGTCTCCACCAGCACACTTTTTCTCCACAGCGATCTGGTGGAGGATCAGACCTCCATCCTCCAGGAGGTGTACTCGGATAACACCAGTCCTTACTCAAATTTGGTCTACAACTGCCGTTTTCCCGGGATGTACTCGAAGGCGATGAAAATCGGCAACTCCGGTACGATCAACTTCAGTCTGACGGACGAACATGACCTGGAAGTGAACGTGAACGGTCACCAAATTTTGTTCACCCTCCTACTCTACCGAAAGGAGAATCTGTCCAAGTTGATCAAAGATATTTTCGTTCAAATGGACGATCAATACTTATTTTTCGTCACAACTTTATGGAGGGCCTAATATACGCAAAATGTCTTCGAGTTCTCACGTTGTACTTTCGGACTCCGTCGATTATAAGCCAGTTGTGATGCACTCTGGCCGCTACCGTCAGCGCGCCCTGCCGCTGAACAACATCCCGGCCGCTTCGGTCGCCATTACCGCCACCGGTTCGCAGCTCGTGGAGTGGAAGATCCCGGCCAACACGGTGTTTAACCCCTCTCGCTCGACGATGCCGTACCAGCTGACCATCCCAGTTCAGGCGGCGGGCACGTGTGTGTTCTCCTTTGAGGATACCTACGAGATCTGTAACTCGATCCAGTTCAGCTCTGCCGCTCAGCCGGGTCTGCTCATGGATCTCAATTTCGCCAACAACTACGTCTCCGTCGCTCGCAAGATCGATATCGGCGACACGGACTTCGAGTCGCTGGACTACACTTCCGGCCTGTACTGCAGTGATGCTACCGTGCGCGCACAAACTGCGGCTGGTGCGGCTGCAGCGGCGGCTGCGCGTAGCAACTACTTCCCTCCAACGTCCCAGTTGCTCGCTAATAACCCGTATGGTCTTGCCGCGGGTACCTATACTGATCAGCTCGTTCTGGAGGAGCCGCAGTACGCGCGCAGTGCGGATGCGTTGAACACCGCTATGACCCTCACTCGTATCATTCCTTTCTCTGCCCTCACCCACACTGCGTTGGGCATTGACAAGGACTACGTGTTCGGAGAGGACATGTATATCCGTATGATGATCGCTCCGTCGTATAAGATCGGTTACACCACGAGCACCGCCGGTAATCCTACTGGTGGAATTCCCCTCTCCGTTCAGCCGACGATCACTGGTCTGACGCTCAACTTGGCCATCCAGGTCGATCCGGTGATCGAGGAGGCAGTGCGCGCGAAGTTCCAACGCGGCGACATGAAGTTCTTCATTCCGTACCAGTACGGCTGGCGTTATGCGACTGCGGGTGCGGGTCAGATCTCCATCCAGCAGCAGCTGAACAATGGTTATGGTAAGCGACTGAAGCGAGTGCTGCAGATTCCGATGGATGGTACGGAGCCGATGTCGGCATCTGCGAGCAAGGCGTATGACCACCAGAACTTCAATTCGGATAAGATCACGCAGTACCAGACGCTCCTCAACTCGGTGCCGCTTCAGGACCAGCAGGTGGTCACTGCATCGATGGACGACTACCGCCTGAATCAGGAGTTCATCAAGGGCTCGGCTATCCGCGGTTCGGCATCCTACTACCACAACTGGTTTCACATGGACTCGTTCTCGAACCCGAAGCACTGCACAACCGCAGATGTACTCCAGGAGAACGTGCTCGAGGGTCTGGACCTGTCGATGCCGATTACCTGGACCTTCACGGCTACTGCGGCAAAGGCACTGACGAACTACACCTTCGCTGAGTTCATTCGTGAGGTTCACGCCAAGCCGAATGCTCCGGTCGAGGTCCTGGTCGCTTAAGAATTAATTTTCGCTCCACTTTTTTTGTGCCCTCTAGAATAATGAACAAAGAAATTGAGTATATCCAATCGATCACGTCTGTGGCACTTCTGACGGCCTCGGGCCAGTGGAGCTACCTATCAACCCCACCTGAGGCCGATGAGATGTGCATCCGCCAGGTCACGTACACCTCCGCCGATGCGGGCACCAACCTCTATGTGGTGAATTCGAACGTCGGATATATGGGGGTGGTGTCTACTACTCGAGGCTTCACCAGCAACCCGGGTACGCGTATTCAGCTGCATCACTCGACGGGACAGTTGCAGTTCCAGCTTCAGGTTCCGACGGCTGGTGGTCTTGTCCCGGCGACTCCGACCGCAGGGGACATGATCGCGATTAATATTGATTTCATCAAGTATCGCCGCTAATACATATGTCTGCATTTGCTGTGAAGAAAATCAATGATGAGGTGGTCAAGCCCATTCCGCTTCTTACTCAGCCGGATAAACGTCCAATCAAGGGATCCGATCTCTTCCCCGAACTCTACGCCAACGTCTTCTTCTGTGCGAAGAAGAAGAGTGGTAAAACCGTCGCACTCTGCCGTTCCATCCGAAAGTGCTGCGGTCCGAAGACAAAAATTATGGTCTTCTCGTCCACGTTCCACCGGGATCCGAACTGGACGACGATGAAGTTGTGGGCTCAGAAGAAGGGCGTGCCCCTTCAAGGTTATACCTCTCTGGTGGATGATGATGGTACGAACCTGCTCGGTGACCTTATCAAAGGTCTTCAGGCGGAGGACGACGACGAGGAAGAGGAGCAACGAGGGCTGTTGGACTCGTCGGATGAGGAGGAAGAGAAGGAGCGACCGGCGAAGTACCAGGCTCCGGAGTGGATTTTCGTGCTGGACGACCTTTCCGATGAGCTGAAGAAGCCGATCATCGCCACCTTCCTCAAGAAAAATAGGCATTTCAAGTCGAAGGTATTCGTCTCTTCTCAGTATATGAATGACCTTTTCCCGGCTGCCCGAAAGCAGCTCGACTATGTCATCCTGTTCCGAGGCCACTCGCAGAAGAAAATTGATGAAATTCATCGAGATGTTGATATCCATATCTCGAAAGAGGAGTTCTACTACCTCTACCAATTCGCGACCGAGAAGCCGTTCAGTTTCCTCTACCTCGACGTCCGCGGAGGCACCTTCCGTCGGAATTTCAACGAACTGATCGAACTCTCCGATGAATAGCAAAATCGCGGAGCAATTTTCCCAATAATTATTTCTCCCACGCAATATCACGCGGAGGATATATGTCTTCATTCTCATTGAAACCCCGCGATGTGGTCGTCGAGACGCTGACGGACAAAATTCAAGTGCACACCGGATGGCTCGAACAGAGAGGTTACAGCTACCAATCGTTCGAGGGAACCGTCACAGCCGCGGAGGGCCCATCCTTCACGCCAGGAGATTTTGTGCAGGTCGTGCAGAATGGGTCTATCTGCAGCGTAGAGACGATAGAGAAGCTACCATCTGGCAAAGTCAAACTGAAGAGGCAATTTCGCAAATAATTATTTTCGTCTGGCTTTTTTTGATGGGCTGATAAATACACATGCCTACTCGTATTCGTACTTCGAAGCCGTCGCTCCAAGTGGGCCGCGGTCGCTTTCATGGACAAGTAATGTTTCACCCGCAGAAGGGTCGCGGTTTCTGGGATGCCATCAAGGGCGCCTGGAACTGGGTCAAGGACAATAAGGTCATCTCGACCGTCGCATCTCTCATTCCGCACCCACTCGCTCAGCGCGTCGGAGGTGTCGCCGGTCAGCTCGGTCTGGGTCGCAAGCGAAAGCGTAAGACGCTTCGCGTTTAAAACCTTTTGGTTCGCGCAAAAAAAGTGGAAGCCTATTAGTTCCAATAGTCTCGGCCGTAGTTGGCCAGGATTTCCTTTCCCGCCGGAATGTTCTTCGACGCCTTCACGATGGGAACTCTCAAGCGCCAGTTCACCTTGAAGTTGGCGTTGTTCCTGGCGGGCCTTCCATCGATCTGGTCACCTCTCCTAGCCATGTTCGCATACCGCATCGGACCATCCGTAGAGCGATTAGCATTAACAAACTCATTCGCGGCAATCTGGAGAACGTATGGACCATCGATTGGATGGAACACTCTCTTGCCCTTGTACTCTCCGAGTTTGTCCCCCTCTCGTCTCGGTACCGTCGTGTACACCCCGAATCCAGCTCCTGGAAGTCCGCTTTTTTTGATCCTGAGATGTTCCTCCTTCTGGAGGTGGACCCAGCACATATCGGTTTTCAGGGTGATGTTTTTGCATCGCCGTCCATTCGCATTGTGCGCCTTGCACCTAGTTCTGACTACCACGTTGTCGTTAGCTGCCATTATATTGGAGCCGAGAAAAATAACTTCGAAAGATTTTAAATTTACGTCGCGGAAATGAAGGAAAAACTTATTCCACTTGAGTAAATTCCACACGGGCTTGTCCAAGTGTCATTGTTTAATATTCGTCCGATTGCTATGGTATTTTAAAATTTACCGATATTTCCTAGCGTTTATATTTCCACAAATCAACACGTAGCCGGGTGATGTACTGAAAGATGAACTAGCATATATGTAAACTGTCGTGTTAGCTGTGATTATAAAGGTACGCTGCGGAGGAACTTGGCCATATGTAGGAAAGGTAGTTGCTGCGAGACCACTGTCGCTCCAATAACAGACGTCCGGTGACGAAGTACTATTATTTATCCATGATTGAACAATCGAACCACCACCGTTAGTGTTATAAAACTTGAGATACACGCTGCCCCACACATCCCACGTTCCTGGTGTGAGAACTATCGATGTGACTGGGACAAATGCCGAACTCGTACTATTTGTGATTGCACTAGCCAAAGGAATCACACTTTGAACGAACGTTGAAAGAGAGCCATCATTATATCAGCGGGAACAGTTGTATCTGTAGAAATAGCACCCTGAAATGTAAATGTCAGATCACTTCCACCAAGTACTCTTGCTGAAATATTACAAACTCCGGCTATGGTTCCGCTGACTCTTACCAAGCGAAAGTTTGTGGTATTCGCTAGGGAGAGAAAATCAACTCTGTACGATCCAAAACTTGGGCTATATTTATTTGGGGTGAGACTTTGCCATACACCACCCGTAGATCCATATTGGATTGGCACAGTATAGATTGT
>JARLIE010000154.1 GCA_031291875.1 Minisyncoccota bacterium | reverse complement strand
GAAGCGCGAGGCGGAAGAGCTGGCGATGAAGTACCTGACGCGGGTCAAGATCCCCGAACAGGCGCTGAAATATCCCGGCCAACTTTCCGGCGGCCAGCAACAGCGCGTCGCCATCGCCCGCGCCCTGTGCATGAACCCAAAGATCATGCTGTTCGACGAGCCGACCTCGGCGCTCGACCCGGAGATGGTCAAGGAGGTGCTCGACGCGATGACCGAGCTGGCCAACGAGGGCATGACGATGGTCGTCGTCACTCACGAAATGGGCTTCGCCCGCAACGTCGCCGACCGCGTGGCGTTCATGGACGAAGGCGAGATCGTCGAGGTCAACGCCCCGAACGAATTCTTCGCCCACCCACAACACGAGCGGACGCAGGCGTTCCTGGGACAGATTTTGCGGTGATATAATCATAGCGAGGCTCTAACTCGCCTCGAGAGAAGTGGCCGGATCGACGTGTGCGTCCTCATGGCTGCGAACAAGTAGGAGTCTTTCAGGCAGGCTAGAGCCGAGCGGCCACTACGACTAGCGTAACGAGAGCTACATTCCGTTGCGAGTCAGGGCCGGCTACGCGGGAGGCGGGGATGGCGTATGACAGCCGCGTATATCGAATCCTTATTGCTTCACCATCAGACGTTGACGAAGAACGTGAAATTGCTGTTTCGGTAATCCAGTCTTGGAATGATTTGAATTCGTATTCACGTAGAATCGCGCTTCTGCCGTTGCGGTGGGAGACACACGCAGCTCCCGATTACGGCACAAGGCCACAGGAGGTGATCAATAGAGCAATTGTTGATGAATGTGACTTGCTTGTAGGAATATTTTGGACTCGGATTGGGTCGCCGAGCGGTGTCGCTGACAGCGGCACAATCGAAGAGATCGACAGAGTTGGCAAGGCAAAGAAGCCAATTATGCTTTATTTCTCTCGCGTTGAGATTGACCCAGAACGGATTGATACTGAACAAATTCAGCAATTAAAATTGTTCAAAGAAAAAATGTATCCAGGAGGTCTTATAGAGAATTTCAAGAATCGCAATGAATTTCGAGACAGATTTACAAGACAGCTAGAAATGAAGATAAGGGAATTGGATGAGCACAATTCATCTGGAGAAGCAAAATTGGTTATGCGTTTGTTATCGCCGTCGAGCGGGAAGGCAATCACGGGTACGCTAGATCGTTCGATCATTAGAAAATCTATTAAAGATCTGATAGAAGTGAAAGAGTCCGATAGAGACTTAATTGAGAGAAGTTGTGCTCGCACGACGCGATCTATGTCACTTATACCAATCGCACTCACAATAGAAAATCTCACTTCGACGGGAGTAAGAAATATATACATCGAAGTAAATTTTAAGTCAAGTTCCAACTTGACAGAGTTTGATGAGCCGTCTGCCAGCGGAGCGTTTACCAGTATACTGACCTTCAATCATCTGTTCAAGACCAGAGATAGAATTGAGGCAGTAAGTGAGAATTTTGAGCAGGCCATTTCTAGGTTCGAGTCCGACAGCTTAAAGAGAGTGTCCGAAGGATGGGCGATTTACCTGGAATGGGACGCCATTCAACCACAAAGAACCAGATTAATCAAGCCAATAATTCATGCGGTCTGTCCTGAGAGCGCAAAAATTGAGATAAGCGCTAAGGTGTACTCGGAGTCATTTTCGGAGGCGCTAATTTTAACGGCGGAGGTGGAAGTCAAAGTTGAAAATATTTCGGTGGAATTAGGCGAATTATTACCTGACTGGAGGAAAATAATAGCAGAAGAAAAGGAGAGCCTGAGCCATTTGACGAAATCGCTTAGGCTATATAGGAATAATACTGATCAATGAATGAACTAGTGTCACATCACCGGAATTTCGATTAGGCTCGGGCCCGAACGGGCGAACGCCCTCGCCGACGCAGCGGCGATCGCCTCGCGGCTGTCGGCGCGCTCGGCCGGCACGCCCATGGAAGCGGCGAGGGCGAGGAAATCGATCGGCGGGTCGATCACGTCCATGCCGACGAAGCGGCCGGCGAGGGCGTTGGCGCAACCAAGCTGGCGCGCGACG
>JARLIE010000153.1 GCA_031291875.1 Minisyncoccota bacterium | reverse complement strand
TACGTGTGCAGATGATAGTGGTCCGAGATCAAACGCCGCAGCGGCGCTCCGTAGCGATTCTTCATCCACCGATCGGCGCAAATGAACGCAAGCTTGCCGCCGGCCGCCAACGACGACAGACCCTTTTCGATGAATGGAACATATAGATCGGCGCGATCAAAAATCGTCGCGTAGCGCCGACGATATTCCGCCATCAGAATATCGGGTATCAGCTCCTGTCGAACGTAGGGCGGGTTTCCTATTACGTGCGAAAAATTGGAATCAAACTCGGTAAGCAAAAAATCACCTTCGCGAAGCCAGGAGATGACGAGAGTAGAAGCCTCTTGGTGCGAAAGTCCCTCCGCCTCGAGCACTCGCATCAGCCGAGTGTTCATGACCTCAAAGGTCTTGTGGTGCAGCTCGACGCCGCGAATCGCGTCCTTCAGAGCGATAACCGGATTCGTCCGCTCGCCGCTCGCACGGAACGCTCGAAACAATCGCTCGATCGCAGGAAATAGAAAATCCCCTTGCCCGATCGACGGCTCGAGCAATCGCGCGCGATGCAACGGCTTGTCGGCCGTATACCCGACGAGATCGAGAATGAACTCGACGACTTCCGGCCGTGTAAAGATCGCGCCGCGCTCTTCGACGCCAGTCTCCGCACGAAGCTTGTTGGCCGCGTCGGATAGTGAAAAGCCGAATAGCTCGAGTTGCGCTTGCCGGTGCGATGTCCTCGAGAACTGGGTGGTGTCGATCGTTTCAGCGGCGTCTTTCATCCTCGAAGTGTAACCTGATTCTCCGCATTCTGAAAAGAACACAACACGAACATACGTCTTCTATGCCCCCTTCCGTCGCGCGGCGACGCAGTGGGGATAACCGCCGCACTCCCGCGGCGACGCGGTATCATGAACAGATGACCGACGACCTGTCGCGACAAGGCGCGACTACCCCCGACAGCGAATACACCCTCACGATCGACGAGGCCTTGGAGCGCTATGATCGCGCCGGCCGCCCACGCACGGCGCGCAGCGTTCAGCGCTACTGCGCGAAAGGGCATCTCGATTGTCGCCGCATCGAAACGCCCTTCGGCGAAAAATATCTGATCTCCCCGGCCTCAGTCGCCAAGCATATCGCCTATATCGAGGAAGTTTCTCCGAGCGCGACAGGTCACGACATGCCGCGACATGCCGCGACAGATGTCGGTATTGAAACTGGCCACGACAAGCCGCGACAACCAGCGCCGACGAGTCCCGACTTGTCGCGACAAGACGCGACACATGTCGCCGGTGAAAATGGAGACGAGCCCGATCGACAGCCAGGGACGACAACCACCGACCAGCCGCGACATGTCGCGACAGGACCCGACCTTACGGAACGGTACATCGATCGCTTGGAGGGGGAGGTGACTTTCCTTCGCGAAGAACTCACGACGAAGAATGCGCAGATCAAGGAGCTGACTGAGCGCAGTCGTGAGACGAATGTTTTGATTGGCGGCTTGCAGCGCTTGCTCGCGCCGATGCTCGGATCACCAGACCCGCATCGATCGACGACCGACGAGACACCGAAGCCGGAGCACGGGCAGTAAGAGGGTAGGGGACTGTGCACAGCGCGTCTTGACAGCCAGGCGTGCGCTATAATGCGCGGATGGAGCAGATCGCGAGGAACATCGCGGACATCGCACGCAACATCGAAATCGTCGGCGCAGACCCGATCACTCGGCACGGATTCACGCAGGTCCCAAACTTCGTCCTCACGCAAAAGGAACTGTCGGTCGGAGCCAAGCTCGCCTATGCGATGCTCTTGAAATACGCCTGGGGCGATCAGGCCTGTTACCCCGGCCAATTGAAACTCGCAGAGGATATGGGCGCAGCGGAACGCAGTGTGCGCACCTACCTAAAGGAGCTTGAAACGGTTGGCATTTTGGAGATTCGCCAGCGTGGCCTCGGCAAGACCAATCTCTATCGCCTGCACCTAACAGTTCCCAAGACCGGCAAGCGTCTCCAGTCCAGACCGGCAAATTTTGCCGGTCTGCACCGGCAATGATTGCCGTTCAAGAGCGGCCAAGTTTGCCGGTCACTCTATATAAGAATACCCATCTACAAATACTCATATATAAAAAGACCCAGACAGAAATGCGATTTTTAAAATCATGAAATGCAAAATCCAAAATGCACCAAGAAGGGAAGACGACTTGACAGAGCCACTTTTTCATGGTCGCACAATATCTGTTTTACGACATATAGTAGGAAAAAGTCAATAGACGCACCATTCTAGGTCATCAATCGTACTGTAAACTATAACCATCATAACGTCGTGGTGTATAATCCACACGTATGCTTACCCGTAGCGGAGCCCTACTCACGGTTGCTCTGTTTACGTTGAGCCCTCTTTGGGCCGCGGCTAGGACAAATGTCGCTTCGTCGACCGCGACATCATCCGCACCCACGATCACGGCGCTCCAATCTCTCGTCACACAGTTTGAAGCCGAATTCACGGCCCTCGCCGCCGCGAAAGGAACACTCACCAAGTCGGCAAGCGAGGCGGCCCCAACGACGCACATCACCTTCACCCGCGTGCTGTCGCTGGGGTCGACCGGCACTGATGTCTTTGCCCTTCAACAGATACTCAAAAACGCGG
>JARLIE010000152.1 GCA_031291875.1 Minisyncoccota bacterium | reverse complement strand
GTGCCTTAGATGGTGTAAGGTTGCGTTCACGCCGATGCTGTTAGCGCACCGTCGAAACTCGCGACTTACCGAACGACGGTCGACAGGCGTCCCATTTTTGTTTAGAAAGATTCTAGCTTCGTCGTCGTGCACTAGGTTTTTTCGTTCTGCAAGAATGTACCAATGTGTATCCTCAACTAGCCGAACCGGTATGTAGACCGTTACATCACGTGACCCTTTCCTTAAGACGTTAATCTGAACGAATCCGTCGCGAGACAACGCGAGTTGTTGAGGTGAAGGAAGCTGAGATTTATAAAGGTTGCAAATCTCAAACCGTCTAAGTCCTGTGGCAAGCGCCCATTTGAAAATCAACTGATAAGGCGGCCTAGCCGCTTGAAATATCAACTTAAGCTCTTCCAGCGATAGCAATCGTGGTAGGCGTCGCAAGACAGTTGGCGCCAGCGATTTGCCCAGCTCTCTGGCTGGCGGTGCTAAAAACCGACTAAAGCCTTTGCGCTGCTCTGCTCGCGCCGCTAGGAACGCCCCTAATTCAGTCCGAAGCAAGCTAGTTTTCTCGCCCCATAGATGGAAGCTGCAAACGACAGAAATGCGGTGATTGGCGGTAGATTGTGACCAAGGTCGCGAAGAACGGCTTGTCGCACGGTGCGCTATTCGATTGCGAAAAACTGCGAAATCGTCTTCTGTAACGTCAGTCAAACCGGTCTGCGATTCCTCCAGAAACCGGAGCCAAGTTTGCAGCGCCTCGGCATAAGATCGAACGGTATCACCGGTCACACTGCGGCCAGTGAGTGCACACTCAGCCAGATACAGTGTGGGCGCAGTCATCAACGTGCCGTCGCGATCGACAACGATCGCAATAAGAGGAGCATCGAAATAGCGAGGCCTGAGACAAATCGCGCTTCCTCCGAACGCGGTTCGATAGACAGAGGCGAACGATTTGAAGTCCTTCGTTGGCCGAATTAGTACGGTGCGCGATCCAGCCATTTTGCCGTCTCGTTCAATTTTTCTAGATCATGGAAGACTAGGACATTTAGGATGCGATCGTCGCCAGACAGACAAAGTTCGACACCTAATGCCGGAATTCGACCGCCATGTGCTGGAAACCCTGCGCGAACCGCTCGAGGCCGGTCGCATCACCATCTCGCGTGCCGCCTTGCAAGCGGATTTTCCGGCAGCCTGTCAGTTGATCGCC
>JARLIE010000151.1 GCA_031291875.1 Minisyncoccota bacterium | reverse complement strand
GCAATAGCCGGAACATCGATGTACTTTACGGCGCTCTTATCTTTGGTCTTCTGTAGCATCCAGCGATGATTAACAGCCTTACGAACCGAATTCAGATAGGCCAGCGAACGCTCATGCTCGGCCGAAGGAAATTGTTTCAAATCCACAGCATCGATGTCTCGACTGGCACCCTTGCACAGTCTGAACAACTTGCTATCGGCTCGGCGACAGTGAGTGAACTCCATCATGCGACCGGCCGACAACTCCCACAACACTCGGCTATGTTCATAGTCGAATTCCTTTCTATCGCACACCGGGGGCAACTGATGCCAGTCGCCGCACAGAACGAAACGGCACTTAGGTGATCGATGCAACACTTGCAACAGGCACTTCCAGAATCCCTCCTTAATAAAGCTTTTCTCATCGATGATGACCCAATCGACTCGGTTGAAAATATCAGCGCCACTATTCTTCATAATCGACCACTGAGAATCCAGCGTCTTGGTCTCATTGTCTTCGATCTCGATGCCGGCATCCAAACTACAGTGGACGCGGATGAAAAAGTACGGTTCAGTTTTTCGACCAAGTCGCGGGCATGCATCGCGATGCAGCTTCGGATCGTGTGTGAGTGTGAAGTAGGTGTGAGTGACTGTGTATGGTTATGATGACACGGGGACTCGAAGCAATGTGCGCGCTGTGGAGTTGAGTCGGCGGAGAAGATCGATTTTGCAACTGCCCGACACCGCGTCAACTGTCGTGTGCGTGGCCGGTGGGATCAGGACAATCGAAGTACGGATCCTGACCGCGCACGAGTCCGCAGTGCTTGTAGTGTTGTTGAAGGAGTCGCGAAGGCAGTTGATTCCATGCGTCAGCCATGACGCGCTGAATGGTGCGTTTCGTGACCGGACAGCGCTTGCGACACGTCTCCTTCCAATCGTGGAACAGGGCGTTGTCTAGTGGTGATAGGCGCTTGGCAGCGTTCGGAGGCATGAGTAGAATCTCTTTGATGGACTCGGAGCCGCGGTCATGGAATGCTTGAAGCAGTGAGTCGACGTTCTTGTGAATGGACGCTCGATCCAGCACCAGCGTCAGCGGGTAGCGATCGAGTCCCTCCACAGCTTGCGCGAGTGTGTCGTCGATGAACTGCTGCAGCATGGCAGAGTTGATGCCGCGTACCGCTGCACCCTTCCTCTCCACCGGCGTGAACACCTTGGGCAACAGAGTCTCGGCGCCAGTGCAGACGGCGATCATGTCGTACCGAGCAGCGTAGGAGGAAGTGTCGGTTGCCTCCACGAAGGGATGCTTGATAAAAGCTCAGTCGCGTCGAGCTCTTCTCCTTCTCTGGTGCTTCGTCCTTCACACACTTGCCACTGTATCGGTTGGGTCTAGTCGTTGACGAAGTGGAACAAGCGTGCGCGAGCG
>JARLIE010000150.1 GCA_031291875.1 Minisyncoccota bacterium | reverse complement strand
GTCGAATTCCTCGTAAGGTACAGAAAATGCGCCTTGTTCGCGAGTTCAAAAATCCTTTTGGCTGTCAGCGCGTTTTCCGCTGGAACCTGCACCTTTAGACTCGACAGGTCGCCTTCCAGTTTGCGCTCTTGCTCCCGCCAGTCGTTCGTTTTGCGCGTCCAGAACTCCGCATCGACCTTGCCGTCCAGCTTGTCCTCATACATCTGATCCATACGAGCGCGTAGCGCTGCAAGCCGCTGTTCGATTCCAGTGATTCGCTTTTGGCGTTCTGTTTCCGCATGAGTGCTATCAGACTGCAACGAGTCCACAATGGTGTGCGCAACCGTTTCTGGCACGTAAATGTCTTTCAGTAGCTCGCCCATCCGATCCGAGACCTCTTGTTCGCGCATATAAGGCAGTGAACACTTGCCACGTCCATGTGAGCAGCGGTAATAGACGTACTTGCCTTTTTGCAACTCTGCTGTGACCGTGCAGCCGTCATGTGAGCATTTGAGCAATCCCGCAAAAGCAAAAGCGTGTTTCCGATGTTTCGGTTTGTTCCGTCCCGCGAATACATCTTGGACTCGGTTGAACAAGTCGCTGGGGATTAGAGGCGCATGCGTTCCCTTGTACTCGACGCCCTGCCAGAGGAAATACCCCAGGTAAAAACGATTCTTGAGAATCTTGTCGAAATACGAGCGAGAGAGCCGAAGGCCAAGCTCGTTCAGCACGGCCTTGCGCAACGTTATAAGTGAGTGCTCGCCACTCGCGTACAGTTCGAAGATGCGTTTCACCATCGGCGCTCGCTCCGGGTCCACGTCAATCGAGCGCGTCAGCGAGTTGTTGCGGTAGCCGATGGGAGCCCGACCCGGATAAATGCCCTCTTCCGCTTTCTCGCGCATTCCCTTTTTCACTTCTTCTTTCAAATTCTCCACGTAGTGCTTTGCCACAGCCACGTGGATGTCGTGCATGAACTTGTCCTGGGAGCGCGATTCCTTGCCAATCACCCGGCCCTCTTTGACCAGATGAATCTCGATTCCGCGTTTTTCGATCAGCGTCTCGAATGCGAGCGCATCCGTTCGATTGCGGTACAGACGATCCGTTTTCTCGACGAGCACAATGCGACACGCGCTATCAGTTTCGAGCAGGCGCAGCATGTTCGTGAATTCTTTGCGTCCGGGGTTTTTCGCTGATTCGATATCTACAAACTCACGTTTGATGGAAAAGCCGTGAGCGCGGGCATATCCGGCCAAAAGCTTACGTTGCGCTGGAATGGAGTACCCTTCACGCTCTTGCTCGCGACTGGAAACCCGGGCATACGAAAACGCTGCGATCATCTGTCACCCTCCGTTAGGGCATCCATGGTAGCGGGATCCGATGGCATTGCAAGATGTTTAGTCGCAACCCGATCAGCAGCTTGCAAGAGCAGAGACTCGCGATCAGTCGCCAGCGCTCGTTTTCGCTGTCGAGCGCGTCTGCAAGCGATCTTTTACCACTGTTAACACGTTGTTAACAGCTTGCGACAGTGCGTCTGAGCAGAGACGCTCAGCGAGTTCGTCGAGACAGTCAGAACAGAACAGCACAGCGCAAGTCGTTTTTTGAATGCGCTTCCCACCTAGACTCGAAATGAGCAAGTTGAGAGAAAACTGTGCTCGCTGCGAACAGTTGCTACACGATTTTTCCATTTGTCACCTCGCGGTCCCATTTGTCGAGCAATTTGAAGAACCTGATTAGTTCCGAAATCGACTTCTGATCTATCTCTGGGGCTACCAGAGTTGATGCCGCGTTCTTTATCGTGCTCGCGTGCGCAATCGTCTGATCTTGTGAGCCCGTCAAGTCACACGATGATTTGGCAGGTTTGCGCACACGTCACCGAGTG
>JARLIE010000149.1 GCA_031291875.1 Minisyncoccota bacterium | reverse complement strand
GAAAGCCGGCGTTCCCGACGACATCGTTTTCAAGACCAAACCGCAGATCGCGCTCGACCAGATCCGCGCCGCACGCGCCGACGGCGTGCCTGAGGGCGTCGTGCTGGCCGATGCGGGTTATGGAAACGACACGAAGTTCCGTACAGCGCTGACGCGGATGGGTATGGTCTATGTCGTGGGCGTGCAATCGTCGGTTCGGTTCTGGGGGCCGGGGACGGCGCCGCTGCCGCCGAAGGCCTGGAGCGGACAAGGCCGACCGCCGACGCTGATGCGGCGCGACGCGCAGCACAATCCTGTGTCGGCCGAGCAACTCGCCAAGTCATTGCCCGCCGACGCCTGGAGCGATGTCGCCTGGCGCGAAGGCGTCGACAAAACGCTGCGCTCTCGCTTCGCCGCTGTGCGCGTACGGCCGGCCCACCGCGACTATTGGCGTTCGCAGCCGCACGACGAGGAGTGGTTGCTCATCGAATGGCCGGAGGGCGAAAGCGCGCCGACCAAATACTGGCTCTCGACCTTGCCCGCGGACGCGTCCATCGCGCGCCTGGTCGAGACGGCGAAACTACGCTGGCGCATCGAGCGCGACTATCAGGAACTCAAACAAGAACTCGGGCTCGATCACTATGAGGGACGAGGCTGGCGAGGGTTTCACCATCACATGGCGCTTTGCGTCGCGGCCTACGGATTCCTGGTCTCCGAAAGGAGTCTGATTCCCCCCTCAGGACCTCAAACCGCGTTCCTCGAAGCGCCTCGCCTATCCTCGGGTTATCGACCTCGCGGATCCGCCGATCCGACCGGAACGCCATATCGTCGCGTCAATCACAACCCTGCGCATTAAGCTGGCCAGATCCCTCGCGCGGCGATTGCCCAGATGTCCCTGCTGCCAGCGCCAATTTGTGACACAGTAAGACTATGGCTCGTCGCGTTTGCGCCGCAGGATAAGCTCCACGCGTGACGAAGCGAAAGCGCTGTAGCGCGTACGACGCAGGTCCACCAGTTTCGCGATGTCGCAGGGCGCGCACGCATCTCAATCGAGCGTGCGGCCGAAGCGAGTGAGAGAGTGAGGAACGCGGCGGCGAGCGCGAACAGCCGCAGGCCATCGCGAACGCCTCGTCAAGAATACGGAAGCGCCCGACTGAGTGCAGAATCCACGACTCTTTGGATTCTTCACGGACGGCTCAAACGACGGCACACACGGTACAATACGATCTGCCGGCAGAAACGTCCTAAAGCAGAACTACTACTTTAGTAAAACAATATGACAATTGTTGTCTGTTACTGCTTACGATCACATCGCCACGATTTTGGCAACAACATAACAATCATACGTATGTGCAACGGAAACTGTACTGATAACTGCGGTGATATTCTGCGATACTCAGGGCTACGAGAGATTTCCTCTGCCAGGAAATAAAACGCAAGGCCGCGCGGCCTATATCGCACTGACAATTTTGCATCAATTTCGGATTCAGAACAATATCTGTTCAATAAACACTTATATAAATACAGAACCTGGTCTCTCAACGTCAGTGGGGGCTTATGCACAACAATATAGGCGAAGCTTGTCAACTCCTCAAGAGATGGCTTGCTTTGAGGATTGCGAACTACCAGATCCGCGTCTTCGAATTTGTATACTACATAATTATCCATGGCATTCTCGGCTTGGCAAGACGAGTGTCTATTTCTTGTATAAGTTGTTCTACATATCGCTTCCAACTAAAAGACGCCGAGTGCTGTACAAGGCATGCCTTAGATTCCGCGGATGGCGGTGGCCCGATTAAGACGCTCAATATAGCATGGTGGAAACTTTTGACCGAGGTCGGGTCGAAGAAAACTGTCGTCGATGGTTCGGCGATTTCCGGCAAACTGCCGGCAAGGCTTGAGATCGTCATCGTCCCCATCCGCGCCGCTTCGATCAAGGGGAGTCCGAAGCCCTCGTAAAGCGAAGGAAATATTAGCGCGCGCGCGGCGTGCAACAACCGCCAGCGTGTATTGTCGTCAACATAGCCAAGCGCTCGCACGCCGGGAAGCGTCGACAGATTGAATTTCTCGATCCAGCCCCTTCGTCCTATGTGGACGAATTCCGCCATGCGGGACAACTCTGGATGTGAGCGAAGCAATTCCGCTACCAACCTCAAATTCTTCCTCGGCTCGACGGTGCCGATAAGCAAGAAAAACGGGAGTTTCGACTCGATCGGATCGGTCGTGAAACCGATCGGATCGGCCGGTCCGGCTACTCCCGGATAGATCACGGTGCAGGAATTCTGAACATGGGGTGCGTAAGTTAAGAGGTCATGTCGTGTCGTGTCGGAATCACAAACGCTTAGATCGTTGGAATTGATGTCATTCATGAAATGGTTGAGATAGAAATTGACAGTTTCCATCGTGTGCAGTTGCGGATATTTCAAGTATGTCAGATCGTGAATGATCTGAAGTTCGAAATCAAAACCGGGACGAAGAAATTTGACGTTCGGATATATCCCTATTTTCGTGCCCTCGCGAAATTTCTCGATCGCAGCATTGAGATTTCCAAACTGTACACCCCCACTGGCAAGGGTCTTGGCTAATTGTGCGCGATTGGCGCTGACTGAGACGTAATCGAGGACGAACGAGCGCGGCAGCAGTTTATTTCGAGAAAAGAAAAATGTTTGCACCTCCGCCCGTTCCAGCAGTCCCGAGGCGATGCCCATCGTGACATTTGCGATCCCAGTGGGCTGGCGCTCAAGGGCCGGTTCGAAATCCAAAAAAACAATCATCACATTGATCCAAATAAGGATCTAATGGAATAAGCGACCGCTTCCGTAGAGTAGCGGCGAGAGACAAGGGATTGACAGGCTTTCGACCGAAATCCAACTGCAGTGTCACTTAGGCTGAGCGCATTATTTATCGCGGAAGATATATCTTCGCTGTTCGAAATGTGCATTCGCAAATCTGCCTCGCCAAGGTACGACGTCCTTGCGGGCGCTTTGACGGGGCGGCTTGCTATCACGCAGCTTGTATCCGAGTCGATGTAATCGAGCATCGCGGTGTGGCGCGGCGCGACCGGAATCTGTCCGTGGGCCATACCCTCCAGAAGGGGAAGATTCTGGCCCTCAGCGGTACTCGCGGATAATGCAAAATTCGCCGTCTGCATGAGACGATGCATGTCATGTTCGCTGATGTAGGACGGGATGAAATATATCAATGCCTTACCAACCCGGACGCCATCGATGCCGAATCGCTTTATTATCCAAGCGGTCGACGTTTTGTTCGGGTCTAAAGTGAACTTAAATATAAAAACGGCATGCGTGTCGATTGACGCCGCCGCCATGAGAATATTACGAAAATTCTTACGTGGATCGAGCGGATTGAATACGCTTAGAAATATACGCCCCTTGTACAACTGGTTTAGTGAGTGCATATCGAGCAAAATATTTTCGCGATTACGAAAATCAAAAGCGTTAAGTTTCAGTGCTGAAGTAAGTGCGTCGGAGTCGTTACCGATCGGCACGGGAATTGGAACAACCACGGTTTGCGTTAAGCCTGAGGTCTGGAAGACATCGTGTTGAAACGTACACGGGACCATTATTTTATCAAATTGTCGCAACAACAACAATTGATTGGTGCGTGGATCGTTGTTGGTTCGTTGCGCCGTGAGCCGGTCGAATTCCCAAGCATAGTAGATTACGTTGGGGACGCCCCGCATGAGCTCAATATGATCGAGCGGTTTCACCGCCATGTGACAGAAACGATCCTGCGGCGCTATGCGTTGCTTGAGGTTATTTATGGCCAATTCTGTTGTATAAACGCCAGGAAAGTCAACGTCGTGAACAGAGAGGCCGGCGTAGCGAAGAGCGGTTCGAAGTCGGTCGGCAACGATATTATAGGAATAATTTGCCGCCCCAGGCACGAAATTGCCCGCAGCGAACGGTAGCGCTCGCAACTGGTGGCTATAGAGGATTGAGATCACTTTATTCTGCGACGTTGAAGCGATGCGGTGACACGCGCGTATTTCCCTCTTCTCTCGATCCGGTCAGACTGCCTCCGTGATCGGCGTCGCGCGCGTGGTCGTTTTCGACGCTCTACTTTACGTCACCCAGCGCGCCACCAACGCGAAGGCTCTTCCTCTACGGAGGATGGCACGGTTTATCGCGACTCACCGGCCGAAACCAGCCGCTAGTTGGCTCATTGTAACGCCGGCCAAACCGGAGGCGGGTCTGAAGGCGCGAGGAAGCAAAGCACGGAATTCCAGATTCGCAAATTGGGGCTCGATTATAGCACTCAGCGCCATACGCCGTAGGCATCACGGAAATAGTCG
>JARLIE010000148.1 GCA_031291875.1 Minisyncoccota bacterium | reverse complement strand
GATGAGGCCGAGCGGCTTGATGCGGACTTGCTCCCGGAAGGCGCATTCGAGTCCGTGATGGCGGGCCCTGGCATTTTCGTCTTCGCACAGACCAAGGGGGAGCGAGCCCCCCGCAGCGTGCGCTACCAGATCGACCTTTTCCGCCGGAAACGATACTTCGAACGCAAGCACGTGGCACGGCTGGCCGCTGAGCCAACAATACCCGAAGTGGCGGTGTTCGTACTCACCTACAAGCATGAGGTCTTTATCGCCGAATGTTTGCGTTCGATCATGAAGCAGCGCGGCCAGTTCACCATGCGCGTCCTCATTATCGACGACGCCTCCCCGGACAACACCGCACAGGTCGCCCGCTCCGTCATCGCGGAAAATCGCGACGACCGGATAAAGTTCGAGCTTAGGGTCAACCCCCAGAACGTCGGCGCAAGCGCCAACTGGGGTCCGGCTCTGCGTTGGGCGGAGGGATCCGACTACGTGTCTCCCACCGACGGAGACGATTTCTGGAATTCAGAGGTTAGAATTCAGGAGCACATTGATTTTCTGCGGGAGCATCCCACTGCGATTATGTCGTTCAACTCCTATGAATTTTGTACGGCCGACAGTTCAAATCGTCGGAGAGGCGCGCACCTCGATGAGGAGATCGTCAGCGCCGACCGAATCGTAAAGGACAACCCCGTTGGGAACCTTGGGTCCACTTTTTATCGCGGGGAACTTGTCGAAATATTCCCGTTAGAACCGTTTTACTATACAAATGGAGATTGGAAGATAAACGTATACTGCTCCCAAATAGGCCCAATCGGCTATCTGGACAAAGCACTGTCCGTTTATCGCCTGCATGGCGGCGGTGTGTGGAGTCTCAAAGCGGGTGTCGAAAGGATCATACCGACGATCGATGGAATATTAAAGTATAATAATTTTACCGATTTTTGTTACAACAACCAATATAATTGGCTGATTAGAGAGAGCTTTCGAGCTCTTGGAGATTTAATTCGTGATCCCACCGACGATTTTGGAAAGGTTGATCTCGTCATTCTCCACGATGAGTTTCCCCAAAAAGGTGAATTTCATCGCGCCGAATTTACATCATGCTTGCGCGAATTTCCTTCATCGTTGCTGCTCGTCAAGCTCGATGGCAACTACCAGCGTCAGTATCCGGAATTGGGTAGTCGCCTCATAGAGGATGATGGCGCGTTTCCGCTACATCTCGGAAGAGGCTTATCCCTCTGACTCAGGTTCGTCTAGATGTAGTGGCTGGGCGTCGCCAGCGATCTGATTTTTGCTCGGGCTTTCGCGCCCGGTGATGTCCCGATAGCTCGCCGGCGCGTGGTTGGCGGCGAGGCCGAGCATGGT
>JARLIE010000147.1 GCA_031291875.1 Minisyncoccota bacterium | reverse complement strand
TCGATTGCTCTCGTGTAGGGCTATCGATTAAGCTCGCTAGCGGCGCAGCTGAGCGAGGGCGGGGGAAAATTTGGTGTTGAGACGTCTCGGGCGGAGAATTTCCCCTCCTTCTGGAGCGGTACCGATTTCTCGCGGAGGAAAGGAGATGGTGAAGGGAGACAACCTCGACCGTATAGCTCTGCAGTAGAGCTATCGATTAAGCTCATGTTGCCGAGTCAGTCTGAGTGTGGGGCAAAGACGGGGGGGGGAAATCAGATTTCCCCCTTAGACGAATGAAAATTTCCCCCCAGGCCTCGATTCGCTTGCCTCATGCTCACTCATTCATCCATCTCGCTCTCGCTCTCGCTCTTCCCCTCTACTTCTACTCTCCTCCTCATGTCCCGCCGCAACCCCATCGACCTCACCCAGGACGAGGATGACCTCAGCGAGGTCAGCTTCGGCTGCGACGATCTCTTTCCTCCTGCCGTCGAGGTGACGGAGGAGGGAGATGAGATCTACCGCGTCGAGCGCATCGTCGGCCTGAAGCGCACAGGCGCCGGCGTGTACTACCTTGTCAAGTGGTTCGGCTTCCCGCTCGACGACTCGACCATGGTGCATGAGTCGGAGATGGGCGATTGCGCTGAGACCGTCGCGGACTTCCGCAAGGAGCAGGGCTTGCCCGTGCGCCGCTAAGTCTCTTAGCCACCACACACACACATACACTTGTACTTTACCTTTCAATCGATATCGGACTCGACTTGCAATCGACGCAGCCGCTGCATCGCGCAAACAACGCGTACAGCCCGGCGCTGAGCCAGATCACACTGAGGGGTGCGTGACGGTACCGATTGCTCGACGACGGAGAGAGGTGTGGAGGTGAGAGTAGTCTTGTTCGATTGCTCTCGTGTAGATCTATCGATTAAGCTTGCTAGCTCATGACCATCTCTCTCCGAATGGGTGTGCGTCTGATCGTCTCAGTCGGTCGAAATTTTCCCCTTTTTCCGGGCAGTACCGATTGCTCGACGACGCGAAGAGGTATGAATGTCGTTCCAGTGTCGAACGACGCCTCTAGATGTCCTCTCT
>JARLIE010000146.1 GCA_031291875.1 Minisyncoccota bacterium | reverse complement strand
TCCAGCTCCGGGTTTCCGCTCTTCGCGCGCAACTTGGGGACGATCGATCCGATCAAGGACGCGACGGTCGCCGTGGTTCAGAAGAACGCCATCCTCCACGATCACGCCCATCCGAGTCGGCTCCTCTTCCGGGTTCTCGGCGGGGACTAACCGAGGGGCGGAACGACGAACAGATACGCCTTGCGTCGGCCTTGCCGCTCCGCGAAGGAGCGCACGTAACAATCGAAGGTTATTGGTCCGTTCCTGGTGAGGATGGTCGATAAGAGAGTGGACCCTGGGCGCCTCACAGGCGAAGGCGGTCCGCCGCCGTAACCTGTGCGACGGGGGTGAGATTTGAACTTAGAGCCGCACCCCATTCGCACAGGTTACGTGTGGCGCCCGACGCTTGCTTGGCAAAAGGGAAATGAGAACCTAACGAGCCAATTTCAAAAGGTCATTTTCGACGTAAAAAGAGGGCCCGGCTCGTCTATTTGTTGTGAAGCAAAAATCAACGAAATCCGCGCCCACGTCTAGCATATCAGAGTTTGTTCGGGATTTGAATCCGGCGTTGTTTCATCATCTGGAGACGGTTGCCATGCCTTTGACGACGGATCAGGCTCGCATCGCACTGATTTTGGAAACGGTTCGGATCGAAGAGCACGTGAAGGACATTGGGCTTAGCGGTGGTCGTCCTTTCTATTCGATGAAGCCGACGGCCCGTGCGTTTCTCGTGAAGTCGGTGTTGAATGTTCCGACGACGAAGGAGTTGATCGCTCGGCTAAACGCCGACGAGAGCCTGCGAACGATCTGCGGCTTCGTTCACGGCGTAGTGCCCAGTGCGTCGACGTTTTCGCGTCACTTCGCAAACTTGTCCAACGAGGTGGTATTGGATGCGACTCACGAGGCCTTGGTGGTCCGGCACGTCGGTAAGGAAATCGTTCACCACCTGAGCCGAGACTCGAGCGCGATCGAAGGACGCGAGAAGCCGCAGGCCAAAGTAAAAATAGAGCGACCACCTAAGAGGGCGGTGGGGCGTCCTGCGAAGGGCTCCGAGCCTGTTCATAAGGAGCCTTCGCGTATTGAGGCTCAGCTGACGCAAGACTACGAAACCTCCCTTTCTCAGTTGCCCCGAGGCTGCGGCGTAGGCTCCAAAACGAACTCGAAAGGCCACCTTTCTCACTGGATTGGATATAAATTACATTTGGACGTGGCCGACGACGGGCTGCCGATTTCCGCGTTTACGACCTCGGCTCACGTTCACGATTCGCAAGTCGCCATTCCTCTTGCGCGCATGACGAGCGAACGAGTCGGGGGCGTTTTCTACGAAACGATGGACAAGGCTTACGATGCGGCAGGGATTCGACAGGCCATCGGCGAGTTAGGCCACGTGCCGATCATCCAACCGGTGGACCGCGGAGGTCGAGCGGTCCCGTTGGACCAGGCTCAAGCGGAAAGATTCAAGACGCGAACGACCGTAGAAAGGACGTTCGCGAATTTGAAAGACAACCACGGCGGGAGATTCGTCAGAGTGCGCACCCCCAAAAAGGTCCACGCCCATCTCATGTTCGGGGTGCTAGCGATCTTTGCACTCGTACTCCTGAAGACCTGAGCTAATCCCGACGTCTTGTCACCGAATTCAGGGCGTATCGGCATACGCCTCCTTTGTTGCGCCCGAATACGACGCCCAACCGTGCAGCGCGTTAACAATTCGCACCAAACAGCCCAAACCACCGCGCAATCGGCAACACCGAACACCCAAGCGAGCAATGGAGGCATCCAAAGCGACCGACGCTAGGCCTGACAGGCAGGATCTGGAGACCTTTTGAAATTGCCTCTAACGTTATCTGTTTGTGAGTTATCGCCTTCGGTGGCTCCCCCAAACCCGAACGTCCGGTTCGGC
>JARLIE010000021.1 GCA_031291875.1 Minisyncoccota bacterium | reverse complement strand
GCCCTACCGGTAATGTCCGGGTTATGAACCACATAACACTCCTCCTTTCTCTCCATTTGCGTTTGGAACGTTCCCCGCCAAGAGAACCCGTTCCAGACAATTGAAGTTAGCTAACGGCGACGAGCACGTGTGCTTGTCGCCGTTATTCGTCGGTCTTCTTGGCTTTGCGAGCCATGAGATATTGCACGAGCGACCAAATCGACTGCTTGACGCTCTCGTCAATGTCATTCTCGGACATCAAATCAATCAACTGATATTCGAGAGCTTTACTAGTTTGCGGGGCGGGTTGAGGCTGTGTCGGCGTTGAGTAATCGCCGTTTTCACTTTTGGGATCGTCGTTCTCTCGCTTCCGCTGCTTCGCGCTTTTCTTGGAACTATTTGATTGTGCAATCGGCTTCCGAGCCAAAAGATGGGCCGAGAGCGGAATTCCGGCCGCTTTCGCCGCCGCAACGAAAAACGCCGCTATTTTGTCGATCGTAGAGCCCTGAGAATCGTATTCCTTTCGGATCATTTCATCGAAATGCCCGGCCGTAATCGTCTCCAGATCGACGCCCGCGATAAACAGTGGCGCGTAACCACGCCGAACGATCTCATTCAACATAGGTTGACGCGCGTCATCAGCGGCTTTCACGAGCGCAACGAACTCTTTCGTCGGAACACCAGAATCATCGATCAATTTCAGGAATTTTAGGGCAGCGATCACACTGTATGAAATGCTGCCAGACGCATTGCCGAATACGGTTGGGTCGATTCGGCTCGGGACAACGGTATCTCGCAATTTATTGAGAAAACTAACAAATGCGCCAAAACTCGCATACGGCGGGGATGATGACTTGGTCTTTTCTCCCATTGACGCACCCTCTCTGCGTGGCTGTGTGTGGCTAGATGTACAGTAGCGTCACGCAGAAGTCAACAAACCAAGCATACAGCTCCGCAGAACCCCTCCATTGCGCCTTGGGCGCGCTTGCGGACAGAAGAACAAATTTACTGCGTTAGGGTGATGGCAGGGTGGGCTGAATCTGATTTTCTCAAAATAAGCAACGATCCGCACCACTTACGGCATAAAAAAAGCCTCGCCCGGCGTCGCGGGCGAGGCTGCAAAAGGCGCGTTGAAGCCTCAGGCTTCCGTCATCACCTTGGCGATGCATTCGCTGACATAGTCGATGTTCTTCTCGTTCAGGGCCGCGACGCAGATGCGGCCGCTGTCGAGCGCAT
>JARLIE010000145.1 GCA_031291875.1 Minisyncoccota bacterium | reverse complement strand
CCGCTTGGCAGCAGGAGCACGTCCAAAAGCCATTGCGAGATTCTTGGCCTCGTCAGCCAGGGCTTGAAATGTCTCCACATCCGCGTTTGACGGCTCTGCCCGGAGGGCGAGGACCGCCTTAGCGCGTATGGGGAAAACTTGATCGAGAATTTCGTCTTTCGACATCCGCCTTGAACTCCTCTTGCCGCTTGTCGTTTTCCTCCCACTCGTGCACCAACGTCTCAAGCTCATCCCCGCGGCTTTCCGCGATTGCTTCTTCGAAGGCCGCCGTGATCCGCATGAATGCCATGTAGATGCGGCGTGATTCATTAAAGACCGTCGGTTCGAGTTGGTTCGCACCTGCCTCGGCCACGCTCCGCGCCTCGCGCCACGCACCCACGCGCGCCAATTCTTCGATGATATAAGCAGCCAGCCATGGCCGATCCGACGCAAGTTCTATCCCAAGTTTTTCGAATGCGGCTTTCCGCGACAGAACCGCTTCATCGGGCAATTCCGCAAGCAGCGAAAGTTCATCCTCGTGACGATGATCTTGCCCGTCGACTTCCGGTATCAATTTTATCAGCAGATCGGCAAAACCTTCGATTTGAACCAAGATACCGCCGATGGAGCGCAGTTTGCTCTTGAGGTAAATGGGGTCTGCCTTGAGAAGAACCTTCACAAGATATTGCCCGACCTTACTATCGACTTTGCCAATCCGCCGAAGCTCGTAAGCCAACTCGCTTACGCATTCGACGAGAAATCGATCTTCGCCCGATTTTTGCGCATAATACTTCACCAAGTTGAGGAGCGCTTGCGAGGCGCGCCCTTGTAACTCCTCCGATAACTGCAACCGTCCAAGCGCATGAACCGCTGCTTGGTGCACAACAACAAACGGGTCGAGCAGAAGAGCCGAAAACGCCTCATAGATAAGCGGTGGGATATTGTCGTGTGGCATATCTCCAAGCGCATCGGCGGCATATGCTCTTACCAAAGCCGAGGGTCCGACCAATCCATAGTAGAGATGCGGCAATACTAATTTGAGTCCCTCGACCGTGTCGCTCAGATGCTCGATGCAGCCGAGCGCGATACCCTTAAGGTCATTCCTTCCTTCAGGAATCTGGTCGAACAGCGCGACGACCTTCCGCATCAATACTGGATCGTCTTTCGCGGCAACACTCGCCCATTCAAACAATGACTTCATCAAACCGATAATGGTGCCACGCCGGTTGCGGCGTTCGAGCGCTTG
>JARLIE010000144.1 GCA_031291875.1 Minisyncoccota bacterium | reverse complement strand
ATTCAAGATTGACAGAAGATAAAATATCTTGAATTCATTCATTTTATGCTTGTCTATAATTAATGCACCGGAGCTGATGGTCTGCGATTGCGACGAAAGGAACGGACGGTGGCGCGCCGACGGTCGATGAATCGACGGTGTGTGCGAACACCGGACTCGAAACCAAACGTGGCAGGCGCTTCTCAGACTGGCGAGAGCCTCTCGTCTTAGTGAAGCAGAAAGCGTGCGCGTCGACTCGCTCGCCTGCACTCCATGCATACTCCCTGTTACATAGAATTGATCCAGAGGTTCAAACATTCGTCTGTCATGCGAATCAGAGTCTCAATATTGAGTGATCCTGAGGCAGCATACCATGCAAGCAGCGATGAGGCTGCGACGAAATCTAACTAACAATAATTAATGATCCTTGATTAAATCAAATGATTAAACTACCATGATAGTTTTCGTTCCATTGAGTCCAACGAAATACAACGCGCAGCACACCGTCTGCCAGGCCCTGGGATATGTACAGCCGTCATGGAGGATTAATTTTGCGCCCAAAATGTATCTCCAATGGCATGCCCTCCGTTCTTCCACGTCGACACGCAAACACGTGGCCGGCGTACAAGCTGCACCAGAAAGGCCAATTCAAGGTCAAATTTGAGTTATTGAAACCGTGAATCCAGGGTTTTCCAGGTTTGCCAGATCCGATTCGTTACAAGCTTTTCACGAGCTTTTCCAAGCTTTTCAAGAGCTTTTCACGAGCTTTTCCAAGCTTTTCAAGAGCTTTTCACGAGCTTTTCCAAGTTTTTCCAAGCTTCCATGCATAACACACACCGGTCATTCGCTCGCGATCGGCGTAAATATTACGAATTACTGTGTATTACAGAGAAACACGCTCTAGCAGACTGATCACAATCCTTGATCACGACCTTGCAGGCTGGATCGACTGCACTGGTCGTGTTCGGTCGATGGCGGATCGGTGTCGGGTCGGGATCGGCATCGGCGCGCCGGATCGACTGACAGCCAGGCACGACTCGGAGCGACGAACACCGCCGATGCTGGTACGGGCGATCGGCAGCGGATCGACCGGTAGACACGATCGACGGACACCGTGCGCCGATGCTGGTACAGCCGATTGCGATCAGCCGATGTTGGTAGGGCCGATCCTCGCGAGGCAGGCACAGCCGATCGGATCGACAGCGGATCGACGGACCGACGACAGCCGATGCTGGTACGCGGTGCTGGTATGATGAGACATGCCGGCCGGCGGGTGTGGGGTGTCGTAGGGTCGACGCCAACACAAACGAGGCGTGTGTGGTGATGTGTGGTGGTGAGGTGCAACGAGGTTTTTTTCACGGGCAAAAGTCTATCCGTTACACGCTGGTTCGTCGGCTACAAATTAGATAAACACAAACCGACCACATGCAACATTTTTATTTAATCATATCTATGTTGATTACGATTTTGGGAGGATTCTGATGAATATTGGTGAATTGCCAGCGTCGCATTTTTTT
>JARLIE010000143.1 GCA_031291875.1 Minisyncoccota bacterium | reverse complement strand
GAGTGTTGCATATTCCAAACGCCACCATGGTGGCAGCGTTTGTAACGTGAATCTCTTTAAGTAATTCCTCCTTCTCTTCTGCTCGCGCCTTCCATCGTTCAATTCGTATCGTAACAATAATGGCGATGAGCGCCGCCAGCAGCGCGATCACGCCGGCTAGAAGCGATTGCCAGTGATCCAGAAAATCAACGACGGTTGTATAATGCCACTCCGCAGGCATTTATTCCGCTCCCACTGGTGATGCGAGTGTTCTATGGATCATGACTTCGCCGCTCTCGGCCTGATATTCAGCTCACTTCATTATGATCCCGCCGACCCGATGTCGGAAGGTTTGACCTTCGTATGAAAAAACGTCGGGTCGCCGGTCAAATCTTCTGCGAGCGCGTCGATGCTTGCCGTAACCGCTCTGCACTTTGCGTAGCGTTCCGAAGAAGGGCGCTCGGCGCTTGAACAATTGATCGTGCCAGCTCGCGCACGGCCCAGCGCCTCAAGAAGCCGGTTGCGATCCTCCATGCTGAAACTCGATCGCAATGGGCGTCGGATCATCGATGCCTCCGAAAGAATGTTCCCATTTTGTTCTGACGAATGCCGCGTGTCAAGCGCGTGTCCCGTGACCCTCCGCGCGTTTCAGCCAGAGATATGACCGGCCCGTCCGCTCTTAGAATCAGTATAGTGAACGTTTAGAAGCATCATTCCGCATGTAGTACAAAGCTTAGATATCGCGCACCAACGTATACTAAACATTAATTGTTTGACGTTGCTTTTACGTTGTCGCAGACTTGCCCTTGAGAGCGGATTCTATTCGCTCTTGGGGTGTCGTAACCTCTCGAAGAACGGTAATAGCGTTACCGTCATCAACGCGCCTTTCGGTCCCTATGGGGCCGGGAGGCGGCGGTTGGTACAGGCTTCACGGCTAAAGGCCGTCGCAGTCGTTTCTTCGCGACTTACGAACTCCCGGCTCACCAGAGAACGAAACTCTGGTCAGCTTTCATCGGGGGGAGTTGCCGGGTATGCGTCCGCGTTTTACATCATTTTTTGTTCTGCTAGCGATGGCACAGCTCGCCACGTCGCAAGCCG
>JARLIE010000142.1 GCA_031291875.1 Minisyncoccota bacterium | reverse complement strand
GTATCCTTTCGGTCTCGCTTTGGCGTCGCTCCTGTTCAGGTTGCCGCGCTTTCGTGTTGAAGCGCCCGTAGCTCAATGGATAGAGTACTGCCCTCCGAAGGCAGGGGTTGCTGGTTCGATCCCAGCCGGGCGCACCAAGAATATCGTTGTAAATCAAAGACTTTTTCTTTTTTATCCGGTGGAAGGCCAAAGTCGTACGGAAACAGTACGGAAACAAAGGTCTTTCAGGTTGATCTAGATTTGCCAGGATCAATCCTTGCATTTTTTGCCTAACGACAGAGTGGGCGAGCAAGGCGGACTGCGCTCACCCAGTTTTCCGAAATCACGCGCGAAACGCGTCCGCGCTGCATTTGCAGTCGTGATCCACGCTTACGGGTGACACTCCAAAATGAAGGCCAGTAGCAAATCAAATAATCTGACCCCTCTTCCCGATGGGACAGACATTAGCGCGTACGAGGGTTTCGAAACCTGGCACTATCGTAGGTGGGCGTGGGAGTTCTTGCGCCGTAATGACGATTTTCGCGAGGCTTGTTCTGGGTTGAAAAAGCTTCATGGTGATGATCGCGATTTACGCAAACGCGAAATCGCAAAAGAATTCATGCTGCGAAATTTTCGTCATTGTGATAGGAAAGTCCGAGATCAAGATCGAATCGCCTTTCTTGCTCAGAAGATTTCTCCGTTTAGCCCGAGTGTGACCGAGTGGGGGGCGTCATTGGAGAATTACGAAGTTGCAATCGTGTTTGATTTGCGACCTTCTCTTTACGCAAAAAATGCGATCAAATCTCAACTCGAAAACACAAGGAAGACACTGCTCAAACGTCTAGCAGAATTTAAAACCTTGATTGCGTTTGAAAATAAATCGGCAGCGGCAACTGTTAAGGAAGATGTTTATCTTCACCGTCTTCGAGTATTGGACGCTCGTCGTGCTAAGTTGACGTGGGAGCAAATCGCGGAGTGCTTGCAAACCGACGCAGACCGACTCATCGATATCAAGGACAGGACGGAGCGTTTGCGCAAAGATCACAAGGAGGCGATGAAGTTCGTCAAATTTGGGTACTTGAGAATACTTACGTGACACGCTTCTAAGCGGCAGTCACCACATCATCTTCAGCCGTCCAACGCACTAGGAGGCGCACCGTCCACCGGAGCGAAATTCTCATCAAAAAAGCTCCGGTGGAGGTTTTTTCGTCGGCTTTTGTGTACACGACGTGACGTCGAGGGGAGGCCATCATGTCATCTCACACCGCAATTCGCGGTATTTAAAGGATGAAACTGATGCAAACCTTAGCGCGATCAATCGACGCCCCCTCTGCGGCCCCAGCGCAATCGCAGCAGCGCATTCTGCGTCGTCCCGCCGTGGAGCACCTTACGGGACTGCCGCGTTCGTCTATCTATGCCGAGATCAAAAAGGGCGCATTTCCGCAGCCCGTCAAATTGTCCGCCCGCGCTGTTGGCTGGTTGTCCGATGAAATCGATAACTGGCTGAAACACCAAATCGACGCTCGCGCTTTCTCTGAAGTAAAAGGCGATTCAAAGTCGATTTAACAGCAAATGCATGCAATGTGGCCGCTTTTCTGTAATACCGGCCTTTGATATCCAATATGACATAGATAGCGGAAGAAATAGTATGAAGACGCCATGCCTCAAAATTCTGCCAGATACATTTCAAGTCAATATCGATACGCTGAAGTTCTCCGTAGAGGACGTTGTAATCGATTTTTCGGACGTGACGAAGATGATGGTCACCTCAGCTGAAGGCGAGTTGTTATGTATAAAAACGAATCGAAAACCTCTTCCCGGCGTTTTTGGTCGTCATTCGTTGCAGATGCGCTGCACGACAAAGGATAATCAGAATCAAGGCGAACTGCTTATTGAAGGCTCGCCTTTCGGGAATCGATACGGGCAAAATGTATTCACTTCCGGGAATCTAAGGGGTGCCTGTCTCTGGACGCTTAATCGCGTACGTGAACTGTACGATGTCCAAGTCCAGCCGGAAACCGTCGAACGTTGGAAAGCAGGCATGGTGGAATTGCACCGCGTAGATTTAGCGGTAAATTTCAAGCTAGACAGCGGGGATCATGTCGACAAAGCACTGAAGCAGCTTAAGCAGCTATTAGCCGCACAACGAGTCCAATGTCACTTGCACGATAAGTATGCTTCCCTCACGCCGCGCGGTGGAAAAAACTATTCCGTGACCGCATACTCGAAGGGTGCGCAAATGGGACTGTTGGCGGCGCGCAGCAAAAGCGATGAAGTCCTTACGAAGCTAGCGGCAGACTGCGCGGCTATTTTGCGGATCGAAATTCGCTTGCAGCGGGGAGAGCTGCAACGCTTGGGGCTTGCCCAGGTGCGCGCGTGGTCACCAACGATTGCGCGCAATATCTACCGTAAGTACTTTTCACGCCTGCCGCTCAGCGGGATAACGTTTGGTCCGTTGACGTCGAACGATTTCGATGGCGTCGACTTTCGTATGCGTCCGGTATTAGCGCACCATAAATTGGGGACCAATCCAAAGCTCATTTACTCCGACCGCACAAGAGTGCGTCACCGAGCCTACTTCAAACGGCTCGGAATCGATCTGAACGTTCCTAACGATTCAGGGCAGCCGGTGTCGCTCACGGATGTTTTATCGAAGCGTGGCGCAATTCTCAAGACACCACAGTGGCTGACTGAGGCAGGCATGGCACCGCCCATGAAAAATCGCGGCACCGCCTAGCCCTATCTGCAAAGGTGTTCCTCGATTTCGCTTGCAGCCCGGCTATCGATGGATTTACGCCGACCGCGTAGCCACGCTGGATCATTTGTGTTTCCGCGATGTGCGCGCCGAAAGCCGAGCGCACATCGCAGCTACCCAATCGCGCACAAATTCACGATCCTCGACATGAAGTCCGTCCATCAACGACGTAATGTCCGCCGCAGGTTCAAGAGAACGGGCCTGACCTCCGGCCACCAATGTCTCTGGACCGACTCCGTACAGCGTTGCCAACTCGAATAGGCGACTAAGCGGAGGGAGTGTGTATCCCCTCTCGAAACGGCTGATCGTTTCAGTGTTCACGTTCAGTGCTTCCGACACCTCCTCTTGGGTTAGCGCCGCTGTAGCGCGTGCCCGCGCCAACGCTTGTCCAATTCGTTTAGCGAAAATTTCCTCCTGAGTCGCCGCCTTCCCCATACAACACCTCGTGTCGAACACCACAAAAAATCACGAACCGATAGTGGCGGCACAATGCGGATGAGTTAACATGTTCAAATGTCGTTATCAACATTTTGTGTTGATGTTGGGCTTCCGATATATAAAAGGTAGGGGCAGATATGAACGCCCCAACCGACCACGTCGCGATAACTCGGGGAACAGGAATGCGAACGCTCGGAAATTTGATCTGGCTGGTGGTCGGGGGATTGAGCATGAGCCTTGTCTGGATGCTCGTGTCGATCCTCGCGTTCGTGTCAATCGTAGGCATCCCTTGGGCGCGCGCCTGCTGGACCATTTCTGATTTCGCGTTCACACCGTTCGGTAAGGAAGTCATCAACCGCCGGGACCTGACGCTGAAGCGCGACATCGGGACTTCCGTGCTCGGTTCGGTCGGCAACGTCATCTGGTTTGTCTTCGCCGGGTTCTGGCTGTCGCTCGGTCACGCAGTGTCGGGCGCGCTCTGCTGCGTGACCATCATCGGCATCCCCTTCGGTATCCAGCATTTCAAGCTCGCCGGGCTGGCAGTCGCCCCGATTGGAAAAACTATCGTCAGTAACGAGTTGGCACGCGCCGCACGAGAAGCAAATGCAAAGGCTGCGCTTACAAGCCTGCGCGACTAACAACTAACTTCGCCCAAAACGCCTCCACATATGAAGATCTACGTAATGCAACTTGCGTTCGTCAGCGCAATCGCCCTCTGGGCCGGGTATGCCGAAGCTCAAACCATTCCACCGCCTTGCGAGCGGTACATCACGGCGGTGAACATCTGCGGCGCGGACCTCGTCCGCCTTGAGGAGACGACCAAGCCGGAGAAAGCAGCGTCGGCGCGCGCTTCAATGAATGACACGGTTAAGACGCTGACATCCGGCATGCGCGAAGTGGTTCGCAGGAAGGGAGTCGATGAGGCCGCCAAACTATGTGCGAGCCCGGCATTCAGTTCTCAAATGATTCCGCAGATCACAAACATGATGACTATGTTGAGCACCGGCGATGCGGCTTCCGAAGGATGCCAGGATGCGTATGGCCGATTGGTGCTCCCGACGCTCACTCAGTAGCTTCGGGAAGCTGCGCCGTCGACTCGACGCTAACTTAAAAGATCAGATAACGATGAAAGCCAAATATCTCGCGATTGCAGCGCTGCTAGCCTTAGCCGGATGCAAACCGACTCATATCTCATTTCTCGACCGCGTCTACACCGTAGAAGAGTTCGATCAACAGCCCGATCTACGCAAGCGTGTGACAACCGAGTGTAGTTCCAACCAGGACGCACTGAAGAACGATCCGAACTGCGTGAACTCAAATGCCTCGCAGATCAAGGCAGACGCGGAGGCGGAAAAGAAAAAGGCGGAAGAACAGGCCCAAGCTGCAAAAGCTCTTGCTGCTGCGATGTTGCTCGCTGCAAACCCTCAGGCAGCGCGCGATCTAAGCCGCCCGGATGAAGCACGACGCGTCGCCGCGAAGCAGGATATCGGAACCATGATGCAGGCGCTGAAGCTGTACCGGCTTGATAACGGCATGTACCCCACCCAGAAGCAAGGCATACGCGCGTTAGTCGAGAAACCCACGACGCAGCCGGTCCCGAATAACTGGAAGGACGGCGGCTATCTGGAGCGTGTGGTGCTCGATCCGTGGGGCAACTCGTATCAGTATCTGAACCCAGGTGTGCACGGCGAGATCGACCTTTTCAGTTACGGCGCAGACGGCCAGCCGGGCGGCGAAGGCAACGACGCCGACATAGGCTCGTGGCAATGAGGCTCGGGGCGCCCCCCAATCGAGAAAGCTGACCGGCGGCGAGGGATCGTCCTGCGCCGGTCGTCGTCAGGCTCAATGCGGTAGAGTCGAGATGTGACGCGGTGGCCTTGGCAAGCGGCCCAATTTTTCGTATAGGCTTCTCGAAATCGAAGGCGAAATGAAGCTCTATCGCTCGCCCGCCCGCCTCACGATGCAATGTTTGTGCTCGCAGGAGTACTGCGTCGCGGTGCCGTTGCTGCACCTGTTCGCCGCCTGGATCGTCACCATCGGCAAGGTACAAATCCGTAATTTCGATCCCGATCTTGTGTGTACCGTCAATGATCACGTCGGGCTTGTCGCCGTACACGATTGCCCCCGCAGGCAACTCGAAGTCGCGAGCAAACATTTCGAACACGGCTCGTTCCTGCTCTTGCTTTTTCTGGTTCTTGGTGGAACGGCCCATCACCCTCGCCTCCAACTGATCAATGATGCTCGTCCTCAACTATCCCAAAGTGCATCCAGCGATGGCAGTTGGGGCACAGAGCGATGGCATTTTCGACAGTATCGTCCCCGTCATCGGCCAGCAGTATTTTGTGATGCACTTCCAGATACGGCTCGCCGTCAGCCCGTTTTGCAAAAGGTGCAAGCTGCTTGCAGCGTTCGCACCTTCCAGCGGCTCGCTCCAGCACCTCCGCAACAACATAAGCGTTACGTCTAAACACCGTGGTGGTAACAGTCACTCGCTCGGGCTTTTTAGGTGCGGTGGCCAAGTGAGACCTCCGCTTCGCCGAACTCACTGAACGAGCCTCAGCGATATCCCATTCGAATTTGCTACGCAACTCGGCTTCGCTTGTCGGAGCACCCGGCGACGGCTGAACCTCCGCAATCCATTTCCGCGATCTGAGCACGTACCTGAACTCTCGATGCGGCGAGATAGCCTCCCTCCCGTCATTGTACGTCGACGGATAGACAGGCACTTTCCCACGAATATTGTTCATGTAGTCGGCGAACGTCGAAGATTCAAGTATCGCGACATAGTAAATATACCGGGGGTCGTCCGTTCGACGCGCCCGCTTCTCCAGCGCCGAATGATTCAATATTTCGTATCGCATGCTCGATGCCCAGTTTGCCTATTTTTTGGATTCGCTGCCCCGACTGGTTCGCTGGCGATCCTCGTCACGTACAACATGACTGACACGACAGGACACACTGGCGTTCGGCGGCGGGGCTAGTGCGTGCAGTTCTGGACCGCGTATGCGCACTGTTCGTCCTTCGTTAGTACTCCGCCTGTCGGCCCACTATAGTTCACGCGGGACACAAATCCGTTGGTCATTACGACAGAGACCGTGCATGATCTGTGACGCGTCGACGCAAATCCGAAATTACTCGTCTGGCTGCTCCCTGCGGCAGCGCCAGCGGCGTAGGTAGAGTTTCCGATACGGGTCGCCTGCGCGACACCTGCTGCAGCCGCGTTCGTATTCGAATAGCCATCCGACACCGTGTCGGTTCGCCCATTACCTGTCTCGTAACTCCACACCTCGACATCACCCTCGACAGCCTTCGCTTGCGGAATACCCATGCAGGCCAGGACATCTCCCTTCGCGAGCCCGATCATCTGTGTTTGCGCTTCAGCCGCCGTTTGTGCGCGCTCTATCGAGCAACTCGCCAACAGCCCCAGAGTGCATGCGCAAAGCGTAAGCAGGAGTGAGCGTCGTTTGGGATTCATGTCTCTGCCTAAGCGTTGTCTGATCTTGTTCTCGGTGATATCGGGCGGAGGCATCCGTGGATAGATATTCTCGCCCGAGACTTGATTGTCATGCCACGTTATGCCAAGGGCAACGCCCGTTTATGTTAGCGCGTGACGAATGACAGAACGAGTTGATCCGGGGCGGTCGCACTTTGTCTTTGCACGGTAAAACCAAAGGACCGCAATGGGTCGGTTCATGCATAGTGCATCGAGCGCTATTCGGCCAACAAGAGACCGTCGACAGCAGCGACAAGATCGTCAACAATCGACCTCCGCAAAGACAGCTAAACGAGCGAATGGAACCTGAAATCACCTTGCGAGATGCGTCCGCCGCAGACGAGTCTTTTTTGCTGCGACTCCGAAAGCTAACGATGACCGAGCACCTCCTAAATGCCGGCGCTCCAATCGACGACGAGACTCACTTGCAGCGGATCAGGTCCAACTTTGAAGACGCAAAGGTGATCCAAGCAGGCAAAGACGATATTGGCCTTCTCAAGCTCAGCCGCGCTGATGCGGAATGGCACGTGCATCAGCTACAAATCATTCCCGACTATCAGGGTCGCGGGGTTGGGAACGCCGTCTTGCGCCGCGTGTTGGCGGAAGCGGAGCATGCGAACGTAGCCGTCTCGTTGAGCGTTATGCACGACAATTCCGCTCGTCGCCTCTATGAGCGACTTGGCTTCGCATGTGTCGGGGAGACATCCAGGGACCTCAAAATGCTGTGGCGTCCACCGACGATCGCGTAATCAAAGTTGTGGTGAAGACGCGACGCGTGTTTACACGCCTCTTCCGACGAGTGCTCGACGCATCAGGCAAGAAGCGGCCAAAACCCGCCGTTGGACGACAGGGAATAGATCGGCGACAATTGACTTGCCAGAAAAATCCAGCCGCTGCTTCCAATAAAAATCGTCTGACGGAGCACCCATGCACAACCTGCTCAAGGCTGCTCAAAAAAAATGCTTCCTTTTGTCGATCGTCGGGTGCCTTGTTTTGCTTTCGCCTGTCAGCTACGCGGAGCAGTGCTGGCAGATGGATACCTGTCACAACTTGGTCGGACTCTTTCGTATCAACAAGGACGGTCAGGTGCATGACGCAATCAAGGCAATGTTCGGATCGGAGGAGTTACCCTCACCCGGTACCATTGTCGTGATTCGACGATCAGCAAATCTTCGCTTGAGCTTCAATTCATCCTTTGATGATCGGAACCTGCGGCTCGATGATCCGGTCGATTTTGGCGGCAATGAAGGTCAGTTTATGGCCGCAGGAACCAAAGTCGAGATTCTCGGCTATCAAGTCGGGCAACATCTATTTGCAGTGGTCCGTATCGTTGAGTTTTCGTACGAGCCTTACAAAGACGAGCAACGCTTCACGTTTGATCCGAGACAAGTCATATAACTGCACTGCTTCTTCGAAGGAATCGAGCGGCTGCTTTGTAGAAAATTGATCGTCCGCATCGGGTCGACTTCAGCCGGTCACTCACAGTCGATTTGATCGCTTATGCTGCGTCGGCTGCCGCCTTCGCGATAGTCGGATGTGACACACCGTATTCTTTTGCGAGCCCACGCGCGGTCGCACCAGCCGCCAACTTCACTTTGATTTCCGCGCGTTGCGTGGCCGTCAGCGACAGCGGGCGACCGGATACCCGGCCTTCTGCCTTGGCCCGTGCAAGACCCGCGTGCGTACGCTCGACCAGTTGGTCGCGTTCGAACTGTGCGAAGGCGGCGAACATGCGCATAACCATATCGCCCGCTGCGCTCGTCACTTCGACCACCGGCAGGTCCAAGACAATTACCGTCACCTTCATATCCCGCAGCATCGCGACAGTCGCATCGATGTCGCGCGCGTTCCGCCCCAATCGATCAAGCTTTGTCACAACCAGCTTGTCGCCTTCGTCCAACTTGCCGACCAGCTTGGCAAACATCGGGCGTTCCATCGCGGCGACCGTACCGCTGATCGTCTCAGCGTACACGTGACGGTCTGCCACGACGTATCCCGCCTTCTCCGCCAACAAAACCTGGTTCGCAGTCGTCTGCTCGCTGGTGCTGACCCGCGCATACAAAAAGGTCTTGGACATCTCGCGCTCAATGGAAAGATAACGTGGAAATTATCCCATTTGGAAATCAATTCAGCAACACGGACTTTATTTCCGCATTTCCAGTGTGTTTTGCAGCGGCAAAAAAACGGACGATTGATTACCGTACCGGCCAATCACAGCAAATACGCTCGATCAGCGCGGCGCGACTTCATTCGCTCTACGGCAGAGCAGTTCGGCATAAGTCCCCCGACTGCGAAGCGGGCTCGCGCTGTGGCTGCAATGACAGATGTGACGCGAGCCTTGATGTTTAGCGCTGTGCGAAGCGCACGTCCGTGCATATTGCCTCGCCGACACAATGCTGAATACGTCCCAGCGAGCTTCGCGTACAATCCTGGCCATGCCGACGGGGGCGCAACACCTTAACTTTTCGCCGCCATTTACCGTTAAACTAAACTAGTGGGCTAATTCGTCTGCGCCTTGGTGCCAATGACAACAAACTATCCGAAGCCTCCAATCGTCGAAGCGATCATCGATATTCAGGTCCCTCTTGGCACCGCCGTGCTAACTGAGGCGGAGTTGAAGACTTTCGGTGAGCTTACCGAGGGCAAGTACCCGACGACGACTCCAATCCGGCAAGTGTTGTTCGGCATAGACGCCTCCGGTTTAGCGGCGACTGGCGCACCGCAGCATGCAAACGTCGGATGGCGATGCTCTGGCAGCGGAGCGGTGGTGCAACTCAAGAATAACGGCTTCACATTTAGTCGACTTCCTCCTTACACGGAATGGGAATCATTCCGTGAGGAGGCGCGTGCCGCTTGGAACCAATACCGGCGACTGATCAACCCCCAGTCCATAGTGCGGTACGCAGTTCGGTTCGTGAACAAGATCAATATCGACTACTCGCCCATCGAGCTATTTGACTATTTAAAGCTGTATCCGCAGTTGCCAAGCGATATCCCGCAGGACGTCGGGGGAATGTTTATGCAATTACGGATGCCGCAGGGCGATCTCATGGGAAATACCAGCGCGCTCATCAACGTCGCGCTGGCTCCCCCGGACGGTCTCGCAAAGCTGGCGATTGTTTTGGATATCGACCTATTTTGCGAGGGTGAGGTAGCGATCTCAACGGACGAAGTTTGGACTCTTCTCGACACGTTTCGGGACAGAAAAAATAAGTTGTTCGAGGGTTGCATTACAGACAAAGCACGGGAGCTATTCAAATGAGACTTATGGCTGCGCGGGACCCCTACGCCGAGATGCCCATCATGTCGGGTAGCGCATCGTATACGTCCGCTTCCGAACCCTTTTACGGCGACTCCTCATCCGTCTCCATGGGCGGAGTCCCCGAACTTGCTTTGTTTCAGACGAAAGTGGCACTGGCCAAACTTGAAGGCTACCCGGCAAATTGGGACGGAATGGGCAGCGACCGTCCGTCTGTGTTGGCGGCTCAAAAGGCCTATTCGATTTTGGAGGCCCTATATTCCCAAATTCAGCAGGTGGGAACCCAGTGGTCTCAGCCGCACGTCAGTGCAAATGAGACGGGAGGCATCGTCTTGGAATGGTGGAAGTCGGAGCGCAAGTTGACAATATGCGTGTGCGATGACGAGACTTATTTCTTGCGGGTGTGGGGTGACCGTATTGACGAAGTTATGGACGATGGCGAAATGTC
>JARLIE010000141.1 GCA_031291875.1 Minisyncoccota bacterium | reverse complement strand
CGCTCGCGGGCGACGAGTTCGATTTTCTTGAAGAGGCCTTCGATGCCCTTGCCGGAGGTGGCGGAGAGGAAGACGAGCGGGGCGTAGTCGAGGTATTTGAGGTGGTCGCGGACTTGCTGTTCGTAGATGTTCTGGTCGGCGGGAGCGGCGGAGGTGCCGGAGCGTTTGGCGTCCCAGCCCTGGCCGGTCGGTCCGGAAGGAGAAGACAACGACCGAGATTCTGGCTTCGCCAGAATGACGCCTGATGAGGGAATGGGGCCCGATGAGGGAATGGCGCCGGGCGGGTGGGTGACGAGATCCCACTTGTTGACGACGATGATGACGGAGCGGCCGGACTCGTGGGCGTAGCCGCCAATGTTGGCGTCGAGTGCGGTGACGCCTTCGGTGGCGTCGAGGACGAGGAGGGAGACGTCGGCGGCTTCGAGGTGCTTGCGGGCCATGATGACGGAGAGCTTCTCGGCCATGAGGTGGGTCTTGCCCTTACGGCGGATGCCGGCGGTGTCCACGAAACGGAAGTCGTGGGAGCCGCGGGTGACTACTTCGTCGACGGCGTCGCGGGTGGTTCCGGCGACGGGCGAGACGATGGCTCGGTTGGAGCCGGTGAGGGCGTTGAGCAGTGTGGATTTGCCTACGTTGGGACGGCCGATGATGGCGATTTTGGTTTCGTGCTGCTCGAAGGAGCCGTGGGAGCGGAGGAGGCGGGGCCTCTCAGTGGTAAGTGGTAAGTGATCAGTGGTAAGTTCTGCGCCGGCGGGTTCGGTGTAGTCGGGGCCGGTGGCGTCTTCGTCGAGTTCGTCGGCTTCGGTTAGGAAGGCTTCGGGGGCGATGACTTCGGGGGCTTCGGGGAGGACGGTGAAGACGGCGTCGAGTAGGTCGCCGATGCCGACGTTGTGTTCGGCGGAGATGGGGAGGACGTTGGAGAAGCCGAGGCGGCGGAAGTTTTCGGCGGCGGGGGCGAGGGCGGCGGTGTCGATTTTGTTGACGGCGAGGAAGACAGGCTTGCCGCCGCGGAGGAGGAGGCGGGCGAGAGTGAGGTCGGGAGAGGCCAGCTCGGTGCGGCCATCTATAACCATGATTACTGCGTTCGCTTCGCTCAGGGCGGTTTGGGCCTGACGGAAGATTTCGGCGGGGATGAGGGCTTCGTCGTCGGGGACGATGCCGCCGGTGTCGACGATGCGGGCATCGCGGGACTGCCACTCGATGAGGCCGTAGATGCGGTCGCGGGTAATGCCGGGCTCGTCGCCGACGATGGAGCGGCGGGAGCCGGTGAGGCGATTGAAGAGGGTGGATTTGCCTACGTTGGGGCGGCCGCAGATGGCGATGAGGGGCAGGTTCGCGGTTCGCGGTTCGAAGTTCGAGGTGGGAGTGAGGTCGAGCTGGGAGGCGAGGAGTTCGGCGCGGTCCCAGGCGCGGAGGTCGGTGAGGGAGGCGTCGGGTTCGGGGCGGCCGATGTTGGCAGAGTTGGGGGTGTGGCGGCCTACGATGCCGTCGGCGGGTGTGGTGCGGGCGGCGGGTTTCTTGGGCGCGGAGTTGCGGGCGGGCGGAGACTTAGGCGCACCGGATTTTGGCGCGAGGGTGCGGCGGGATTCTTTCTCGGGGGAGCGGGTGGGGGTGCGGCGCTTCTTCTCCTGCTCGGCGCGCTTGGTGGAGAGAACTTTTCGCTTGCGAGGGTCGACTGCGCCGGTGGTGGGAGTTGCGCGGGGGGCGCGGCCCTTCTTGGGGCGGGTGGATGCCTGGCGATGCTTCTTGCCTAGCCGTTTGCGATCGTCGCGTTGCGCCATGGTGCTTCCCTGCTCTTTCTGCTCCGCGGCTGAGCTGCGGAGGGTACTGTTTCAGTCTACGGGGTAGGGGTAGAAAAAAATATGTCCGGTGGGAAGGGCGTCGGGCGTTTAACATGCGTAACACCAACCCGAACGACAAAAGGAGAAGGACAATGACCGAATTTATCTATCTTTACCGTGGTGGAGAGTCGCCGAAGTCGCCTGCTGAAGGGCAGGAAACGATGCAGAAATGGATGGCGTGGATGAAAGAACTGGGCGAGAAAGGGCTGCTGAAGGCGGTCGGCTCGCCGCTGGAGAAGACGGGCAAGCTGGTGAGCGGCAAGTCGAAAGTGGTGAGCGACGGACCGTTCGCGGAGGCGAAGGACGTGATCGGCGGCTATACGCTGGTGACGGCGAAGGACATCGACGAGGCGGTTGAGGCGTCGAAGGGCTGCCCGATCCTGCTGGTCGGTGGGGCGGTGGAAGTGCGGCCGATCCTGCAGATGAACATGTAATGGAGGACGAGCAGCAGACCGAGGGGCTCGGCGGCGAGTTGGATCCGCAACTGTTCCGGCATGAGTCGGGGCGGATGGTGGTCGCGCTGACGCGGCTGTTCGGCATCCACAATCTTGCGCTGGCAGAAGACGTCGTACAGGACGCCTTCTGCCGCGCGATTGAGGTGTGGAAGTTCAAGGGAGTTCCGGCGAATCCTTCGGCGTGGCTGATGGCTACGGCGAAGCATCGGGCGGTGGACATTTTGCGGCGGGAGCGGACGGCTCGGACGTATGAGCCAGAGCTGACGCGGATGATCGAGAGTGAGTGGACGCTGGTGCCGACGGTGCATGAGGTGTTCGAGCCGCATGCGATCGAGGACGAGCAGTTGCGGATGATGTTCTCTTGCTGCCATCCTCGGCTGAGGGAAGATGCTCGGGTGGCGCTGGTGCTGCATATTCTCTGCGGGTTCAGCGTGGGAGAGATTGCGGGGGCGTTCGTCAGCGGGCTGGCGGCTACGGAGAAGCGGATTACGCGGGCGAAGAAGGTGCTGGCCGGGTCGAAGAAGCTGTTTGCGGTGGGGGAGGCGGTGGAGTTTCGGAGGCGGCTGCCGGATGTGCAGCGGGCGCTGTATCTGCTATTCAACGAGGGATACCATGGCGCGTCGGCGGAGACGGCGGTGCGGGTGGAGCTGTGCCGGGAGGCGATGCGGTTGACGGCGATGCTGCTGGCGCATCCGCTGGGACGGACTCCGGCGACGTATGCGCTGGGTGCTCTGATGAGCCTCGATGCGGCTCGGCTGCCGGGGCGCTTGGATGTGGCGGGGAATCTGAGTTCGCTGGTGGAGCAGGACCGGGCG
>JARLIE010000020.1 GCA_031291875.1 Minisyncoccota bacterium | reverse complement strand
CCTGGGAGGGCTAAAAAAAGACATTCATTTCATGACTGGCGAAACGGGCGCAGTGAGGCGCTGTCAACTCCCGAAGCCCGAAGGGACGCGGAAGCGAGCACGGCGGTTTTTATGCCGCGCGGAGCTGCACAAGCGGAGTTGACAGAAGGAGCCGAACGGAGCCTAGAGTTCGCCGGGAAATGAATGTCGAACCGGTGGTCCAGCCGAAGGCTGCACCGCATCGCTTTTCAGGGTCGGCGTTGCGGGCAGGAGACAGGCCCGCATGGATGGGAAGCGTAGAACGCCAGATTCACCGGCGGTCGTAGCGGGGGAAGGGCGCAGCATCCTTCCCGCAAAAGAATCGTCTACTCGAAACCGTTCCCAATTCGCTAACAGCGAGTATCAGACTACTCGTAACCGTACAACTGGCGGTTGAGACGATTGGAAGATGCGTTATTCCGCAATTGTAAAATGCCGTGAAATCGGGCAAGCACGTGGGATGGTGTAAGATGCGTACAACTTGCCATGTCGAACATCTCAATACCGTTGCTGTTCCCGATCCCTACCGACGAAGACGACTTTGAGGATATGTGCGTCGATATTCTGCGGCTTTATTGGAATCGTCCCGGACTCGAACGTTACGGGCGCAAGGGCGAGAGACAAAACGGCATTGACATTCTCGACCTTGGAGGCATCGCGCCACTTCATGCAGCCCAATGCAAGCTCAAAGAGTTTCAGAAGACTCTATCACCCACCTCCATAGCCGATGAAGTCGCTGACGCTTGTAACTTTAATTTTCAACTCGGCAAATACGGCATCCTGACCACTGCCAAGGTGTCCACCCAGGCACAGAAGAAAATACTTGAAATCAATCAACAGCACCGGGAACAGGGCCTCTTCGAGGTCGAGCTTTTAACTTGGGGCAAATTGTGCCAGCTTATTCAGAAATATGACGAGATTCGCAAGACATATTTTGAACTGACGGTCATCACGACAACAAGCCGCATCGGCTCGAAATCTCCCATCGTCGCACAGCACATCAAGGAAGCGGGTGTCGTAATTGAGACCGTGGGCCTCACGGTGGAGATCGACGCAGCGCGAGATGCGGTCAACAAACGCGAATTCCAAAACGCACTTTTGTTGTTGAATCGCATTTTACAGAGAGCCGATTCTGACTCTATTTCGGCACACGACCACTTTCGCATCAGCTCCAATTTGGCCTTTGCCGAATTGGGCATTGGTAAGCCAGAGATTGCCGCGCAGCACTTCTTCGACGCTTTTAGCTGGGAGCCTACCGACGAGCGCGCGAAGACCAATGAAGTTTTCGCATACATTCTCACAGGCAAGAACGAAACGGCTTACGAAAAGGCAACTGCGCTTCGTAAGGAATACCCGAATTCTGCGAAGCTCGCTGCGAATTGGGTCATCTCCGCGCCACATTCAGCCAGCTTGAACAGCTTGGAGAGTGTACTTTCGGATGCCATTAAGAAGGATGGAGAGGTAAGCCTTGCGCTTTCTCAGCGTGCCCTCATAGAGATGGATATGGGCAGGGGAGTTGCTTACGCGAAGTCGGCTCTAAGCGTTTTGCCGGAATCCTCGCAGCCGCCACTGTTCTTGGCGCGGGCCTATATGGGTTGGATCGTTGCCTCAGAGCATGGAACTGGTGGTTCAGGATTTTCCACAGACGAGTTAGAACGAGAGATTGATAGCGCTTTGACGGAGGCATTGAGGCTCGCAGAAGTGGAACGCGATACCCGCACTCAAGCCGAAGCGCTCGTACTGAGAGCCGATTTACGAATACTCCAGAAGCGCGCGGCGGACGCGGAGTCGGATGCGTATGCGGCGATCCACATCGATCCTGAGAATGTTCAGGCACTCCTTGCATTGTCTCATTTGCATGGTGCGGCGAAGCGGATTGATGAGTCGATTAACTTACTGGAGCGGGCGTATCGTAAGGGCGAGAGACCGGAGGCAGGGCTGATGTATGCTCGTGCGCTCGCACAGCGCGCCCTTCCCGAGGATTTGCAGCTTAGTGCCTCCATTCTTTCTACATTCGACATTTCCACACTGCGACCTGAATTTCGCCCGGTGATAGCAACGACGGCAGTAAATGTATTGGTGCGAAAAGACGATCTTTCCGGAGCGAGAACCTACATTGACGGAGTTGCAGCACACCTCGATAAAGAGGTTGTAACTGCGTTGCTGGCACATATCACCGTAGCTGAGGGCAACAAAGAGGAAGCTCAGCGTTTGGCTATCGAGGCGAAACAGGAACTTGGACCCTCCAGTAGTGTCGAATCGAAAGAATTCCTGGCGCGCCTCTTTATGCGATTGGAGATGCCAGCCGAAGCGCTTCCACTCTTCCAAGAGCTATTCAATTTAAACACACAGTCATTTGACAGCGGGCAACTTCTCGACTGCGCCTCGCGGCTGCACCGCGATGACGTGGTACTAGCGACCTGTGCTGAGCTGGAGAAGCGGGGACAAGACCCGTGGGAAGTGGTCAGCTTCGAGGTTCAATATTTGCAGAAGTACTCTCGGGAAAAAGCTGTTGCCCGACTCGATACGTTCCTGAGCGTACACCCGGGCCACAAACTTGGCATACTCATGCGTTCCGTGATCGGCGTTCAGTCTCAGCAGCCGTCACTTGTGAACGGAACAATTGAAGCTCTTCTCACAGTGGAAGAGCTTCCTGTGGACTACATTATCCCGGCGATCCATGTCCTGCGCTTTGCGGGGGCCGGGAATGCGACAGTCGATTACGCCTATCGGTTCTTGCGCCTTCATTTTGACGACATTCGCGCGCATCAGGCGATGATGCTTAGCCTGATGCCCGGCGATCATTCGATCATTCTTCCCGCTTCGCTCGATACGGTCGCAGAAGACGCAGCGGTGGCTGTTCATGAGACTTTAAGCGGGAGCATTCGCTGGTTCGTACTGGAGAACACCGATAAGCCCAACGCTGCATTTGAGGAGCTTCCTCTCAATTCCGATCTCGCGAAAGAATTACTCGGAAAGCATGTGGGTGATACCGTGGTTCTTGCAAAGGGCCACATGGAGAGCCGCACAGGCACGGTGCGGCAGATTCTTCCAAAGTACGTTAGGCGAGTCCAAGACTGCATGGGTGAGATGCAGTTGCGCTTCGGGACAGCCAGTTCGGTCGAATCGGTACACCTGGGTACAACGGAAGAAGAGATAAACCGCGGCTTGCAGAAGGTGCTTGATTCCGCTAAATCGCGAGAAGCTTCGATCTCCCAAGCGCGTCGCATTTACGATGAGATCCCCGTGACGCTGCATCTCTTTGGGGACCGCTTCGGAAAAAACGCTTATCTTGCGCTCGCGTATCTCGCCCAACAAGAGGATCAGGCAATCAAATGCTGCTTCGGGACGCCCGAGGAGCGCCGTCAGAGTGTTTTCGCGCTTCAAACCTGCAATATCGTTGTGCTCGACATTAGCGTCATCGCTACCATTCGCATGATCGGTTGCGAGAATCTCTTGTTCGAGGCGAAACGGTTCCATTTCCAAATGAGCGAAGGAACGTTCAACGAGTTACAGGAAACTTTGATCGACGATCTGTTTGCCGGCTCGACGAGTGCCACGATTGCATACCACGACGGTGTTTCGTCGTTCACGGAGGAAACCGCTGAGCAGAAAGCCACTCAACGTCTTAAGGATCAACAATTCCTTGATCGTCTGAATGCGGTTGTTGAGATTGTTCCGGTGATGGAATTGGCTGAACTTGAACCCGCCAAGCGCGAACCGCTGGAGGAAATCTGCGGATCATACGGCGCGGAAACGATGCTCCTCGCGTCTCGCCCTGACAGCGTCTTGTGGACAGACGATCTAATCCAAGCGGAACTCGCAAAGACCGAGTTTGGGGTGAAGAGAGCGTGGACGGAGGTTATTGCAGAACAAACAATGCTTGCCGGTCAGATCACTGATGCCGACAGACAACGAATTGTCGCGTCATTGATAGGCATGAACTACACCGCCACTTATTTCGACAGCGTGATCATGCTCAAAGCAGTAGAGATATCCGAGGCAACGACTTGGAGGTTTCCGTTTAAGCAGTTTGCGGAGATTTTCCAGAAGCCTACCGGGAACCTGCAAGCTCTACTGGGAATATTCGTAGACTTCCTTGTCAGGCTTTACCGCGCGGACTACCTGCCGGAATCCCGGTGCAGAGTCGTAACGGCCCTATTGGACGCATTGTGGCACAGTGTTCCTTTGCGCCTTCCACTACTCCATATTCGTAGAAATAGCATACAACTCTTTGGGTTGAACCCCGTTGGACAGAATCAATTCGACAGACATTTTGATCAATGGTACGCCGAAGTGCCAGACAAGATCGTCGCCGGTGCGCAACCTTCTTGAGGACTTGAATCAGGCAACAGCCATTTCCTGCTTGTCTGGCTCGATTTCCACCTTCGTGCGCAGCCGCACATTGAGCGCGTCCAGTATACGGATCGTGCGCTCCAGCGTGATGCCAAAGTATTCGTTGCGCTCGTCGCGCGAAACCTGCGATTCGTGAACGCCGAGCCGCTTGGCCAGATCGCGCTGTGAGATTCCTTGGGCGATGCGCAGTGAAATCAGCAAAGGCCCAAGTCCGCGAAGGTTCTCCAACTCGTCGAATTCGCCCCGCTTCAGCCGCTCGTAGCTCTCCACTTCCTCCTTCAATTGCAGGTGAAAGGACTCGATTGGATCGATGACGCGCTTGATCTCGTCGTCGGAAAGCCCTGTGGACTTAAGCCGGTCCCGATGCTCGGCAAGCCGTACGCGCTCTTCCTCAAGACGAGTGGATGCGAGTTGGTATTCAGCTTCATTGCGAATCATGACGGTCCCCCATATTTGATCTTTACGATGCCTCGCGGCTTGCCGTCCCGGCGCGACTGGCGGAAGGCGGAAGGAAATTCAAGTTCGTGGCCGAACTTGTCGCGGATGCCGCTGCCGAGGCCGGGCACGTGCGGATACAGTTCGACCCGGTAGCGGTGCCACATGGGGAGCTGGCGCTTGGGATAGCCGCGATAGGGGCGGCGCGAGGCCGGGTCCCAGGTCCAAACCT
>JARLIE010000140.1 GCA_031291875.1 Minisyncoccota bacterium | reverse complement strand
GTTCATTCTCGATCTCGTCGGGTATACGGCGGACAAGCCGCTGCATCGCGCGCGATTGCTCGAGCCATCGATCGGGCAAGGGGATTTTCTGTTTCCTGCGATCGAGCGGTTGTTTCGAGCACTCCGCGCCAGCGGGGAGCGAGCGAATCCAGTCATCGCTCTGAAGGATGCGATCCGGGGCGTCGAACTGCACCACAAGACATTTGAGGTCACGAAAGCCCGGCTAACGCGGGTGCTCGAGACGGAAGGGTTGTCACACCAAGAGGCAACCGTCCTCGTCAGCTCCTGGCTTCGCCAAGGGGATTTCTTGCTTACCGAGTTTGATTCCAATTTTTCGCACGTAATCGGAAACCCGCCTTATGTCCGACAGGAGTTGATCCCCGATATTCTGATGGCGGAATATCGCCGGCGCTACGCGACGATTTTTGATCGCGCCGATCTGTATGTCCCATTCATTGAAAAGGGTCTGTCGTCGCTGGCTGCTGGCGGCAAGCTCGCGTTCATTTGCGCCGACCGGTGGATGAAGAATCGTTACGGAGCGCCGCTGCGGCGTTTGATCTCGGACCACTATCATCTGCACACGTATGTCGACATGGTCGACACTCCGGCATTCCATGATGACGTTATCGCGTACCCCGGAATTTTCGTAATCGGGAAAGATCGCTCTGCTCAGACGAGGTTTTCATATCGTCCGGCAATTGATGCGGAGACATTGAGGCCGCTTGCGCGCGCGTTGCGGGATGGCTCGAAACACTCCGACGTGGTTGAGGGGACGGGAATCGTCAGCGGGGAGGAACCGTGGATCGTAGACTCTCCGTTGCAGTTGGCTGTCGTGCGACGACTCGAGGCACAGTTCCCGACGATCGAGGATGCGGGATGTAGAGTCGGGATTGGCGTCGCCACCGGTGCCGACAAAATCTTTGTCGCGAAGTATGACGCGCTAGATGTCGAACCATCGCGCAAATTGCCGCTCGCCATGAGCCGTGACATCGCAAGCGGCACCGTCAAATGGCGCGGGTACGGGGTGCTCAACCCATTTGAAGAGGATGGCCGTCTCGCATCATTCAGCGAGTATCCGAAGTTCGCGCGCTATCTCGAGGAGCACGGCGAGGCGATCAAGCGGCGACACGTCTCGCAGAAGAATCCGGGGAGCTGGTATCGAACCATTGATCGGATTTATCCGAGCCTCACGTATAAGCCGAAGCTGCTTCTCCCGGATATCAAAGGTGAGGCGAACGTCGTTTTTGAGGAAGGCAAACTGTACCCCCACCACAATCTGTATGTCCTAACGTCGGACACGTGGGATTTGCGGGCGCTACAGGCGATCATGTTGTCCAGCATCGCCAAACTCTTCGTGTCGACGTACTCGACGAAGATGCGCGGCGGCTATCTCAGATTCCAGGCGCAATACGTGCGGCGCATCCGCGTCCCGCACTGGCACACGGTCGACAACGGGTTGCGCAAGGCGCTCATTGCCGCAGCCCGCAAGAACGACAGGGAGGCCTGCGATGCCGCAGTGGCCGCACTCTACAACTTGACGACTAGCGAGCTCGAAGCGCTCGGGATCGATCGGAAAACAAACGTATGCCGCTGAACCTCGAGAATTATGATCAAAAGGCCAAAGACGCGACGATGGCATTTTGGGGTAACCGGGAGAAGGCTCGCGCGAAACAAATTGAAGCCGGCAAGGCCGACCAAGGTGAACGTGCGGGTGTAACCGCCGGCAAGAACATGGATGGGTTTCTTGCTCTGATCGTCGACATTGTCAGAGGCAACGGTCTTGGGCATGCGGAAATTCACCAACGGCGCGCCGTCGTGACGCTGCCAGGATACTTTCGGCCGACGAAGTTGTGGGATGTGCTGGTTATAAACGAAGGGCGGCTCGTTGCGGCGATTGAACTTAAGAGCCAGGTCGGCCCATCGTTCGGAAACAATTTCAACAACCGCACCGAGGAAGCGATTGGCACCGCGCACGACTTTTGGTCTGCCTATCGCGAGGGTGCATTCGGTAAGCAGCCCCGTCCATTCGTAGGCTGGATGATGATGGT
>JARLIE010000139.1 GCA_031291875.1 Minisyncoccota bacterium | reverse complement strand
TCTCCCGCGCAATCGAAGCGCACATGCGCTCCGAGCCGCGCGGGCGAGGGGACTAGGGGAAGGATATCACGGCGGGCGCACGCTCAAGGCGCTCGCGGTATTGGTTGTCACCGGGCGACATGCGCTCCTCCGTGCAATCGACACGCCGTCATGGCGCACCGAGCGGCGGAGAGGAGCTGTCGCATATTTTCTGGTCGTGACGCTCACGCGCTGGTGCGAACGCGTGGCAAACCGCATCGCCGGTAGCGCTTCAATGAACGCTTCTGCCGAACGGAAATCTCGCCTTGACCCGAATGGCATAGATGCGGGCGATCTGGTCCTTTTCGATTGAATAGTCGAGCGATCCCATACCGATTCTGTAGACATCGCAGCCGTTATCGAGAAGACCGCAAGCGGCTTCGATGGCCTGCTCGGGGCTTGGATACGTCGCGAGCCGGTCTGTCGCCGCGTCTCGGTATTGGACGAGCCATGTCATCGCACCGTCATGATCGGGCGACACAAAACTGGCAAGTGCGTGAATCTACTCAATTTGACTTTGGCGGACCCTAGTCAAGAGACGATCAGAGTGCGGGCAGCGCGCTCAGCAATACACCGACACCGATGAGGATCGCCGTCCTCGCGACGACATCCAAAAGTCCCCAGGTGTTAACAGCCGGTCGCGCGCGAGCAATTCGCCTGCTATTCTAGCCGAAAAGCATCGGAGCATCGGCAATGGAATTTTCCCACCCCCTCGCGCGTCGGTCGAAGGTATGGTCTTCCGAGGCTCATGACGGGTCCGCGCAAAGAGTCCTTGTCATTATTACGACGTTGGCTCTCGACCGAAAGAGCAAACGTTTCAAACCGAAATTAGTTGAGCGTCTTTCCAGCGCTGCAAGGAAATTCCTCGCGGAGTCAAAAGATGCGACTAGCTTCCTTATGATGAACCGAGCTAGGGAATGGGACCTCAGCGCGCCTTGATAGCGGAAACGCCTCGCGTGAGGAATTGATGAAAGTCCTGCACACATAGGTCGCACAAGGGTCATTGTGCAGCCGCATGATGCCGAGCAGTCATCTGGCCGGCCGCCAGTTGGCGATTTGCTTGTCCAGCGCCTTCGTGGCATCGGCAACGGCCTCGCGTTTTGTAGCGTACGAGACGGGGGATCGATTGCGAGGCTGTCCGTTTTCGTAGAGCGTCCAGCGGAATCGGCCATCTCGCAAGAGATCCGGTTCAACCATGATCGTGAACGGATGATTCTCGGCCATCTCAATGATATGGGGCCATGATGGAACGTCTTCCAGCACGCGGTTCGGCTGTCAATTTCAAATTGATCCGTCAACCGAAACTGGGGAGGACTTGATTCTTCTTGGGCAAGGTATAGGTTCGATTCGTACCGCGACGGCAGCTCCTAGTATTTTCTAGCGTTTGTTACAGTCGCCGCGCCAGACCAAAGCGTCAGGCTTTCCACGAAATTGCACATTGATCGGGACCCCTTTGAGCGTCCCGCGGTCTCGTTACGACGGATGTCGTACGAAAGGAGGTCGCACATGCGTAACCTCGTCGAGCCTCTTCCGTCCTTGCACTGCGAACGTTGTGATGGCGAACTGCG
>JARLIE010000138.1 GCA_031291875.1 Minisyncoccota bacterium | reverse complement strand
GCAAGGGGCTGAAAATGGAATAGTGAATAGCTGTGCCTTAGCCCTACACTCTGACGCCATAATTGGTGGTTGGTTGCAGCACGATCGTGAATGCGCACCCCTGCCGGCACACCGCCGGCAAGCCGCCTACGAAGGGTTAATTCACGGCGGCACGCACGGTGCTTCTTGCTGGTCACGCTCAGCATTTAAACTGCATGGTGCGAGCGAGCCAGCAAGGACACGCTGGCAGGAACCAATTGAAAATTAGCAAATTAAGTGTGACGATCTCGAACCATCTACGATGTGCTCATTCCATCTCTTTTGAGGTCACAAACCGGCTGTGATTAGGGTGGAGTCGTGCAACTCCAGGATGAAGGGGGGAACCCTTAGGTTTGTGCTGAGGCTAAAACTCCTTAGCTGTGAGGCGCGACGACCACCGCTTCAAGCTCGCTGGCGCTCGCTTTCGCGGTTTTGTCGCGGGAGTCTTAGACGGCCCAAACGCGCAGTCAAACTTCGGTCGATGAAAAGCGTGAGCACACGAGTATGCACACTATCTAAGTTAGACATATCGTACTGTGTATAGAGGTTAACATTTTCCATCTTTCGAAGTGGTGCGTTATTGTCGGACAAATTTCTGCGCAAAGAGAAGGTGGAAACCTAACGGTTCCCCCCTTCAAAATCGGCTTTTGAGAAGCACGCGTTAAAATGAATGGAGCAGGGGCAGTTCAACTTTCCAATCCTCGGCCTCCCGCTTGGAGTCATCCGCGTGTGCCTTCCCACCCTCTCCACTTCTGTTGTCGCTGGTCCGCCTCTGGCTGGCTCCGTTCCTGGCAGTTCCATCTGCATGGCGACGATAATCCGATCGGTGTCGTGGTGATTCGGTGTCGGATGGGCGTCATCGGTGCGACCGTCGAAGGTCTGGCGTCGATCCGACAACCTTCGTCCGGTACATGCCCAAGGCGATGTCGACGTCGTCGGTATCGGCGGTGTCATCGCCATGCATACGTCCGGCGTGAGGAATCG
>JARLIE010000137.1 GCA_031291875.1 Minisyncoccota bacterium | reverse complement strand
GCGCCGCACGATCCGCGACTCAACGACCTGCGCTGGCTGATCGGCGAAGCGTTGCGACGCCTGCACCGCCGCGCCGACCTCGACGCGTTGCGCGCCGCGCCCCTCGATCGGGTTGGCGGTGCCGCCGCGCCCGGGCCGCGCTCCGGCTTACCGGCTAGCGAGATCGCGCTGCAAGCGCGCGACAAACTGCGCGCCGCGGCGGCGCTCGCCGGCCCCGCCGTCTGGCCGGTGCTGACGCGCGTCGTCATCGACGGCGCGACCTTGCGCGACTGTCGCCGCCTCGTTCCCGAAATCGTCACGCCGTGGCGCGCCGACGCCGTCCTCGCCGACCGTCTGCGCGTCGGCCTCGACCGGCTGGGCGAGATCGTCGGCGTGGCGGCGAGGAAAAGGTCAAACTCCGTATTCTAGACTTAACTGCCCTCGCACAAAACGTTGATATCGCTGAGTTGCGGGTAAGTCAGACCGCTTCAAAGACTTAAGGAAAGCGGTTGCGGCTGCTGAGCAGACGGAGGGGCCACCTATGGACAAGAAATCACCCCTCAATTCGCTTCGTGACTCTCCCGCTCTTAGGGGTATTTTGGAGCCTAAGCGCCGTCTTGAGTCGCGCGGGCATCTGATGATCGAAACAATCGAAATAAAGAATTTCCGCGGGTTCAGAAAGCTAACGCTTTCCGGACTAGGACGCGTGAACATTGTTGTCGGCGATAACGGAGCCGGCAAGACAGCCCTTTTGGAGAGTCTTTTCCTGGTTGCGGCCCCAAGCCCTGAAGTCTCCATACGTCTGCGCACCTGGAGGTCAATGGAGATCGGAATCACGGTTCCAGGCGGACTCTATGACAGTATTTTCCATTCTCTCTTTAGGAACAGAAAGATCGATGACGCCGTGGAAATCGTCACAACAGGTGGTGATCTAGATACGCGCTCGCTTCGAATTCACTATCCAGATATTCAAGCAGTCTCCGTGCAATTGGTAGCCGATTCTGCTTCGATACAGGGGCAAGGATATTCGCCAGTAACTTTCACTTGGACAATTCATTCCGGGGAATCTAAAGATGTAATACCCAGGATTCAAGGTAATACGATCGACTTTGGTTCTGGGTTCTCGGCGGGCAAGAATTACGAACCCAATTTTCTTGCCGCCCATGCACCACTTCCGACAACACAAACGGCAAATTCATTTTCTGAATTCAGTAAAATTGGCAAAGAGGCACGATTCGTGCGAGAAATACGAAAGCAGATTCCAGAAATAAGGTCACTGAGCGTGCAAACTGACGCAGGGTTACCTGTTCTTTGGGCAACTCTTCGCGACAGTCGTATAAAATTACCATTAAATTACGTGTCTGAAGGTATTACTAAAATAATGACAATCTTTATGTCTATCGCTCAATCTCATGATTGCATTGTTCTAATAGATGAAATCGAGAACGGAATTCACTTTTCGAGACAATCGACGTTATGGTCGCAAGTGCGTGGAATGGCAAGATCTTACAATACACAGATATTTGCGTCCACGCACAGCCTTGAATGCTTACGCGCCGCAATTCCTGCAATTACTGAATTTGCGAACGACTTCCGTTTGATCAGAATGTCTCCTGACAGGAAGGAAGGTAGCGCGATAGTCGTGAGCGGCAAAGACGCACTTTCTTTGATTCAAACTGGGCTCGAAATACGGAAATAGAGAGGGAAGAGAAGCGTGTGGACGCCTGATGCGACGTTTAATTTTGAGCATCGGTTTGTCCTTCTAACCGAGGGCCCGGCTGATCGAAAGTTACTTGAGACTCTGATATCGAAGCGCAGGCTTCCGCGTTTTGATTGTCCGTTTCCGGTTTTTCCGGAGGAGCAAGCAACCGCGAAGGCGAAACAACTGCATGGCTTCGATAATATCACAGCAATGCTTGAGATGCTTAATGTATATTTTCGAGCAAGTGATGTATTGAGAAGTCAGATTTTGGGAGTTCTGGTTGTTGTTGACGCGAGAGACTGTGCAGATAAGACGTTTCTCGATGTAAAAAGGAAGATTCAGAGAGCTGGTTCGTTTGGCGTGCCTCAATCTGAAGGAACAATTGGGCCGTCGAACGGCGATCATCCGAGAGTCGCTGTTATCACTCTGCCCGGCGGCGGTAGACCCGGTTCGCTTGAGACAATGTATGTCGAGGCTCTTTCGCCTAGGTTCAGAAGCGCCGCTTACTGCGTTGAGAAATTTGTGAAATGCGGAAATATTGGCGTCAGCACTTGGAATGCCGAAAAGCAAGCTAAGGCACGTCTGCAATGCTTGGTGGCTGCCACCAATGAAGATGATCCGAGCAAAGGCGCCGGATATATCTTGTCGTTGAAGCGAAAGGGTGACAAGGCGCCACTTATCAAAATGACACAGAAATGCTTTGAGCCAACGTTTATAGCTATGAAGACCTTTTGTGCCGAGTTAAATGGTTAAGTAGTGACAAATGGCAACGTGACATATATTGCGATTGTTGGGAATTTGTGGAACTGGAAAGTCCTCTCGGCGGATGCGTTTGACTCCGATAATCGTGTAGGAACCTGAAGCTAATATTTGAAAGGAAAGTCGCAGGATGAGGTTATGGCTCGCGCTTTAACTAGAGCCGAATAGCCTCAAAGCAGAGGGTGTGCCGGCGGGTTAAGCCCTCGTAGGGTTGAGGGGGGACTCGGTGGGCAGTAGTTAGATCGACGGGTTGCCTTTCGCACCTTCAATTGCGCCACGGCTCTCCTCGGTCATGGCCGCCGCCGCGCACGGGCCGCGCTCCGGCTTACCGGCGAGCGAGATCGCGCTGCAAGCGCGCGACAAACTGCGCGCCGCGGCGGCGCTCGCCGG
>JARLIE010000136.1 GCA_031291875.1 Minisyncoccota bacterium | reverse complement strand
TCTCTTTGAAAAGATGCAAAGTGCCCGCTATCGCTTGTTTGCGTTAATATCCGATATTATCTGATATTAGCTATCGTCATACAACGAGAACACGAAATTTAACTATCGTTGTTTATCGTGCCTTTTTTGGCTCTATCACGATAGAACGCGCTAGCAATGCGATAGCGCTTAGCGTGCTATTATGCGATATTTGCGCTAATTATCGATAGCGCTATCGTGACCTCGTTAAATCACGCTAGATAATTAACGATAGAAAAAGGGCCAAGTCTAATTGCAAGCAAATAGAACAGAAATTATATTACCTGAAGATAGCAAGGGAGACATGAAATATCGTGTTGCGAGCGCTCCAATCATCGCGGCAACTTCTGACTGCGGCGTCTCCGGAATCGTCTTTCATGTTCGCTCGCGCTGCAATCAACATTACGCAGGGCGGGAAAATGTGTCGAAAAGAGGATGGAATGCAATAGTGTATGTTCGGATCTCTGTTAACTCTCAAGGGGAAGCATCGCTTCATTCTTTCTTCTTCAAGTTTACTGTCTCGTTCTTCTCTGCAGTCCGTCCTGTGCGAACTGGAGCACGCTCTCTGTCGTGATCGTCGCCTCGAGTAGCTCCGCTCTTTCACTACTGGCGCAATGTTTCGATATGATTAATAACTCCGCCTGCATCTGCGCGAGCAGGAGGAGTGCCTGCGCCTCCTGCAGCTCGCCGGAGTTCGCGGCTGTTTCATACTCCTCGCTAGTGAGTCGCAGCTCGATCGCGGCGGACTCGATCTCACGATTGCGCATGAGACCTTCACGCTGGAGGAGAGAGTCGATCGTGCGACAGGCATCGCGCACCGTGTGAGCTTGAAAGATGCCGGAATCGATCGGCGCAGAAGGGGCGGGTGAGGCTGAGGTATAGAAATGCAGATTCTGCGAGCCTGCTGCTGCGCCCGCGGGTGAGGAGGAAGGGAAGACGAATGATTCATCGGGGGCGGGTCGCATGCTCTGTGAGATCGGAGCGGCCATCTCATGACCGCCGGGGCTGACACGCGCAGCGATCTCGGAGGATTGCGCTGCCGATGGAGGACCTGCTGGCG
>JARLIE010000135.1 GCA_031291875.1 Minisyncoccota bacterium | reverse complement strand
GGTCTGACGATGTCGCGTCTGATCGTGGCGGCCACGTTGAACAGGCGCAATGGCAACGTGGCGCCGCGATACCTCTACGTCGTGCTGAGTTGCCTCCGATCGTTGGCCGGACTGACTCTCCTCCAAGAACTGCCATCCGATCCGAACCACAGCGCGTACAAGATCGGGGCCGATCTACTGGCGAGACTTCGCGATCTGGAAGCTCAGACCACATTCAAGGCCGCGTCGTTCATCAAGCACTTCAAGTATCACGGTCAAGCGGCGGCGGCGGCAGCTGCTGCGGCAGCAGCTCCTGCTCGACGCGTGCAGACGGCACTCGAACTGGCGTACGCTCGAATTCGAGCTCAAGGATCCGGAGCCGCGGCGGCTGCCTCTCGCCGAGGATAGAAAGAGCATGAGTCCGAATAGTCTACCTTCAGAATCTACTAGTACACACCAAGTCGCGAATTTGTGCAATTGCATCCTTCAATCTTCATACATTGCTCGCAGATTGAAATTGAATTCAGTTGAATGTCTGCAGTGAGAATTAGCGCGATGCGCATGCATGTGCAATTAAAAATTACAATGCCAGATCTGAACGTTTCCCCCTTCATCCTGGAGTTGCACGACTCCACCCTAATTGAAGGGGGGAACCGTTAGGTTTCCACCTTCTCTTTGGGGCCAAATTTGAATGACAATAACGCACCCACAAACATAGTGCAAAGTGTTAGTGTATATGTACTGACTAAAGTGACTGACTCAGAACATGTGCATACGCGTGCGTGTTCGGTCGGGTCCCCATAGAGAAACGGCAAAGTCTCTATCGTCCAAGTTCATGCTTATGAACAACGCAAACCATGCCATGTCGATGGTAATTGTAAATGTCAATATGTATTGATGTTTAAGTACTGCATATGTTCTTTGTTGCTCGCGTAAAACGATCTCAAACGACGCGCAGTCTGCGTTTGATCTCGCGTTTGAAACGGTTTTGCACAGTCAGCAAACGTCAGACATGAGTATGAATGATGTGAATATGTTTGTAATAATATAGTTATTCATGTCAGATGGATAAACGAAGTTCCAGCGTTTTATTTCAAGTCCACCGCAGCGTTTTTCGTTTTGTTAGGCGCTCCCTTTT
>JARLIE010000134.1 GCA_031291875.1 Minisyncoccota bacterium | reverse complement strand
TCTTGTCTTTGTCTTCATAGGCTTGACGACAAATGTGAACGAGCGCTTCATGACTGAATTTGTCGTTTTCAGAAACCGATTTCAGCAAGGCTGTCTGCGCGTCGGCGTCGAGGCAGTACCAGTGCATCAGGTCAGCTTCGACATTCTCCAAACGGGTCGCTCCACTGGACAACGGCGGCACGACAATTGGCTGAGATTGAGCCAATGGGACTTTGGTCGTGGCCAACTGACCACTCGCCCCTTTTTGGGCGTCGTCTTCTTGTTCCATTGCCTCGTCCATCGTCACTCCCCTTCGCGCGCTTGAATGGTTAGTCGCTCGCCCGGAGAAAAACCGGAAACGAGAGTTCAACTTTTTTTTCTGAGGCTCTCTTGATCGCTGTTGGATCGGTCAGGACGCAAAAATTGAAGTTTCGGTATGGGAAATCATATTCATGGCGAGCCATAGCAATGGAAATTCGCCAATTTCATCAGCCTTAGCAGGCTGCTGAAAAACTCGCGGAATCGCGCTTTTCTCGTCCCGACACGGCCAATCCGGAATTCGCGCGACCGGCTAACACGCTGATTTTGTTGACTACGTGTTTTGGCATGCCGAGCGCGATTGGCAATTTCAGCGGGTCAAAAACCCTTTTTCAGCATCCTGTTAGGCGGAATCCAACACGCCAAATGGTCGCAGATTTCCGACTCTCGTCGAGGGTCAGTGTGGCGATTTGACGGCGCGTCTACCGCATGCATCCTACGAGGACTTCGTCGGGCTGCTGGTTTGAGCGGGGTTTGATGCTTCGATACACCTGGACTTGCTCCTGCTGCGGACGACAATTTCACGAACTCGCGATTCATTGGAGTGCCGGAGCGCCAGCGCATTATGACACGCTGCCGGAAACCGAACGCCGATCGCGGGCGGAGCTATCGACCGATTTCTGCACGATCGATCAAAACGCTTTCTTCATACGCGGGCAGATCGAGATACCACTCATCGGATGTTCGGAGATGTTCACCTGGGACGTCTGGGCGTCTCTATCATCGGCGAGCATGGA
>JARLIE010000133.1 GCA_031291875.1 Minisyncoccota bacterium | reverse complement strand
TCCAAATCCCTGCGAAAGCCGCGAGCGGCCGGCTCTCGTCGAAGGCGAACCAGACCGGGATTTTCTTTTTGTCGGGGGTCGCCTCGTATTCCGAAAACGACCTGAATGGAGCAAGGCAACGGTTTGCCGGCCCGAGCCAGCGCCTCCAGTGCGGCGAGGCCGTGTTGCGGACGTTGGTGACGCCGGGATCGGTCGCCTTCCCTTTCAACGCAAACTGCGGCGATGGCATTCCCCACCTCGCCAGCGCCAATACTCGTTCGCCGTTTGCAACGCGGACAAGGGGGGCCGCGTAGTCTGGGAATACGCCCGTCATCGACGGCAGATTGCCGGTCCGATCGTGCGCGACCCGGAACAGTGCTCGCATCGCGTCCTGGGTCCTGGTGATGCTGTAGAGGTTGCACATTGGCCGATTATGCCCCGTCGAAAGGCATGCGTCGATGTGTCGAACTTTACCTTAAGCGTCGCGGTACTCCTGTAATGTTTCAACTTATGGGAAGGCCACGATGCTGCGATGAAGCCCGAACGTCCCTACGATCCCATGTCGATTGCGAACGCCGTCGAGCTCGGCCTTACCGGCGTGCCCCTCTATTGCCGGAAATGTTACCGCGAGGGGCAGATCGGTTTTGCCGCCCTGGCGATGCCGGCAGACACGCCTGTCCCGTCTATCGCCCGCGCCAGGCGATTTGTCTGCTCGAGTTGCGGAAATAGGGCGGCGGGGATCAGGTAATGTTAGTTACGCCGCTTCTTCGTCGATGCAGCCGAAATTAGGGGCCAATCCAGCCAAACCGGCAATGGCTAGCTTAATGTGATCGAACGCGCGACGCACGGCCCCGGAGGGATCTTCTAGCGGCGCCAATTCTGCCTGAGCAAATGAGAGATTGATCAACGCGATTTCGACAACTGCGGTGGCTTCCGATTTCATTTCGTTATTCCACGTGACGAATCAATTCCCTAGCCAACAGTATGAAAGGGGTTTTAAGACGCGCAATCGGTTAGGTGGCGCTGACAGCACAAATTAAAGTTGTGTTGCGTAAACAACCCACTTCGGCAGGAGGCATCATTCTCGCCCTAACCGGCTATAATTTGACACTTTTCCCACGTACGAAGCGTTGCCTCAACGGCACGTCAAGGTTGTGTTAACCGTTTAAGGTTACACCCTTACGTAGCGTAATAAGTGAATACAATCCTCGGTAGGGAGAGCCACCATGTCGGAGTCTTGTTCGATCGATCACGTGATCGGGTCTCGCCTAAAGCAAAAACGCGTCGAAAAATGCGTAGAATCTAAAAAGTTGTCTTTTCTGTTAGGGGTGACCGAAGAGCGTATTCAAGAGTTTGAATGCGGACAACAGAGAATCGACGCACAAATATTGTATAAAATATGCAAAGTGCTCGACCTGCCTATTCAATATTTCTTTGAACCCTGGATCGAAAAAGGATCCGACGCATCCAAGGCTAAGCTAGTTGCCGCCTAAACCCCGCAGCGATCTAAGCATCGCTTGCGGCTTCATTCTCGGCGTATCCGGCAACCAGAGACAAAATCACTTGTCTCGCTCTCTGATCGCGAATGCGTGAGAAATCGCGTAACAACGCCGTCGCCTCGGCCTCTTCCGTCGTTTCCGACACCATCGTCACGCTCGCGCCAGGAGTGGGTTCCTCCGCAGGCAGTCCTCTAAAAAATTCGAGGACGTCGAGTTGAAACACTTGAGACAAGCGTAAGAGGACGGCGGCGGGGACGCGCTCGGCCCCGGTTTCAAATTCCCGAAGCTGCTCCGGTTCAACGTCAATCGCGGCGGCTACGTCGATACGGGAGCGCCCGGCCTGCCGGCGGATGTTGTAGAGTTTTTGACCGATATAAAGGTCAATGGGGTTGTTCTTCGCCATTTGGCTGCCTTATCCAGCTAAGATCCTACTTCAAATATGTACTCGCTTGCCGCACAGCTTAACGATAACCATTTACGTTTACGTATTAACGCACATGGAGGCGAAGTGCTTTGGAAAAGCGTCATAAGATGTATACATGAGAACGGATCGGCAGCAATTTGAAGCAATATTTATTATAAATTTAAGCAAAGTCTAACGTTGGGTCATGGCGCGCGCTGTTCGGGTCACGAGCGGCGACCTAATTGTTTGATTTCAGCGCGCGAATTCAGGATTAAACAAAAACGCCCGCCAGTGCATCCGTGGCGGGCGTTTCCGTATCCATCAGCCCCTCGGGAGGATGTTGAATTGATTTGAGGATGGCCGCCGCGCCCTTTGCTCCCCAATTTCGGGGGGCGAAGGACGCGGACGGCGACGTTTTCAAGGCTGACGGGCACAACCGGTTAAGCCAGCTCGCAAAGTCCGTCCGCGTCACCGATTCCAGACTCCGCCGGATCGTACTCCCGCTCGTCGATCGGTTCTTGGTCGCCCCCGTCCTCCAATTCAGCATCACAATCTATCTCGTCCAGGAGCAGGATGAGGCTCTCGATTGCGTCCTCGATCAGGCGGCGCATTCCGGGCCGGAATTCGATGAAGCAGGATGGCTCGCTCATTTGCCCCGCTCTT
>JARLIE010000132.1 GCA_031291875.1 Minisyncoccota bacterium | reverse complement strand
CACCTGGGAAGGAGCTGGGGTCGACAACGCTCGCAACAATCCGGCGCTTCTCTTCCTTCGATGAAAAGCGCCGCACGACACAATAGAACCCCGACTGATAGAGCCATCGTTCGGTGTCGCGATTTCGTTGGATAGCGTTCGGCTTTTTGATGCCTATCTTCGGCCATTCGGTCACGTGGCCAGTAAAATGGATGGGGTAGAGCAAGGGGACGCTCCCCTGTTCGGGCATATCCCGCGTGTGGTCCCGCATCCGAAAATCGACGACTGGACCTGTTGAAATCTGCAATCCGAGATCGGCCAACGAATAGCGAACGGCCGGCGCGAGTTCGATTGCATGCCGCCCGGTCGAAGTAGGGACGTGGATAAAGTATTCCGGGTCGCTCGGAAGGACGATCCGATCGAAGGGATGCGTATGCGTAGTGAGGTCAGCAAACGAATCATCGGTCGAGTTTGAAACTGTCACCGCCCCTTGCTTCGCCCCCCGCTCCAGAACGATGATGATATTTTCCTGCAGGACATCGTCCGATTTGAATGCTTTCGTGCGCGAGCCAAACAAGTGCAGCCGTCGGATTGCCGCGCGATCCAAAACGAACCGACGGAAAGGACGGTAGTAAGGGCCGTTGCAGAAACTGCGCGGAATGATCGCCACCAACTGTCCCCCCGGCTCCAGCAGATTCACCGCAAGAGCGACGAACGCCGAGTACAGATTGACGGTCTCGATTCCCACTTCGCGCAATGCGAGTCTGTGAGCGGACCCACTATTTATTTTCTTGTAGGGCGGATTGAGGATCGCGTGAGTGTAACCGCCCGAGCCTAGCAGAATTTGTTTGACCGCGTGCTCTATGAAATCGCCGCCAACGACACGCCAACGCACCCCAAGGGTGCTCGCAAATTGCACGAACATCGATTCGAGGAGCGGGTGACAACTCATATCTAATTCAAAGGCTGTCACCTCTGTCGCCGACGGTCGCGCGCTGTCCTTCGCCACCCGGTCGAGGAAGGCACGCGACAACGCCCCTGACCCGGCTCCCGGATCGAGCACCCGATAAGCTTGCAAGGGCACATCCGCAAAAAGGGATGCCATAAATTCGGCGACACTTATCGGCGTCATGAATTGACCGAGGGCCGATTGGCGCGTGCGATCTTGCGGGAGCGTCGCGGTTGGAGCCTGTTGATATTCGCGCGCAAGGTGCGGACCGGAGAACAGGTCTCCTGCGACGTTCGAGTCGATCGTGCCGATTCGGAGGGTCGATGTTTTCATGCGCAAATCATATCACAGCGACCGCGCGCTGAGTCGAGTTTGCCGGAAGGCGGCGGCGAGCAATCCCTTTGTCCAAAGGAATTTGTGTCCAGTGGGTTTGCGGCTTTGGACTACCCTTCGCCGCCCAGCTCGACGCAACTGCTTTGCCGCCAGCCGGGCATTGTGGACAACACCACAGGAAGTGCCCTTTCGATGCTACGATGTTCGTATGGACACCGACCTGTCGCGACAAGGCGCGACGACCCCCGACAGTGAATACACTCTGACGATCGACGAGGCTCTGGAGCGTTACGAACACGCCGGGCATCCGCGCACTGCGCGAAGCGTGCAGCGTTATTGCGCGAACGGTCACCTCGATTGTCGCCGTATCGAAACGCAGTTCGGCGAAAAATATTTGATCTCGCCAGAGTCGGTCGCGAAGCACATCGCGTACATCGAGGAAGTGCGACCGACTGCGACAGGTCACGACTTGTCGCGACAGGTCGCGACAGAACCTAACCTTGAATCAGGCCACGACGAGCAGCGACAGCCAGCACCGACAAGTCCCGACGTGTCGCGACATGACGTGGCGCATGTCGCCGCCGGAAATGGCGATGAGCCCGCGCGACCGACGCAATCGACAAGCGACGACAAGCCGCGACTTGTCGCGACTGGTCCCGACCTTACGGAGCGGTACATCGATCGCTTGGAAGGGGAAGTGACATTCCTCCGCGAAGAACTCACCACGAAGAATGCGCAGATCAAGGAGCTGACCGAGCGAAGTCGCGAGACGAACGTCTTGATCGGCGGATTGCAGCGCTTGCT
>JARLIE010000131.1 GCA_031291875.1 Minisyncoccota bacterium | reverse complement strand
TTTTTGAGATCAATGAGCTCAATACGACGCCCAACGTTCGCTCGACATTCGGACCCCGTCCGCAGCTATGGTGGTGTCAGCACGAGCCTACCGTCTTGGTAATGTCGAGTATTCGAATGCGATGGGTCCTAGAGAGGAGGAGAAGAAAGGCAAAAAGAACTGACAGGCGGAGAGCTTTATCCGACAAGTCGCAAATGAGTAGATCGTGTTCCTATGGGGAGCGGTGAGCCAAACTCATTGCAGCGAGCACGATTCGCGACGCACTCGTGTGAGATGTGTCGTGTGGGAGACTGATGTGAGTGTCCCAGGTGTTGGACGAATTGTGTTCGCGCGGGTGGAGTGATTCATTGGCACTCCGTTGATATTAACCCTACTCGCGTCGATAGACCATGGATGGATGGTGTCATCGATTAGTAGGGTTACCATTGCAGCTTCACGGTTGATCGTGGCTGTCGATCGAAGCGCGTGAGCGAATCGGATTGCCCGTTAGGGTTATCCGCGCGTTCCAGCGTCGATTAGGGTTATTCGCGGCGGTTAGGGGTTATTCCTAGCGACCAGCGATTAGGGTTATCATTCTTGCCTTGTTAATAAGGTTATTAAGGGTTTTACGCGTTCGTGCGGTTTCTTCCCGACCATCTGCACAGTCATTTGTAGCTAAGACGCTCCGGCTCGTCTGGCGGCTCCGGATTCTTTCCTCCGTCGACGACTCTCCGCCCTCACCTCGCGTTCGTTTGCCCATTCGTGCGAGGCAAGTCTGGCTCACTGGTGCGGCTGTCACAGTGCTTAGGGTGCTCATGAGCCACCGCTAGATGGTCTGCTTCGCTTGGAGCTGGGATGAGGTCGAGCAGTTCGTGAGTGTCTGACCTCTTTTCGCGATGCTTAGATTCCATCCCATACTCGCCCACGATGTCGTGCATGGCCTGCCAGATCGCAACCGTCTCGTTGCATCAGGTCTACAGCAGCGATGGCACTGTCGTTCACGATCTTTGCGGCAAGTGTATGGAGCCATACGACAAAGTTTATCGCGCGGGGGTAGAACTCTACAGAGCCCGGGCAGCCGCCGATAAAGCCAGCGAGGAGCACACCGCCGCGATGAACGCCAATTCACTTCGCGCGGTCCAAGAGAAGCTTTCGAAGCATGCAGGCCGCAAAGTCGCGTAACCGTTCCACGTCGCACCAAGGCGTGCTCGTGCGCTCGCGAGCACGCCCTCACTCTCACCCAATTCGGCAAGATGCTCCTGCTCACTGTGCGGCCCGCGCTGCGGCAAGGTGAGCTCTCAGTTTGGCCGCTAGTGCAAGCTGGTATGGTAAGTAGTGCCGACCAGCGGCTCCTGCTGTGTTGTGATCCTTACCATACAACAAACCACAACATTCTCTCACCCACCCGCGCCAATCAGCGATGTCCGCCGACAGCGAACAGCATGCGTGCAAGTGCGCGGCGGGCGATGGTGGGCATCGCCCTGGACACGCCGACGCTGTATGCGATATTAACGATCCGACAGCGATGCGATTTGTAGCAGCAAGCGTGCGATGGCTGGTAGGCAGTGATGCGCATGTGGGACGCGTCAGATGGATATCAGGCCCCATGATCTTTATTGTTGATGCGCAGTGCAAGGCAACCCGCCGTTGACTTGACAGCAATGTTCGACGCTGCAGCAACTCATACAGTAAAGCACTCGCTTGCATCCGCAGCAGGCAGTCCGCACCGTCCGCTCGGGTTGAATCGGTCACACGTTGGATCGCGATCAGCACAGTCTCGTCTACCGTTCATACCGCTCTCATCCTCACAGCGCTCGGTAGGTCCACTACGCCAACGATCGGT
>JARLIE010000130.1 GCA_031291875.1 Minisyncoccota bacterium | reverse complement strand
GCCCATAACGAGGGGCGTTTCGCGATCGTCACGGACGTTGGGCGCGGGATGCGGTGGACGCGATTGCACCTGAAGACGAACGGTGCACCCGCGGACGGCGAAGTCGTGTGGTCCTGACGCCCCGACGCTGGCGTCAAGTTTCGCGGAGATGATCCGCGCGGCGATGGTGGCAAAAGAGCCCGGTCACCAAGGAGAGCGCGAAGGAAACCGTTAAAACCACTCGCGTGCGGGAATGCCGGGTGATTCCGGCGCGACCGTGGTGACTACGCTCGTGTGGTTTTTATTTTTTCCACGCGAGGCCGCGGGTGCACCGTTCGTCTTCAGGTGCAATCGCGTCCACCGCATCCCGCGCCCAACGTCCGTGACGATCGCGAAACGCCCCTCGTTATGGGCACGGGACAGCGGCGTTTATGGATTTGATTTGGGCAAAACGCGAAGCGAAATATTTTTAGCAAGGGGACTGGACAGGTAGCATCAGCTTGATCGGGTTCGATAAATTCGCCGTTAGGCGCAAGGCCGAAAGCGGGGGCAGGGCTACGAGCCGAAACCGCCATTGCGAGCGAAGCCTCGCGATCGTCAAGCGAGCGGAGCACGCATCGTACATGACGGGTCTCGATGAAGCGTTTGCGTTCGCTCGATGGCTCGCTGAAATGGCGAAAATTATTTGGCTGCCGAACAAAAAAAGCCCGAGCCGTCGTGATAACATCTTGCCTTGCATAGGGAATTTCCGGCGGCTTGATCATACCCAATTTGGGTTGTATATAACCCAAATTGGGTATGACCATGAAGCAAACAGTAGGCGCCGTAAGCGTTTCAAACGCCCTCTTTTCCAAAGTACAGCAGCGTGTGCTGGGGCTCATCTTCGGCCAGCCAGAGCGCAGTTTCTACACTTCCGAAATTGTGAGAAGCGTCCACTCCGGAACCGGTGCAGTGGAACGTGAGCTGACTCGATTGCGGCTTAGCGGACTCGTTTCCGTCGAACAAATCGGAAATCAAAAACACTATCGAGCAAATCAGAAGTCTCCTGTTTTTGAGGAGTTGCAACGTCTTGTCGTCAAGACGGTGGCTTTGACGGAACCACTAAAGAAGTCG